>DASYLC010000067.1:0-4470 GCA_036009775.1 Chitinophagaceae bacterium
GTTTTGCCTGCGGTACCGGGTTGAAATTGATATTCGATACCGTATAGGTAACCATCATATTCCCCATCGCTGCCTCGTATTGCATCGCCAGGCCAGGCAGGTTCTTGTTCGCATACTGGAAATCCCTGTTAACAGGCACCAGGTCCTTTGTAAAATACACGGTGAACGTAGTACCGTCCGACAGCTTGCCTATCGCTTTCTGACAGTTATAACCATTGATCGTTTTATATTCTTCATTGTACGTGAACGTAACGCCTTCGTATTTTTTATTCGATTGCTTCCAGTTGTCAGGTGTCAGCCTGATCATATAACGCTGATCGCCGTATTCTTTCAGGATAGCCACATTGCCGGATTTACCATCCACGATAGTAGCCTGTGAGCCCAGCGAACTTACCATCTCCGAGCGGCTGGAACTACCCTTCAGGTAGATCACACTGGTAGCTCCATCCAGGAGGTCTGCCACCTGTGGCTTGGCATTACCGGTATTGATCACGATATCATAAGAGATCGTGGCTTCGGTCAGTTTCCGGGGTGTTCCGCTTTGTGCCATAACCGCGGAAACGGCCAGCAAGAAAAACATGGTCAATATGGAAGTTATCTGTTTCATTTTATTAGCTATTACTATGTAAAAGACGTGCCAAATTAACCAATAAGTTGCGTAAATGAAAGAACCGGGCTGCTTAAGGCTAAACCCGGTTCTTCTTAAGAGTATTTTAACGAATCGTCAAACGTCATCCTTAGACTCTTCGACTAGCTCAGAGCTCAGAATGACACGATGGATCAGCGTCTGTTCTTTTGCTGCATTTCTTTCATCTTTTTCTGCTGTTCCTGCATTTGTTCCATCCGCTCCTGCCATTTTGATTTGGTCTTTGGCTTTTTGCGGTTCTGTTCCATTTTTGCCAGTATCTTATCATGGTCGATGATATAGTTCTGGATCACGTACTGAAGTATGAGGGTGACGATATTGGAAACGGTATAATACCATGTCAGGGCCGAAGGAAGCCTGTTAAAGAAGAACAACAGGAATACCGGGAAGATATACGGCAGGTATTTCATCACCGGGTTGCTCTGGTCTGGTGTCATGCTCATGCTGTACATCGAGATCAGGAAACTGGTAATAACAGCTGTGATATTGAACAAACTCAGGTGACTTCCCAGCAAAGGGATATGCGCACCGAATTTGATCGGGGCATCATAAGCCGACAGGTCGCTCGACCAAAGGAATTCAGCACCCCGCAATCCCACATCCGCGTTAAACAAACTGAAGAGGGCAAAGAATATCGGTATTTGCAGCAGGGCCGGTAAACAACCACCCAATGGATTCACTCCGGCCTCCCTGAACATTTTCATCTGGTCCATGCTCATTGCCTGGCGGTCAGCACCATGTTTTTCTTTCAGTTTGGCGATCTCGGGGCGCAGCACTTTCATCTTCGCACCACTGAGATAACTTTTATACAATAGCGGGGAAGTGATCAGTTTGATAAAGATGGTAAGCAGGGCGATCGCTAATCCCATGTTCCCGGCAAGACCTTTCAGAAAATCAAAAATGGGAAGGATCAGGAATTTATTGATCGGACGCACAAATGAATAGATCCCCTGGCCCAGGTTGATCAGCTTTTCAAATTTCCTATCGTATTTCTTGAGGATATGATAATCAGAAGGTCCGTAATAAATACTGAACGGAACGGTGGAAGGAGAGCCGGACTTGACCTGGAGTTTCATAATGGCAGTGGACTTTACAACTGTCCTGGCACTGTCATCCGGAATCTCCCATGCCATTTTGCCCGACGTAAAATTATCTTTTGCAACAAGTGCTGTAAAGAAGAATCGCTGTCTTACACCGATCCAGCTTACCGCCTCATCAAAGTTCTTACTCTTATTGCTTTTACGGCCGATCGTATGGTAGTCAAAACTGCCATCGTTTACATAGCCGACCTGTGTGTTTTGTTTTTCATACGATATATCAGATTCCTGTTGTGCTGCAGCATACTGCCAGGAAAGGTTCATCGTACCGCCCTGTAGTAATTTATCCGCCCTGTTGATCTTTACATTGAAATCCATCATATAGTCATCGGGCTTCAGGGTAAACTCATGCGTAATATAAGCACCGCTGCTGTCGTTGGCACTGGCCTTACGTGTAAAAGAAACGGTCTTGATACCGTCTTTCGAGGATGAATCGATCCTGATATCAGAGAAGAACAGGTCACTGGTTTCAGCGGCTCCCTGGTTAGGTCCCGCGCCGGTATTAACGGCGTAACTGATCTTATCAAAATCTGTAGAGGCAAGGCGGAGAAGATTGCTGTCCTGTCCCCTGAATTTCTTCAGCTCTACTTTTTTCGGCTGCCCGCCTTTGGATGTGAAGGTTACTTTGATCAGTTCATTTTCGAGGACCACCGTCTTTTCAGTTCCCGGGATCGTATCCTGGAAAATACCGGCGATCTCTTTTTTTATAACAGAATCGGTTTTCTGCAGGCCTGCTGAATCTATTTTTGCCGAAACGGCCCGGGCTGAATCTTCTTTTGCTTGTTTAACAGCGTTTTCCGCCGCTACCTTTTTCCTGTTTTCCGACTGCTGTTTATTGGTGAAATAAAAATAGCCGAAGAACAATCCCGCCAATACTACGAAACCGATGACGGTGTTACGATCAAACTTCATTCTTTCATTTTTTTGGAGTGGGCAAAGATAGCGGGTTTAAGTTTATGGTTTTTGGTTTATGGTTTTTGGTTCTGCCAGACCCTGCTACTTCGTTGATTTTCTCCTGTAAACCCGGGCAAACAGCGGTAAAATGCATATTAACCCATTTTGGCGCCAGTCGGCTGCCCCAGGACGGTAATACCGCAATAGAATGGTTAAAGTGAAGCCGCCTTAAGGAGGCAATTATACGCAGAACCAGGCTTTAATGTATCGGGGTAATATCAGCCACCCAACTATAAACCATAAACTATAAACAATAAACTTCTATATCATTTCACTCTGCAACAGCGGGTTCTTCACCTCTGTCTTCTTTTCAGAATAAGCTTTGGCCGCTTTTATAAAATGAACAAAAACGGGCTGTGGATTTTCCACGGTGCTTTTTAATTCCGGGTGATACTGCACGCCAATGAAAAAAGGATGACGGGCAAGCTCAATGATCTCAACAAGATCGGTACCCGGGTTCTTTCCGCTGGCGACCATACCCGCATTTTCAAATTGTTCAAGGTACCTGTTATTGAATTCCCAGCGATGCCTGTGTCGTTCCTGTATCTGCGCTTTGCCATAGATACGTGAAGCAAGCGACCCTTCTTTGATATCACAGGGATAAGAGCCTAACCGCATCGTACCCCCTTTCGCCGTCACTTTCTTCTGCTCCTCCATCAGGTCGATGACCGGCTCTTTTGTTTCGGGGTTCATTTCCGTAGAATGCGCTTCTTTTAATCCCAGCACATTTCGTGCAAACTCGATCGCCGCCATCTGCATCCCCAGGCAAATACCGAAAAAAGGTAACCCGTTCTCTCTTGCATACTTCACAGCTACGATCTTTCCTTCTACACCACGGTGGCCAAAACCGGGGGCTACTAATAACCCGTCCAGTCCCGTGAGTTTCTCCGCCACATTATCATCGGTGATGAATTCGCTGTGTATATTGATGACCTGTACCTGGCACTCATTCATAGCGCCGGCATGTATAAAGGATTCGAGGATGGATTTATAAGCATCCTGCAATTCGAGGTATTTACCGATCAAACCGATCGCTACTTTGCTTTTGGGATATTTTAATTTATCAAGGAACTCTTTCCATTTTCCCAGCTCGGGTTCATTGGTATTGGCGATCTGTAATTTTTTCATGCAGATCACATCCAGTTTCTCCCGCATCATCAGCAGCGGCACTTCATAAATGGTGGGTGCATCGGCTGCTTCGATCACGGCTTCCACTTTTACATTACAGAACAGGGCGATCTTACGCCGGAGTTCAGGCATCAGTGGTTTTTCCGTCCGGCAAACAATGATATCGGGATGAACCCCCTCCTGGCTTAGTAATCTGACGCTATGCTGCGTAGGCTTTGTTTTCAGCTCCTTGGCCGCTTTCAGATAAGGGATCAGCGTAAGATGGATCACCAGGCAATCCTCCTCCGGCATCTCCCATTGCAGCTGACGCACCGCCTCTATAAAAGGCAGGGACTCGATGTCACCGACCGTACCGCCCAGCTCCGTAATGATAATATCGTATTTGTTACCAGCTCCCAACAACAACATCCGCCTCTTGATCTCATCCGTGATATGAGGAACAACCTGGACCGTCTTCCCAAGATATGCGCCCTCCCTCTCCTTATTGATCACCGTCTGGTAGATCTTTCCCGTCGTCACATTATTGGCCTGGGAAGTAAATATATTTAAGAACCGCTCGTAGTGACCAAGGTCCAGATCCGTCTCAGCCCCATCCTCCGTCACAAAACATTCTCCATGCTCATACGGATTTAAAGTCCCCGGATC
>DASYLC010000068.1:0-2886 GCA_036009775.1 Chitinophagaceae bacterium
TTCACAGATCGACCTGGCTTCCTTATCCGGCAGTTTTGTCCGTAATGCCGAGGTTTATGTTTCGAATGGAACATTGACACACAAACTGAAAGAATTCGCCGTTCCGCTTGGAGGGGGATTTAATTTCTATTATTATTCCAACGACCCGGCGGCTCCTGCAACATCATTTACCGGCGAATTGAACAAAGAATATTCCCTGAGGATCGTTGCAGAAGGAAAGGAATATACAGCGGTAACGACCATACCCGATATTACCAGGAGGATCGATTCGTTATTCTGGAAACCGGCGCCTCCCGGCAATGACGCCGGAAAAGTAGCCGTAATGCTCAGAGCTTATGATCCGCCTGGATTTGGGGACTATACCCGGTATTTTACACAACGCAACAACGAGCCGTTCTTCCCGGGATTTATTTCTGTTTATGATGACCAGGTGATCGACGGGAGCAGTTTCGAGGTGCAGGTGGAAAGGGGAGTAGACAGGAATGTGGGTGCACCTTCTGGTTACAGCTATTTTGACAAAGGCGATACAGTCACCCTGAAGATCTGTAATATCGATAAAGCCTGTTTTGATTTCTGGAGGACCATGGAATATGCATATTCAAATACCGGCAATCCCTTTGCTTCTCCCACAAAAGTGGTCAGTAATATCAGGGGCGGTGGATTAGGTTATTTTGGTGGTTATGCAGCACAGTTCCGTACGATTATTATTCCACAGTAGAGGATCCTTTCCCCACAACGATCTTTTCGATCCGGTGCCTTGACAATTTACTATTAATTTTACCGCTATCGTTTGTATAAGCTTAGCATAAAATACTATTGAATGGAAACAGAAAGAATGAGTTGTTTGATCATCGGTTCCGGACCCGCTGGCTACACCGCCGCCATTTACGCTGCAAGGGCTAACATGAAGCCTGTATTGTACCAGGGCATCCAACCCGGGGGGCAACTTACCATTACCACTGAAGTAGAGAACTATCCCGGCTATGCCGATGGTGTACAGGGACCGGAAATGATGGTTCATTTTGAAAAGCAGGCGGCAAGAATGGGTGCGGATATCCGTTATGGGCTGGCGACAAAAGTTGATTTTTTATCACAACCTTATAAAGTACAGATCGATGAAGAAAAATGGGTGGAAGCGGATGCTGTGATCATCGCCACGGGGGCTTCTGCCAAATGGCTGGGTCTTGAAAGCGAACAACGGTTGAATGGTTTTGGTGTAAGCGCCTGTGCGGTCTGCGACGGTTTCTTTTTTCGCGGTAAGGAAGTAGCGATCGTCGGCGCGGGTGATACAGCGGCAGAGGAAGCATTGTACCTGTCCAAACTTTGTACAACCGTACATATGTTCATCCGGAAAGATGCGATGCGGGCCAGTAAAGTGATGCAGGAAAGGGTATTGAACACCGCTAATATAAAAGTGTACTGGAATACCGCTACCGAAGAAGTACTGGGAGATAAAAAAGTAGATGCAGTAAGGATCAAAAACAATAAAACAGGAGAAAAGCAGGATATACCTGTCAGCGGTTTCTTTGTGGCCATTGGTCATCAGCCCAACTCAGATATATTTAAAGGCTGGCTGGACATGGATGAAGCAGGTTATATCAAGACCATCCCGGGGACATCTAAAACAAATATCGAAGGTGTTTTTGCATCGGGCGATGTCCAGGATAAAATATACCGGCAGGCTGTCACAGCTGCGGGAAGTGGTTGTATGGCGGCCCTGGATGCGGAAAGGTATTTAAGTGCGAAGGGAGTGCATTGAGAAGAAGAAGGTCAGATTGGTCATATAAGTCATATAGGTCAAATGGGTCAGATAGTTCAAATAAGTCAATGCGATCATGAATGATCTTATTACAATAGAGTTGAAACAACTAAGGTTCTTTGCTTTTCATGGACTGTATGAAGAAGAGAAAAGGACAGGAAATGAATTTGAAGTAAACCTGTCTGTTGGATATACTCCCGCTGCAGGGACGATCACTGGTCTACAGGAGACGGTAAATTATGCCAGTATGTATGCGTTGCTGAAAACGGAAATGCAAAAGCCCCGTGAGTTGCTGGAAACATTTGTGATGGAAATGACCGAACTGATGCATGCTTCTTTTCCCATCATAAAAAGGGTCAGCATTGAGATCACTAAATTACAACCTCCTATTGCACGATTCAACGGTACAGTAGGAGTCCGGTATTCGAAAGAATATTAACCGGTCCATACTGTCAAGTAAGCCCTCAGATAACTTTCTTCTTCCATCTGCCGCTGCGGATATAAAAAAACGATAGTATAAAAAGCACTCCCCAGTATAATATCTCCGAGGCCCATGCCCAGATCAGGCCGAGATCGAACACGTTTAAAACAAGCCAGATATAAATGCAGTAAAGACCGATGGTCACGATCTCGATAGCGAGGTTGATCTTTGTATTTGCTGTCCCCGTGACCGCATTCAGCCAGACGGTAGCAATCGACATCAATGCTATCCCAATGGTCACAGTACGAAGGACCGGTATTGAGTCCGTGACAAATGTGGGATCCTTTGAATAAATACTCAGGAAGATGCCGGGAAGAAGATTGATGATCAGGCAGAGTGATAACGTAAAGAGTATACTTAATTTCATGATCTTATTGATCACATAGATCACCTTATCTTTTTTGCCTTGCCCGATGATATTGCTCACCATGGCATTGCTGGTACTGGCAAAGGCCCAGGCAAAAATACCTACAACGCCAAACAAAGTCCGCATGGTATTGCTGATAGCGAGTTGCCGCGGGCCCTTGTGTTCAATAAGAATATAGAATAACATCCAGGCAAGGATGCTTAACAGCCATTGTAATACAAGCGGTGAGGATTGCCGGAATATCACGCCCGAAAGTGCTTTGTTGAACCGGGGAAAATA
>DASYLC010000069.1:0-4239 GCA_036009775.1 Chitinophagaceae bacterium
AGAGCCCGGGTAAAACTGTGTCGGATGAGCTGTCAATACCAGTCGTATTCCAAAATCCGTAAGCTTCCTGGCCAGCTCTTTTTCTTTATCCTCCTGTATGACCGAAGATTCCAATTGCTTCAATGTTCCCACGCCATTGAGGTCGTTCACCTGCCGGAAAGCAGCATCTTCCAGCGCATCAAACAATACCACCTGCCGTTCCACATATTGTACAAAACGAAAGAGCAGGTCGTTCCGTTCATTCTCCTTTGTGTAAATAGTGTGTTTGTTGAAAAATTCTTCAATGATCTCAACAGGGCTTTGTTTCTTTTTATAGCCTTCCTCGCAATTATTGGAAAGTAAGGACAAAAGGATGCCGGTTTTTTCTATCCGGTGAAAAGGTAATGAAGTGAAAAGGCTGTTGTACAGCTGGAACTTGATCCCTACATTGTTTTTAAATTGCTGCAGCCCGCGTGAACTGTGATTATCCATGTTTAAGATAATTTTCCGGAAGATGATAAAAAAGCAGCAATCCCTTCAAATATCAGCTAAATTTTTCAAATTCCGGCCGGTAAAACAGGACAAGCTAGCGGACAAACCCAACGGCAACAGTATTGTTACTGAATTCATCAACAAGAATAAAGCTTCCGTTTGCCGGGTTGTTGTTATACAGGTCAGCAAAGACCGGCTTTGCCAGTTTTATACCGATATCCCCGATATCATTCAGCTGGAAAGCATTTTTACTGTTGTTGTTTTCGAGACTGTTGATATCCAGGATAGGGCCTACTGTTGTCAGTTTCGCTTTCACACGGTTGGGGCCATGTTGCAGGAAATATACCTTTCCTTCCGTACCGGGTGACTCATCCATCCAGCAAATGGTTGCGGTTAGTTCACTCAGCTGTTTAAAACCATTGGCACACTTCACAAGCATATTGCCACGGCTTATATCCACATCTTCTTCCAGTGTGATCACGACGCTTTCTTTTGCCTGCACTTCTTCCTTCTCTTCATTGTACACATGGATAGTTTTTATTTTTGAGCTCCGGAGCGAGGGTAATACGACCACTTCTTCTCCTTTTTTAAACGAACCACTTTCCACTTTACCTGCATAACCACGGAAATCATGGAATTCATCGCTGTGCGGACGAACAACATACTGCACAGGGAATCTCGCCGGGGCATTTTCAACATCCGCTGTAACAGAAATATTTTCCAGGAACTCCAGCAATGTTTCCTCTTTGTACCAGGGCATGCGGGCAGATGCGAAAACAATATTATCTCCGTCTCTTGCAACCAGGGATATGAATTTGATCTGCTGTCCCTCAAAACCCACTTTGGCAACGATGACCTTAAAATCCTTTTTTATTGTTTCAAAAATTGCCTGGTCGTAACCTGCCAGGTCCATTTTATTGACACAAACAACTACCTGTTTGATCCGGAGTAAAGAGGCTATATAAAAATGCCTTTTTGTTTGTTCGATCACTCCTTTTCTTGCGTCGATCAGTATCAGCGATACGCTGGCATTACTGGAACCGGTGATCATATTGCGGGTGTATTCCACATGCCCGGGCGAGTCGGCAATGATGTATTTCCGGTTCGGGGTAGAAAAATAAATATGTGCCACGTCGATCGTAATGCCCTGTTCTCTTTCGGCGATCAGCCCATCCGTCAGCAGCGACAGATCTGTAAAGTCGAGACCTTTTCGTTTACTGGTTGCTTCAATTGCTTCCAGTTTATCTTTGGTGATACTGCGGGTATCATATAAAAGACGCCCGATCAATGTGCTTTTACCGTCATCGACGCTGCCGGCTGTTGTAATGCGTAGTATATCCATAATGGTTATTTATATATCAGAAAAAACTTTTTATGATCATCCTTGCGCACCAGATCATCACCATGATCCCCACAGCGATCATCATGGTTTTTTTGGGTAACCGGCCTGTCAGTCTTGCCGCGATCGGCGCCGCTATCGAACCACCAATGATCAGTCCTAAAACAATATTCCAATGGTGAACCCCCACCATGATAAAGAAAGTGGTAGCGCTGGCCAGTGTCACAAAGAATTCGGTGAGACTTACTGAACCAATAGTGTATTTCGGGTTCCTTCCTTTGGAGATCAGTGTGCTTGTAACGATCGGTCCCCAGCCACCTCCGCCAAAAGAATCTAAAAATCCACCGGCACCGGCCAACCAGCCAATCCGTTTTACTTTCGGACCGGGTTTGTTTTTTCGAAAAGCTTTTACGAGGATCTTAAGTCCGAGGAACATAGCATAGAGTGCGATAACAGGCATCAGCCATTTTCCTGCTTTCTCCCCGAGAAAAACAAGGAGAATAGCGCCTGCAATTGCTCCGAGAACACCGGGTACCAGTAAGTGACGAAATAATTTCTTATTGACATTACCAAACTTATAATGACTATAACCTGATATCCCGGTAGTAAAGATTTCCGAGGTGTGGATCGCCGCGCTTACAGAAACAGGACTGATCCCAAATGACATCAGGCAGGTTGCGGAAGTAACACCGTATCCCATGCTTAGAACCCCATCCACCATTTGTGCTGCAAACCCCGCGAGTATAAAGAACAGAAATTGCTGATCAAAATAGGGTTTGATCTCACCGATCAGTTCCTGAACAGCCGGTATCGGTAAGGCAGAGAGGATCAAATGACCGGTAATCATCAACCCAAAGACAATAACCAGCCAGGTCGCTATTCTTTTCCATTTTTTTTCCGGATTTCCTGCAGGAACAATACTCCTGTCCGGCACTCTGTTGCTATACGGCGACAGGTCCCCGTTCATAATAAAGAAATCGCTCTGTCCCGGTCTTGTTGCAGAATGAACCAGGATATTTCGCAAAGAGGCTTCGTATCTTACTTTTTCATCCAGCAGCACATCGTTGGTAGCTGCAATGACCAGGTTCTTTTCCTGCAGGTCATCGATCGAAAATTCTTTCTCCAAAACAATAAAATTGGAATATACGCCGGCAAATTCTTTTACACCCTTCTCTAACTCAGATCCCACTACGGTCACTGATTTCATGGAAACGGGTTTTCGCAATGCCTGCAATTGTTTCAATGCTTCATCACCTCCACCCACAATGAGGAGATGAAGCCGTTCCTGTTCGAGTAAGACCGGCTGAAACCCGTTGAGTGGTATCGTTTTTTTGTTAACTGACATTGTATTATTTTTTTATGGTCACTCGTTTTCCGGGATCGGGTGAGGAAACACAGGCATAACAATTAAAAAGAGGCGTCCCCGGGAACAGGGATGCCGTTTCTCTAACGATTGCCTGCTTACCGGCCAGGCAGGTTTGCTAATATGAAAAAGGGTTAATAACATGAATTTTATTTATTTAATAAATCAACAGTTTTTTAAAATGAGTATCGTACCGTTACACCCAATGTCCTGAGGTCTCCCAATACTCCCGCATAATGCCCGGCATTTCCGCCGGCTGGTAACAGTTGCTCATAATAATCTTGATCGAACAGGTTGCGTCCCCATATAAAAAGTGAAAGACCATTGGTGGCCCTGAAACCCAGCCTTCCATTTACCAGGATATAGCCATCTATATTCAGGTAGGCTGATGGAGATGGACTGGAAGAGAAAGAAGAACGGTAATAGCCATCTGTTGCTACGAAGAATTTTCCGGCTTTACCTAAAAAGGCTGCTGCTGTAGTAAACTCAACGCCTGCTGATCCTGCCCATTTGGAAATACCCGGAAGTTCGCCACCTGAAATATCTTTAAATGCTTTCTGCACCCCATTTTCTGTCAAACCTGTTTCTTCAAGGGGAAGCGGGGCATTGGTAAACTTCACATACCTGGCATCAGTATAGGCCAGGGCTCCCTGGAAGGAAAAATGACTATTAGCTTTAATATTTGCATCAACTTCAAGACCTTTTACATTTACCTCTTCGGCATTGGCGATATAGCCACGATTAACACCTAACTCAGGTGATTGCACATTTGTCTGGTAATTTTTGATGTTGGTATTATGAAATGTCAGATTCAATGTGAAGTTGTCAACCGGGCTGGTCTTAATACCAATTTCTATATTCTTTACATCCTCGGGTTTTATTACTGCCAGGTCGATCGCTGCCTGGCCGTTTACGGTTGGGAGACCAGCCACATTAACACCTACTGGCTTAAAGCTGGTGGAGTAAGTTGCAAAAGCGTTAATACGCTTATTGATCCTGTATGCCAGGGTAAATTGATAGGTCAGGTTATTCTCATCCGCATTGGCAACATAAGATTGGCTGGTAT
>DASYLC010000070.1:0-10918 GCA_036009775.1 Chitinophagaceae bacterium
TTTATAATTAAAAGAGAGGAATACAGGACTGTGACCTACTATGCATGTTTGGTTCTGCCCCCGTTACATCACTATCAACGATGTAGCTATATTTAAAAATAGCCAATCCTGTGGCGGGGTACTGACAACCGATGCTGCCAAACAGACTACAACCACAGAACTGTATGAATACGGCTATGTATTATCAACCAATATCACTTCCTTCTCCACTTTCTTTTTTGCAAAGAACACATTCAGTATACTGCCTGTGGGTTTACTTTCTTTTGCTGGTTCCAAATGCAACAATGATGTGTGCCTGTTATGGACAGTAGAGAACGAGCAGAACTTTTCGCACTATGAAGTGGAAAAGAGCAATAACGGCACTGTTTTCAGCTCCTGCACATCCAGTATTGCCCGCAATACGGGTGGAAGGGAACAATACAACACAGTGGATATACAACCAGCTAACGGAAATAATTATTACCGGCTGAAGATGGTGAACGGGGATGGAAGTTATTCCTACAGCAAGATCATCAGCGTGAACTTCAGCAAGATCGGGCTTGTATCACTTCAACCCAACCCCGCCAGCGATTTTGTATTTGTTAAAGGAGCAACCGGGTATGAGTATATCCGGGTGGTGGATATAACCGGGGGGGTACAAATTCAAAAGATGATCCGGCACGATATCGAAGAATTGAAGATCGGTCATCTCAGCAAAGGAATTTACCTGGTCCAGCTTGCCAGGAATGGCGAAATGATCTCACTTCAACTTATCCGGCAATAAATACAGGTCAACGAAACAGGCTCGTCCTTTTTCATGCAAACAGCAATGCCCCGGTATTCCGGGGCATGCTTATTTTAGTAAAACACTATTTTATCAGCTTTGCCATTCAGCTGCATTTATTCATTGCTCTTTTCATGGGAAATTTAGACTCTATACTGGATCATGCTCTATGATACCCGGCGAAATCTTTGATAAAGAACAACCAAAAACTATAAACTAACTCACGCCATCCACTACCATTTCTTTATTGATCTTCATCACCAGTCCCTGTAATACTTTCCCGGGTCCGGCTTCGGTGAATTTGGACGCCCCGTCGGCGATCATCGCGTGTACTGATTGCGACCATTTCACCGCGCCGGTAAGCTGATCGATAAGGTTCTGTTTGATCTCTTCTTTATCCATCACGGCACGTGCCACTACATTCTGGTATACGGCACAAGTCGGGTTATGAAATTTCGTGGCTTCTATGGCGGCTGCCAGCTCTTCTTTGGCCGGCGCCATCAAGGGTGAGTGAAAAGCGCCTCCCACCGGCAATACCATCGCTCTTTTAGCGCCGGCGGCTTTCATTCTTTCACAGGCGATATCGATCCCTTTTACGGTGCCGCTGATCACCAGCTGACCGGGACAATTATAATTAGCAGGTACCACCACTTCGCCTGTTTCCTTCTGCACTTCCACGCAAATAGCTTCCACTTTTTCATCAGCAAGATTCAATACGGCTGCCATCGTGGACGGCACGGTATCGCAGGCTTTCTGCATCGCTTTGGCCCGGATGGAAACAAGCGATAATGCGTCATCAAAACTCAGGGTGCCGTTCGCGACAAGAGCAGAGAATTCACCCAGTGAATGCCCGGCTACCATATCCGGTGTACCCGAAACAGTACCCTGGTCAATACTTTTATAAGCGATGATCGAATGAAGAAAAACAGCTGGTTGTGTAACGTTGGTCTGTTTCAGATCGGCTTCGGTACCGTTGAACATGATATCGGAAATACGAAAACCCAGCACTTCATTGGCCTGCTCAAATAATTTTTTGGCAAAAGCGCTGGTCTCGTAATGTTCCTTCCCCATTCCCGGTGTTTGTGAGCCCTGTCCCGGAAATACAAATGCATGTTTCATCTGTTATTATTTATTACTTTTTTTGCAGGTGTTACCCGGTATAAATTAAGATTTTACACCCGCCAATAAAAAAAGTTTGATTGAAAACCAACCAAACTTTCCTGTGGTGCAAATATAATCCTTAATGTAAATCCGCGGTGATTAGTTTCAGGAACTCACTCCGGCTCGAATTCTTCTGGAATTCCCCGTCAAAGGCCGATGTAGTGGTCGAAGAGTTTTGTTTCTGAACGCCCCGCATCATCATACACAAGTGCTTGGCCTCTATTACTACAGCCACACCCAGCGGGTTCAGCGTTTCCTTGATCGCATTCATGATCTCCACCGTAAGCCGTTCCTGCACCTGCAAACGCCGGGCATATACATCTACTACCCGGGCGACCTTACTCAGGCCGGTGATCCATCCGTTCGGGATATAAGCGACATGCGCTTTTCCAAAAAAAGGCAGCATATGGTGTTCGCACATACTGTACACTTCAATATCTTTTACCACGATCATCTCACTGATCGGTTCATGGAATTTCGCGGAATTAATGATCGCATGCGCATCGAGCTGGTAACCCTGGGTAAGGTACTGCATGGCTTTGGCGAGGCGTTCGGGTGTTTTGACCAATCCTTCTCTTTCTGAATTTTCTCCGAGCATGTCAAGCACATTCTTATAGCTGTTCATCAACCCGGCAGTTGCTTTCTCATCGTAATGTTCGGTTCTTTTGTATGCCATTGTTTAAATGTGAAAGTGTGAAAAATGTGAAAATGAAAACCCATCATTCCCTTACCTATGAAACTATATTTTGTCGTTGTTTATCTGTTTCCCTGGTGCTCCAACATTCTCACATTATTCAACAGGGTATTCAACAAAATTCCTCGGCGTCTCATATAATCTCACCTGCATATCCAGTTTCTTGTCAATATGCGGGCGCAAGAGTTTGTAGATAACGATAGCGATATTCTCCGCCGTCGGGTTCAGGTCTTTGAATTCTTTGGTGTCCAGGTTCAGGTTCTTATGATCGAACCGTGAGTGGATCTCTTTTTTGACCAGGTCGCCCAGCTCTTTCATATCCATAACATAACCTGTTTGCTTGCTGGGCTTACCTACCACTTTTATTTCCAGCTCATAATTGTGACCATGGTAATGCGGTAATGCACATTTTCCAAAGACCTGTTCATTGGTCTTATCATCCCAGTCCGGGTTGAACAACCGGTGGGCCGCGTTAAAATGCTCTCTCCGGAAAACGGCAACTTTTTTACTCATGGTCCTGAATGTTTTATAACGACTGCAGCCACGAAAAGGTTTACTGGTGCGCCATTAATTTATTCTCCAAAGTATTCGACAAAGATCCGTGGTGTCTCATACAATTTGATACAATGCAATTGCACTCCCGCCGGTAAATGGGGCAGCAGTTCATGCCAGATCGCAATGGACAGGTTTTCCGTACTGCACATTTTGTCTTTCATAAAATCAACGTCCACGTTCAGGTTCCGGTGGTCGATCTTTTCGATCACATGTTCTTTGATGATATCGCTCAGCCTTTTTACATCAAAGACAAAGCCGGTATCGGGATCAGGTTGTCCTTTTACGGTGACCAGCAGTTCATAGTTATGCCCATGCCAGTTCTCATTGGCGCATTTACCAAAAACCTCTTCATTCTTTTCGTAGCTCCAGGCCGGGTTGTAGAGTTTGTGTGCGGCGTTGAAGTGCTCTGATCTTGTTAAGTAAACCATGCTTTACTTTTAGTTCCCTCACAGCATTGGGCGGAGGGAATAATGAAACCAGCCATCCGGCAGGCGGACGGCAAAGGTAATGAAAACAGGTCTTATAAATGTTTAACCGCTAAGACACGAAGACGCGAAGAAACGAAAAGAGTTCTCTTGGCGAAACCCAGCGTCATTGCGCCTTTGCGGTTAAACATTAAATCAATCAGTTCATTTTAACCTACCTTGCAGCCACAACAATCGTTTTATGAATTGCCTTGTAGTAGCGGCCACCGTGATCGAGATAAACCCTTTCCTGGAACTATACCGGGCCAAAAAGATCGCGGCCAATATAGATATACTTATAACAGGTATTGGTCTTACGGCAACCACTTATTCCCTTACCAGGCAATTCGGCCTCAAACGCCCGGAAATAGTGATACAGGCCGGTGTAGGCGGTTGTTTCGATACGAATACTCCCCTGGGTTCAGTATTGGCCATCAAACAGGAAGCGATCGGCGACCAGAGTGTGATAGAGCTCGGTCAACTGAAAACCCTGTTCGACCTTAAATTGCTGCCAGAGAACCAATACCCTTTTTCCAAAGGCTGGCTGGTCAATAAAGGTGAGTTATTGAAAAAGACCCGGCTGAAAAAGGTCAAAGCCATCTCTGTCAACGAGATCACCACTTCCAGACAAAAACTGGCATTCTATAAAGAACGATTTGATCCCGTGGTTGAATCCATGGAAGGAGCTGCCCTGCATTATGTTTGTTTGATGGAAAAGATCCCTTTTATTCAAATAAGAAGCGTGTCCAATTATATTGCCGAAAGGAATAAGAAGAACTGGAATATGAAAGAATCGATCATCAACCTGAACAAGGAACTATGCACGATTGTTGAGGACTTGGCAAAATAACATGCAGCGATTAACCAATAAATATATTAACCCTTGAAACTGACACTTGGCTTTTCACCCTGTCCCAACGATACCTTTATATTTGACGCTCTCGTCAATAAAAAGATCGATACCGGGGAATTCGAATTTGAAGCGGTCCTGGCCGATGTGGAAACCCTTAACCAGTGGGCATTGGAAGGTAAGCTGGATATCACCAAGCTCAGCTTCCCGGCTTTTTTCCGGTCATTGGAAAACTACACTTTACTGAATGCAGGAGCCGCACTCGGAAAAGGGGCCGGACCCCTGCTGATCTCGGACAGCGCCATCGAGTTCTCAACAGAAGAGATCAACCAGTCCTCTGTGGCTTTACCGGGCATCCACACTACGGCTAATCTTCTTTTCAGCTTTGCTTACCCCGGCGCCCTTGATAAAAAATTCATGCTCTTCTCTGCGATAGAAGATGCGTTGCTGAACAAGGAAGTTGACCTAGGTGTGATCATTCATGAGAATCGTTTCACTTACCAGCAAAAAGGGCTATATAAAGTAAAGGACCTCGGTGAATACTGGGAAGAAAAAATGGAACTGCCTGTTCCGCTGGGCGGGATTGCTATCAATCAGTCCATCAAAAGAAGCATGGCCCTGAAAATAAATGAACTGATCCGCAAGAGCCTTGAATTTGCTTTCGCCAGCTACCCTCTTATCACGGATTATGTCAAACAGCATTCACAGGAAATGAGCGAGGACGTCATGCGGCAGCATATAGACCTGTATGTAAATAATTATAGCCTTGACCTGGGTGATGAAGGACAAGCAGCCATTGAAGATCTGCATGAAGTATTCCTGGAAATAAACAACCTGGAAGAAGCCGGTGATGAAGATGTGCTATTTCTTTAAAGCCGCCGCGTAAACTTCCAGGCAACGTTTTCTCGCGGTTTCATGTTCCACTATAGGTTGGGGATAAGAAAACTCTTCCAGCTCAGGTACCCATTTGCGGATGTATTTGAACTCCGGATCAAATTTTTTCGTTTGCAGGTAAGGATTAAATATCCTGAAATAAGGTGCGGCGTCACAACCGCTGCCTGCCGCCCATTGCCAGCCGCCGTTATTAGCTGCAAGATCGTAGTCCAGTAATTTCTTTGCAAAATAGGCTTCGCCCCATCTCCAATCCACCAATAAATGTTTGGTGAGAAAAGAAGCCGTGATCATCCGTACCCTGTTATGCATAAAGCCGGTTGTATTTAATTCCCGCATCCCGGCATCCACGATCGGGTAACCGGTTTGACCATTACACCAGGTTTCAAATTCTTTTTCATTATTCCGCCAGTTAATGTTATCATATTCCGGTTTGAACGATTGGCCAGGCACCTGTGGAAAATGCCAGAGGATCATCTGGTAAAAATCCCGCCAGATCAGTTCATTCAAAAAAGTCTCATTGTATCCACCCGCTTCACCGGCCAGGGAACGGATACTGATCGTACCAAAACGAAGGTGTACGCTAAGTCTTGATGTACCTTCTATGGAAGGAATCTCCCGTTGTTCCTTATAATTCCGGATGATCGTTCCGTTCCATTCCTTACCGGGGAAAGGCAGACCGGTCGCTTCAAAATTCATTTCTTTTAGTGAAATCAGCTTTCGTTCCGGTTGTTTATAAAAATTGCTGAAATAGCTTTTATTGGAATATGATTTCAGATGAAAGCCGGTCAGTACCGTTTTCCATTTTTTAGAATAGGGTGTAAAGACCGTGTAGGGTTTCCCGTCATCTTTCAGTACTTCATCTTTCTCCAGTATCACCTGGTCCTTGAATGTATGGAAGGACACATCCTGTTCTTTTAATAATTTCTCAATCGCCGCATCTCTTTCTTTGGCGTACGGTTCGTAGTCATGATTGGTAAAAACTTTTTCAACCTGGTATTCATCCAGCAGTTCTTTATAAATATCGATTGGCATTCCATAGCGGGTATCCATTGAGGATCCCATTTTAACCAGTTGCTTTTGTATATCCTCTAACGCTAAATGGATGAATTCCACTCTCCTGTCGATTCTGTCCTCTCCATGGGAGCCTGAGGCCAGTTCATCCAGAATATTCCGGTCGAAAATAAAAACCGGGAGGACCGGGTTGCCATCTTTTAATGCATGGAAAAGTCCGGCATTATCGTGTAAACGAAGATCACGGCGAAACCAGAAGATGTTAACAGTGGGTCTCATGAAGCTCGGGTGGAATTGTTTTGGCGAAACCTGTATGAATTTCCTGTGTCTTTGTATGGGTATAGGAGCTTTCCCCGCAACGGGCCACCCAGCGTATACCATTGATGGCATTGGTAAGAAACAGTTCATCCGCATTTTCAATATCCCGGACAGAAAGGGCTGTTTCAGTAATGGTATATCCTTTCCGGCGCAGCCAACCAAGTATATTCTTCCGCATGATCCCTGCGATACAGCCCTCCGTCAATGCCGGCGTGAAAATAATTCCCTCTTTTATAATAAAAACATTGGCGATCGTCGAATCGGTGATAGTACCGTTAGTGTTCAATACCAGGCAATCGTTCCATTTATTCTCTTTTGCATACTGTGCCGCCATCGAATAGGGAAGAAAATTGGCGGACTTCAGGTTACTGAATGGATCGCAGCTTTTCCGTGCATCCGGGTAAATACCGGTGATCAGCCCGTTCTCATTTAGTTTATTGACAGAATTGTTCAGTGCCCAGCATTCGATCAGCCAGTTGAGTCTGCGGTCGGTATCATACAAACCCCCATACCCCCGGGATACGGACAACCTGATCCTGGCCAGTTCTTCGCAACCGTTCTTTTCGCAAAGCCGCAGGATCTCAGGAATGAGTTTTTCTTTGGTGAACAGGGCCGGTATTTCAAAACGGAGCAGCGAGAGACCGTCAAACAACCGTTCAAAATGATCCCCGGCAAACAGGATCTGTCCTTTGGAAACCTTTATCGTTTCAAATAACCCGTCACCATAGCGATAGCCACGGTTGGAGGCCAGTAAGACCGGTTCATCCGCCGGCATTATTTTACCATTGAAACAAATGCTGCTCATTCATTCAAAGTAAGTAAAAAAAGGGAGTCGATCAATTTGATCTCACGTGAATCTCGCAGATATCTTTTGGTTGGTCCTGGTCGCAGCGAACGTCTTTGCGGGCGCAGCAAAGCAAAAAAAACCACTCCCGCCCAAATCGGCGGGAATGGTTCATATACTTGCCATTGATTAATTATGCTTGTTCTACCAGCCCGGCTTTTACGGCATACATCACCAGGCCCGCCATTGATTTGGTACCTGTCTTTGTTTTCAGTTTGTCACGGATCGCTTCCACTGTCCTTGGACTAAGGTCCACGATGTCGGCGATCTCCTTGGTGCTTTTCTCATCACACATCAGTTTCAGGATGGTCACTTCCTTATCGGTTAGTTGTACATCCTGCGGCATGGATGATTCGGACGTACGTTTGGTACGCAGGCCGCTCAGCAATGCTTTATTCGTGAGTTCATTAAAGAAGAAGTCATTTTCATATACCGCTTTCACGGCTTCGTAGATCATTTCCGATCCCGATTCCTTGGTCAGGTAGGAATTGGCGCCTATCTCCATCATCTTGGAGATGACTGAATGATCATTGTGCATAGAAAGCATGATCACTTTTACATTGGGATATAATTTCTTTATCTCCGGTAACGTAGTTAACCCATCCATAATGGGCATCTGGATATCCAGTAATACTACATCGGGCTGGATATGGCGGAGCAGGTTCAAAAGCTGCATTCCATTCTCAGCTTCGGCCACCATTTGTATGTCTTTGCGGCTTTGCAGCGATGTTTTCACGCCGGTGCGGAAGAGTGCATGGTCGTCGGCGATCGCTACTTTAATTACGGAGTTGGTTTCAGGGTTTTTCATTTCTAGGATTATTGTTAAAAAAAACTGTTGGTATAAATCAGACTGCAAGATGGAAAAATCCCGTAACATATACCATAGGAAAACTACTTGATTTCGTATTTGCGGAAAGTACCACTACTGTGGATAATGAACGAAATAGTACGTGACCATTTTGGAGATTTTACGATAGTTACAGTAAAAACCGAATATTTTAAATAGGGCAGTTATGCTCTTGTTAACATATGCATGTGGATATACTTTTGTCTCAGAAAGTTGATTGACACGGATGAACTGTCTATTCCTACTCATCCAAGTCCATAACCGTCCAGAAAGAATTTCCAAGAATCCTTAGAAAAACCAACCCGATCTTTATCGGGAGACACTACACCGGCCAGTCAACTTTCTCTTTTTCCGCCTCGCATTCAGCGAAAATGAATTTGAAAACCAAAGCCCCGTTTGTAAATCCAATACCTTTAGAAAGAACAAAAACCGATTGACCAAAAACCATTGACCATTAAACCATCCGAATGAAGCAATCTTACTAAACTTTTTCTTTTCATAACAGTAACGTTTAACCCCGGTCCTCATAACGCCGGGGTTTGTTTTTAGATAATACCTGATAGATAAAGATGATAGTTAGTTTCTCATAGAATCTTTGTACCCATCTGAACAAAGTTTCATTAACTATTATCTATCAGTTTTTATCTTTTAGTTGACAGGCTGATTGCATTACCCCGGGAGCCGGGATAACTTGTCAGAATATTACATCTTTTGTGCAATAATATACGCCCTCGGCTCACCCAGGAAGAATTTCTTCCTCCCCGGTATACTATATATTTCTTTGAGTGCCAGCCCGGCTGAATTCAGCATTGATTCCATTTCATTCAGGGAGAAAATATAATCGATACCCGTTTTGGTCTCTGTTTTACCATCGGGGGAAATGATGGTGCTGACCGTTTCAATACGGTTGGGTTGAAAAAGAAAAGCGGAATCGGTCAGGAATTTAAGATCCCCGATCGTACTCCAGCTCTTTGCGTTAAAATTCTTTATGGCGATCTCTGCGATGGACCAGGTGTTGATCAGTAAGTGGCCGCCTTTTTGCAGGTGGGCTGAAACATTGGATAACAATTTGGTTGTATCGGCCGCGTCAAAGAAATTAAGGCTGTTCCCCATACAGATCGCCAGGTCGGATTGGTCGTCGATGGTATAATTCATCACGTCCGCAGTAACTACTTTCAATGGCAACTGTTCTTTTTCCGCTGTTTCGCTGATCTCGCCGGTATAAGCACCAAGATTATCGATGGCTGTGACAAACATTCCTTTTCTTGCCAATGCTATTGAATGCCGGCCATAACCGCACATCAGGTCCAGCACTTTACTTCCGGCTTGCAGGTTGAAATAAGGAAGCATAAAATCCACTTCCTTTACGGTCAGGTCATCCGGGATCATGGACTTCCAGATATCCTTGTAATGACCGTCAAAAAAGTTATCGTTGATATTCGACATCCGTATTTATTGAGATAATTATACGCTGGTGAATTTCCCGGAGCAGACACGCCTCACGATTCACGTCTCACGCCTCCCTCCCCCTACTCCAGCAGCTTATTCCGCATCGCATACATCACCAGTCCCGCGATGGTCTTGGCTCCCACTTTCTGTTTCATATTCTGGCGGATGGTCTCGATGGTACGCGGGCTCAGGAAAACCTCTTTGGATATTTCCTCTGTGGTCTTATCCTCGGCGATCAGTTTCAGGATCCTGATCTCTTTCTCCGAAAGTTTGACAGGGTTGGGATAGAATTGACGTACCGTTTTTTTATGCTGCAATTTCAGCAGTACGGCTTTATTCACCAGTTCATTGAAATAGAAATCGTCGTTCATGCAGGTCAGGATGGCCTGGTAGATCTCTTCGGGGTCGGTGGTCTTGGTCAGGTAGGCATTGGCGCCCATTTCCATCATCTTGGTGATCATTTCCTGGTCGTCGTACATGGTGAGTACAATGATCTTCAGGGCCTCGTATTCTTTGCGGATCAGGCTGATAGCGTTGATGCCGTCCACTTCGGGCATCCGGATATCCATCAGGATCACATCGGGAAGTTTGAGCTGGAGTTTGTGCTGGAGGTCTTTGCCGTCTTCGGCCTCCCAGAGGATCTTCAGATACTCTTTGTCTTTCAGTGCCATACGGATGCCATCACGGAAAATCTTATGGTCATCGGCGATAGCTACTTTGATCTGCTGTTGGGTGGACATGGATGATCAGTTTAGCGAGTTAGTTTAATCAGGGTTGTCCCTTCCGACCCTTCGCTTAGCTCAGGATTATCGGGATACGGGACCGGTTCTTGCGTAAAACTACTCTTTTTTTAGTAGAAACAACATTGCAGCCGATTTCTTTTTGGAGAGTAGATGGTTATTCGGGTTTGGGTACGTGTAAATCATCAGGGAAGCCTGCCTGCCCTCCGAAGGAGGGTTCCCGGTCACTTATTGATTAAGCAGTTTGTTATTTGCCCGGCTCCAGTACTACTATCATCGTCCCTTGCGTCGCACTGTTGTACGTTCTGTTCGCTATTGAGCAAAAAAA
>DASYLC010000071.1:0-8310 GCA_036009775.1 Chitinophagaceae bacterium
GTTTGGCTCTTTAAGCATCGCCTTTTCCGTGTAACCGATAAAGGCCGGAATAGCTGTTTCGACCGCTGCAATAGAAGGAGGAAGTTTGGTAATTTCCTCGATAAAGACGCCGGGGGTTTTGTAATCTGCCATATATTATATTTTAAAAATGATTGTCAATTTTAGTTTAAGGTCTGACAGGAAATAAAGACGATTCGGGTACGATGATATCCGAATAGATTCTTCCGTTTTCATTCAGGAACATTCCGTTACGAACGGGATTTGGCAAATGCTGGAAATCATTCCCGGCTGGCTTCTTAAACAAACCCGGTAAATACGTAAGTTCTTTCGGGCTTTTGCTTACCAGCCGGCCTGCACGGTCTGTATCATCCAGGAAATCTCTTGTTAGCCCGCTAACACCCAGTTTTCTCCTCCGGTTATTAGTATATCTCCAGTAGGTGAATTTGCTTTTTAAGCGGATATCAAAAACCGGCGTGCCAACAGTATAACCGCCTGCATTTTTCCTGGTCTTGAGATAACCTTCATTATCCAGTATTGAAAAATCTGAATTAGTAGCTGTTAGCTGCAGGTTCATCATTCCCCATGTATCGCCAAAGTCAACGCTGTCTTCAAGAAAAATGAGCCGGTGCGATTGTGAATAGCCATCGTTTGCCTCCACCTCAAGCAAGTAAACAAGTTCAGCAGGGATCCCTTGGGAATCCGTTGTTTTTACCGGGGCCGAACTAAAATCAACCATGCAGTTCTTTGCAGGTGTTGTGGATGAAAACTCAACCGTCTTAACAGGACTGCCATTACTGCTTTTTAAATGGAAACGTGCAGTAGTAATATTATCCGTATTAAAGTGATAGGTAAATTTTAGCGGCAACAGCATCCTGTCATTTTCACTGACAAATCCATTACCCGTGACGGATCGCCACTGAAAACCGAGATCGGTCATAAAGAACTGTCGTATGTCGTTGGTTCCGAATGCCGCAAGTTCGCCCTGCTCATAGGCAGAACCGGGGACATGCGGCCCGGGGCCGGCGGAAAGAAATGGAAACGACTTTTCCGTGGCCAGATCATAATTTGAAAAGTATAACGCCGATGAAATATTTCTCTGCATGCGGAGGTTAGTGATCCCGTTCAGCCCGGGAGTTTTCGCATTCATCCGGATAGAGATCGAATTTGGTAAAGTATGCCGGGGAGTATAAACTATTGTACCATCTGTATTCTTTTTTTCAATAACGGGGGTCAGGATCCGGAATCCTGTATAAGACGGAATTACAATAACAAATGGAGATGGGCGGTGCAAGGAACCGGAAGCCGGTAACACATAGTCAAGGTGCTCATTGATAGAGGGAATATCTTTTTCAAACCGTTTTAACAGGAACTCCTGCTGAAGCACAGGATCTGTACTATCAAAAAAAGAGCTGCCATCACTATCCATAAGATAGTATTCATGAAGCAACCGGACCTCTGCCAATGTTTTATAAATTACAGGCATACTCAGTTCCGGGTTTTGTTTAAGAGAATTGTATCAATTTCCTCGATAAGAGGTTCTTCGCGGATCATACTGTTATCCGTCAATTCGACCAGGCAAAGTTTGTAGACGACAAAAGGTATTTGCCTTCCACCCAATGAACCCCACAGATGATTGACCTGTTCAAAAGAAAGTTTCACCATTTCCATAGTAAACCGGAGATCTGTTATCTCTTCCATTCCCAAAGTGCCACTGCCTGCAACGGATGATGCCGATGAAAAGGAACTTCTGCCATTGAGAAATTTTATAACATAGGACAAACGCCTTAATGCGAAAGGATAATCCGTTCCCGAATAATTGCATGTAAATAAAACAAACAGGTTCAGGCAGACAGGCGGATTACGGTAAATGGCTGTACTTGCAAAAGGTCTCCGAACAGCTGGCCTGTTTTTTAATGTAGCTTCCTCTTCGATATTCACGACGCTGATAACAATACTATTATCGAGACTATCACCCTTGCTTGTTTCGAACAAGCCAATATTATTTACCGTTACATTAACGGAGGCGTCTTTGATCAGAATATAAGACTGCAGCTCCGACTTCAACAATAAGATAGCTTCGTCAATCACCTTATCAGTTATTAATTTAATAAACTTATTTCTTCGTCATCTCTTCATTTACTCCCCCCATACAGTCGTTCGAGGGTCGGCAACACATATAAATAAAACAATCGCTTATTAACTGTTCTCCATCCCGGAGATCCGTTACCGGAACAATCAGCGCAACCAGGGTCTTCGCCCCAGCATTTATTGCAACTTCCTAACGCCTCAGACAGGTCATGATTCAGCTTGACCAGGTAATTCAGCCTGGCATTGATCTCGGTCTTATCTGCACCATCCGTTTTCAAACGTTGTTTTAGAAAAGCAACCTGCTCCAGTAGTTTCTTATTTTGAATCCGAAGGCACCTGGTAATTTCCTTCGAAATCTCATCCTGTTTTTCTTTTTGATCGCCGGCGAATTCCTTTATGCTGTATTCATTATTTTCAAGATCTTTTAGTTTATCCTGTGAATCCAATTGAGTCTTGTTCCCCATTTTGATTTTCGTGTTTGATAAACTCTTCATCCAAAACTCATGGCTCTTTTGATTTCATTCAACAAAATCAGATATCTCTCAAAACTAATCTACCCCGCAAGTGAAGACAATCCTCATTTCTAATGATTTTCACTTAGGTAGTTTACCCCTTTATATACCACGGATACCAAAGCGTATCCTCATTTATGAGTATTTTATGTGGAGTCGTTTCTTTTTTAGTTTTTTTTCCTATTTTAGAATGCATGGCGAGCCTGCATGTTATCTCACCCCAAATGAAATCTCCGGATAAGGCGCTTAATTAGTAAGAATTTCATTAGAGTATTCTAATACTACCATGTATGTTCACTGAAAAGTCAGCCTTGCTGGAACAGATCCAATCAGCTCTCCAGAAAGAGTCGGGTAAAAATCTTAACGGGAAGGATAAAGTACATCCTCCTTCGAAGTACTCAAATATCACTTCGGAACTAAACGATAAGAATAACCTGTATTATATAAAGAATAATGAGTCGATCAAATTGCTGGAGCAGCGTATTGAATCACTGGAAAGTCAAAATGACCGGCTCTTATATTTTATTCATTTTTTGTATGATAACTTCCCTGATCTTGTCAGGAACATTATGCCTCCCGGGCCGGAAATAGAAGTAAAGAACACAATAGGAAGAGCTTTGGGGCCCGCAGATAATGAAAAAAACGATATCCCGACCCTTACGCGGAGAGAGGAAGAAGTGATGCAGTTAATGATCACAGGGTTATGTGCTAAAGAAATAGCAAGAAAGCTTTTCATAAGTGAAACAACTGTCATTACCCACAAGAAAAACCTGAAAGAGAAATTTGGTGCGAAAAATTCTGTCGAACTGACTTCAAAAGCTTTTTCCATTCTTTTGAAACAAAATGAAAGTAAGCTGTAGTGTTTTACTACAGAATTTTTATAGATTATTTCCGAATGCCGGCCTCTTCAATAATATATCAGAGCTTGCTTTGAACATAGAGGAACTAAAAATCTTACAGAAGACAGTTTTAAACTTTAAACAAGCGTTCTCCGATCCTGCTGCTCCAAATACTCCTCATCCTTTACTTTCCGGATCATTTTCTACCTGCTCTTTCCACACTTTGAATTCTTCCGGCCGGATCCGAAATCTCCCAAAATTCCCTTCGTGAAGACAAAGAAGTTCTGTATCCGCATATTCGATGAATTTCGGCCTGTCTTTCTCTTCTATGTCCAATGACTTTTCTTTGATCAATACCGACGCCTGTTCCCGGGTAAACGCACCCGTTACTACCCGTGAAACCAATTTTCGGAATTGCTCCCGGTACTTTATCTTAAAAAGAGCAGGATCACCTGGCGGTAGTTGAAAGTCTGCATAGAGTTGGGCGGATCTCTTATAGGCGGCAATAAAAACATCCCTGAGCAATGCAAAGCGATTTGTTTTATACACTTCTGACAAGCCCTTGTTATAACTGTCAACAGATACCCCCGCAAACGAAACAGGTGAAAGATTGTTTTTAATAAACGGAATATTCATGGCCAACCGTGAAACCTGGTCATTGACATGGTCGAATGGCTGCAGGTAAGGCAGATGAACCATCAGAAAAAAAGACTGTTCAAAAGTATCTTCAATCTGTGTGGCTTTTTCCAGGATCATTCCGAACATTTCCTCAATAAGCCGGGGGTTGTCGGGCGGTGTATATACAGACAGCTCCGGTTTTAAAGGCATCGATCGCAACCTGCCGTACAATGCTGGATCAGGCAATAAGTTGTCGGATAATATGGCGTGCAGATTGGTTAGCGTATGCCTGTTTAATGCAAGTTCTTCTTCAGCAAAAACTAAAAATTCTATCGCCTGCTTATGATTGACGATCATTTGTGTTTCTTTAACCGTCTTATCACCGGGCGTGTCATCCAATTTGATCAGTTGTTGAACTTCAGGTAAGGAATATGGATTGCCTTCCAATCTGCATGAATTGTAAGTAAGGTCTGCTAAAAAACGGGGAAATATAAGTTTTGCATAAGTGGCGCCAGGCTGACCCGGGTTACCGGTCTTTCCAATTGCAGCTAAGTTTTCCTTGTCTTCATCCGAAAGATAACTTGTTTTTTGAGGCTCATATTCCTCCAAAAACCGCCGGTGATAACTAACAGGCCGGCCTTGTTCTTTCGTTTGTATGGATCGCGCCGATCCATCTTCCGCATTATCGTTAAGTGCTGCGTTTTCGGCGGTATTGAGATAATAGCGGGTGGCACGTGCCTCGCCTTTTTTGATTATCCAGTCCCACTGGTGCATTTCCGATAATCGTCGCTGAAGTGTTCGCCGCGGGATATATTCCGTAAGTACTTTATCAATTTCGTCGACCGACATACCTTCCCCGCCCTTTTCTTTTATCATCAAAAAGATCTTGCTTTGAAGCACTATGGGGGATGAGCCGTATTTGGTTCTCATAATCGCGCCGTTTTTTGTAATCGTGCCAATTATTGCGCCAAATTTAATCGCTTTGCCCGGCACAACTCATTTTGGCGTAATATTTTTGCTCCAATCTTTGGCGTGATTTTTCTTTTTTGACGAGATTTATTGCTGGAAGGCATGGTCTTGCACCTGTCCTTCGTGAGATCTCCGGCTCAAAAGACCCAGAGATAATTCAAAATTCCTGGTCTTTGCGGTCGTCAGCCGAACCCATTAGCTATTTCTTTCGATCAGCTTATATCTATAGCCCTGATGGTCAGGATCTCTACGGACTTGTCGCTATCCAGAGAGTTGCGCAACCTGTTGATATAAACATTCATGGTTTTGCTATTGAACACATTGTCGCTGCCCCATAATTCTGCCAAAAGAGCCTGGCGGTTTACAACAGTTGTTGGCTACGCAGGTTGATGTATTTTTCCGCTCTTTATGCGCCGGCTATACCCGTTAATATTATTTAATATTCGTTAATATAGAATCAGAATAACTTCAAACTTCTAAATTTTTAAATTATGAAAAAGTTATTATTTCTGAGTTTAATCTCTTGTGCAATCATCTCAACTACCGCAAATGCGCAAAGCGGTCCTTCACCTTCGAATCAATCAGCTAAGCAGCAGCCAGCTCCGCAGTTTACTCCGGAACAACAGGCCGCTATGCTAAAGGAGGCAAAAGAAAAACAAGCGCCAATGCTGGTAGAAAAAGCCGGGCTGACCCAGGCGCAGGCAGAAAAGGTTATTGAGATCAATTTTGAGATCCGCAACCAGGCAGCAACCACCTTAGCAGGTCTTAATGACGCTGACCGTAGCGCTAAACTTGCAGAATTAAAAGCTCTTAAAGAAAAGAAATACAGTGAGGTCCTGTCAGCCGAGCAAATTAAAGCTGTTTATGCTGCTTACGAGGAGATGGGGCGGAATATGCAAAAGAAAGGTTGATTTAAAAATACATTAGTTATCGAAAGGCTGCTGAGAAGTGGCCTTTTTTTGTTTGGACCATTCAGTCGGCACTTAACCGCAAAGGCACAAAGACGCAAGGTTTCGTGAAGCAGAGTTCTGAATATCAAAAAAAATAAAAAGTTTGAAAAATTGAAATGAATCTTCGCGTTCCTTCGCGTGTTTGCGATAAAGCCCTGATCAGTAATTCCGTTCAATAAGTTTATAACCAAACCCTCTAATGGTAAGGATCTCCACCGACTTATCACTACCCAAATAATTCCGCAACCTGTTTATATATACATTCATCGTTTTGCTGTTGAACACATTATCACTACCCCATAGTTCTGTTAAGAGTACCTGCCGGTCGACAACGGTTGACTTCGCTTCACAAAGTCTTTTTAGCAATTCCACTTCCTTGTAGGATAGTTTAAACTGGTTTAAATCATTTGCCAGCTCATGGGTAGATGCGTTTAAGGTGAAGCTTCCCAATCTGTACATATTATGTGTGTCACGTGCAGTATTGCCTGATACTTTGGCGAAGGACTTTATTCTTGCTATCAATTCTTCCATCATAAAAGGCTTCCTGATAAAGTCATTGCAGCCCAGATCAAATGCTTTAACCAGGTCTTCTGTCAGCGATTTGGCGGTCAGCATGATGATGGGAATATCCTTATTAACCTTCCTGATCTTCTTAACTGCACTGAAGCCATCACTGCCGGGCATCATGATATCAATGATGACGATCGCCGGATCCAGGGAAATGAATTTGTTGTAGCCTTCGTCTCCATTGTGTGCATACGTGACATCAAACCCATACAGGGCAAGCGTATCTTTTAATATCTGGCAAAGCTCAACCTGGTCTTCTATCAATAAGATCGGTATCATGTGTTTTTGGTAGTGTGATGATAAATTCAGTTCCTGCTTCCAGCTTCGACTGCACGTTGATATGGCCTGCATGTTTTTTAATAATGTTATTCACATAGTATAAGCCTAGTCCGAATCCTTTTATCCTCTGGGCATCTCCCTGGGGTACCCGGAAGAATTTTTCAAATAAGTGTTTAATGTACTGCGGTGGTATTCCCATTCCATTGTCCCGGATCCTGATGGTACAGTCCCTGTTGTTTTCTGCAATATCAATATGAATTCCGACAGAACCATTGGAATATTTGATGGCATTGTCTATTATGTTATGAAAGGCAGTTTCCAAATGGAGCCGGTCGCCGTGTATAAAAGCGGGACCTTCACCGGTTAATTGGAAGTTGACAGACTTTCCCTGAAGAACAGACTGACTTTGTAAAAGATCAGCGAAAAGAGCATGCAGGTCTATTTTTTCTTTTTTCAAAGTGAAATCCGGAATATCCTGAAGGGCTGCATCCAAAATCCTTTCGATGAAGTCATTGAGTACTCGCAACTGTCTTTTGCTTGTACTCAGGTAAAAGTTCGTACGCTCTGTCGGAGTTATATGATGTTCCAGGGCTTCCAGGCCTGCCGATGTGATCGTGATCGGCGTTTTCATTTCATGCGTAATATTATTGATGAAGTCGGTCTTCATTTCATTGATTCTTTTTTGCCTCCGGATGGTTTTATATACAAACACCAGTGCAATATTGCTGATGAGCAGGATGAAAAAGAATGCCAGCATTGGCCAGGCCAGGTCCTTTATAAAAAAGCTGTAGTCCCATTTAAGCTCGGCAAAGATCAAAGCGGTTGGATAAAAAAATATGCGCTGGGGACTGGTAGAATAAGGATATTCTTTTGTTCTTTCCAGGGCCCATGCCTGATTGATCCGTTCAAGCATGTCTAACCTGCTGTTTCCTGTTCTGAATGGTATCGGAAACGTATCAAGTCGGAATTCAGAATGGACCTTAACAGAATCAAGTGCTTTCTGGTAAAGTTTGCCAAAAAAAGTCAGCTCTAATGTAAGAGATTTCGGTCTGTTTATAATCGCTTCAATCGATGCCGGATTCACTCTGATTGCATAAAGCCTGGATGTTGGAGCGGTCACAGCTATATTTTGCGAATCAATACGATTTACAGCCATCTCGTTCAGCGTGTAGGTAATCAATGCATTCTTTGGTGTTACGGCAGTATCCGTTCCTTTTATTTTATTGTATTGAAACAGCGTTGAGAGCAACGCATTCGTACAAGCCGTATTGAACTTCGCTTTTGCACCGGCAATGCGTTGTGAGATGAGATAGACCTGTACCCCATTAAAAAACAAGAAGAAGAAAAAAATAAATATGGTCGCTGCCTTTGCAGATGTTTTCATCATGTTCAATTGAGACGGTAAGATAAGGCAGGATGCATGATCAGTCCAACCCGTCTGTCCTTTGATAAGCGTTCATTTGTTCCCGCTGCTGACCATTTATCAGA
>DASYLC010000072.1:0-7504 GCA_036009775.1 Chitinophagaceae bacterium
GATCTTTTTTCTTTTTAGTGGGACTGGGTATTTCCATTTACCTGATCATTTCAAAATTCATCGACTCCAATTTCGCACTGACCAACCGGCCCGGGTTTTACCTGGCGCTTACCTCGCTGGTGGTGGGGATGCAATTATTCCTGGCAGGCTTTATTGGTGAATTAATCTCCAGAAATTCTCCTCACCGTAATTCTTATTTAATTGAAAAGAAAACTGGTCTGTAATGGCAAAGGTTGTAATTATTGGCTCTGCACATCCATTCAGAGGAGGCGGGATCACTACCTTTAATCACAGGCTGGCAAAAGAACTGATTGATAGTGGTCACGATTGTGTGATTTATTCCTTTTCACTCCAATACCCTTCTTTTATGTTTCCTGGTACGAGCCAGTACACAGACGAAGCTGCACCGGAAAATATAACCATCCATAGTGTTATCAACTCCATCAACCCATTCAACTGGATCAGGATCGGGAGACGCCTGAAAAAGTTAAAACCAGATATTATAATAACCAGGTTCTGGCTACCACTCATGGGACCTGCTTTTGGAACAATACTGAGGATCGCCAAAAAAAATAAACATTCAAAAGTTATTTGTATCGCCGATAATGTAATTCCGCATGAGAAAAGGGCCGGCGATAAAGTATTCACTCGCTATTTTTTGAAACCCTGTGAGGCCTTTATTGTTATGAGTGAAAAAGTAATGCATGATCTCAGGAAGTTTGAGAAAGAGAAAACGGCTATATTGCTTCCCCATCCCTTGTATGACAATTTTGGGGATGTTGTACCAAAAGAAATAGCCAGGCAACATCTCGGTCTGCCGGAAGGTGAAAAGATCATACTCTTTTTTGGCTTTATCCGTAAATACAAAGGGCTTCACCTGTTACTGGATGCGATGGCGGATAAAAGAATAAAGGATGCGGGGATAAAATTATTGGTAGCCGGTGAATTTTATGGTGATGATAAACCCTACCATGAACAAATTCGCAAACTGGGTATTAAAGATCAGCTGCTGCTAAGAACAAGTTTTATCCCGGACAGCGAAGTTAAGAACTACTTCTGTGCAGCGGATGTGGTGATACAGCCCTATCGCAATGCCACTCAAAGCGGGGTCACTCCCCTGGCCTATCATTTTGAAACGCCGATGGTCGTAACAAATGTGGGCGGATTACCTTCAATGGTAACTCATAACCAGTCGGGGATCATTACCGAGCCCGATCCTGTCGCTATCGCAACCGGGATAATGCAGTTTTTTGAAACAGGCGGCGATCATTTTATTCCTTATATCAGGGAAAAAAAGAAATTATTTTCATGGCCCGTTTTTGTACAGCAAATTTTTCAACTGTCTGATTCGATCGAAAAATAGATATCGTCATGTCACCACTGCACTACATAAAAATCATTGTCAATTTCAAGTTCCGGCATATTTACAGGGCATTTGGGCAAAAATCATTCGCTCTTCTTGATGTAGGTACGGGCAATCATTCTGCCAGTCGTCTGACGCGGTTATTTCCCAACTGCTCTTATTATGGTCTCGATATCGACAAAAACTATAATAATAATGAAGCTGATTTCGCCTGCATGACGGAATTTTATGAGACCGACCTTACCAAATTGGACTACGCTCATATCCCGGATTCTTTCTTTGATGGTATCTGTATGGCGCATGTTATAGAGCATCTATATAATGGGGACGAAGTGGTTGCCCTGCTGGTGAACAAACTGAAACCAGGCGGCTATTTCTATGTGGAGTATCCCGGTAAAAAAAGTCTTCGCTTACCTTCTATGAAAGGGTCATTGAATTTCAAAGATGACCCCACCCATGTAAGAATATACAGTGTAGCAGAGTTAAGAAAGATCTTTGAGAGTAAAAACTGTGCTGTCCTGGCAGGAAGAACAAGGAGAAATTGGTTCTATATAATTGCCATGCCGCTAAGAGCTATACTGTCATTGATAAAAAGGGGACATGTACAGGGAAATGTTTTGTGGGACGTAATGGGATTTGCTGAATATCTTTGGGTTCAAAAAAAATTACCTGGTCAGTCATGATCTACAGAAGCAAAGCACCACTACGGATCGGGTTAGCAGGGGGCGGTACCGATGTAAGCCCTTACAGCGACCTGTATGGCGGTGCTGTTTTAAATACCACCCTGTCATTGTATGCGAATGCAACGATTGAACCCTTAGCGGAAAATAAGATCATCCTGGAAGCTATTGACAGGAATGAAAAGCAGGAATTTGAATGTATGGATCAGCTGCCCCTTAATGGAACGCTTGACCTGCTGAAAGGAGTTTATAATCGTATTCAAAAAGATTATGGGATCAAGGAACAGGGCTTTCATTTGTCAACGTATGTGGACGCACCCGCGGGATCGGGGCTGGGAACATCTTCTACATTAGTAGTATCTGTCATCGGCGCTTTTGCAGAAATGCTCCGTCTTCCATTGGGCGAATATGACATGGCACATTATGCTTTTGAAATAGAACGGAAAGACCTGGGTCTTGCCGGCGGGAAACAGGACCAGTACGCAGCTACTTTCGGCGGTGTCAACTTCATGGAATTTTACGCCGATGATAAAGTAATAGTAAACCCGTTGCGGGTAAAAGAACAGCATTTATTCGAGTTAGAGAATAATTTACTTTTATACTATACTTCTACCAGTCGCGAATCGGCCGAGATCATTAAGAAGCAAAGCAAAAATGTAACGGATAATAAAGAAAAGTCTATCGAAGCTATGCACCAGTTGAAACAGCAGGCACAGATGATGAAAGAAGCCTTATTAAAGGGCCGGCTGAATGAGTTTGGCGAGATCCTGGATTTTGGGTTTCAACAAAAAAGAAAAATGGCAGAAGGGATCAGTAACCCGCTGATGGAAGATATTTATAATACAGCAAAAAAAGCCGGGGCCACGGGCGGCAAAATATCCGGCGCGGGTGGCGGAGGTTTTATGATCTTTTATTGCCCTGTAAACACAAAATATAAAGTGATCAAAAGTTTGGAGAACTTTGGGGGCCGTCACCGTAATTACCAGTTTGTAGGCCATGGGTTGAAGACATGGACGATCTAACCAGGCCATTAATTAATGATCAACGATGAATAACAAGATAAAAAGGATAATCGGGGACTCAATTGATACCAAGGAGAAGGTTTTACAGGATGAACAACTCCTGGAGACCATCGAAAAAGTGGTTTCGGTCATTACCGCCGCTTTTAAAAAAGGCAATAGAGTTTATTTCTGCGGTAATGGTGGCAGTGCCGCGGATGCACAGCATCTCGCAGCAGAATTCTCCGGCCGGTTTTATTCCGAACGCAAAGCATTGCCCGCTGAAGCCCTGCATTGTAATACTTCCTATCTTACCGCAGTGGCTAATGATTATGGCTATGATGTTGTTTATTCAAGGATGATCGATGGGATCGGTCAGCCGGGCGATGTATTGATCGGGCTTTCCACTTCGGGGAACTCGGCCAATATTGTTAAAGCATTCCGGGTTGCCCGGGAAAAAGGTATGGCAACGATCGCTTTTACCGGGAGCACCGGCGGAGAAATGAAACCGTTGAGCGATCACCTTCTCAATATCCCTTCCAATGATACACCGCGTATACAGGAGAGCCATATTCTGATCGGTCATATTATTTGCCAGTTAGTAGAAGAAATGTATTTCACACTAAACACCTGAGGAGACACCTTACCCATCTTTAATGATCAAAGAAGCTATCATTCTCGCGGGCGGTTTAGGTACACGCCTTCGCGATACCATTTCCGGTCCTAAATGCATGGCCCCGGTCGCCGGGCAACCTTTTCTTTTTCATGTGATCAATTATTTAAGAAGCCAGGGGATCCAACGGTTTATTTTCGCCCTTGGCTACCAGCATGAGCTGATCGAAGACTGGCTGGCGGCTCAATTTCCCACGCTGGATTATGAATGTTCTGTCGAAGAGGAACCGCTGGGTACCGGTGGTGCCATTAAACTCGCCTGTGAAAAAGCAGGGGAAGAGAACGTCCTCGTCACCAACGGCGATACCATTTTTAAGATCGATATTGCTCAAATGGAGGCAATGCATCATACCAATGCCGCGGAAGCAACACTGGCATTGAAACCCCTGCAGAATTTTGACCGCTATGGTGTAGTGGAGACCGATGATAATGGGCTCGTACTGAATTTCCGGGAAAAACAATTCTGTGAACAGGGAAATATCAACGGCGGCACCTACTTGCTGAACCTTATGTCTTTCCTGGGGAATGAGTGGCCTCCTGTCTTCTCTTTTGAAAAAGATTACCTGGAAAGCAAGCGGTTCAGGCTATTTGGTTCTGTCCAGAACGGTTACTTCATTGATATTGGTATCCCCGAAGATTACGCCCGGGCTCAAACTGAACTGGCCGGAACACCGATCGATATCAAAAACATTGATAAAAGCTGGACACTTTTCATCGATCGAGACGGTGTGATCAATCATGAAAAAAGTGGCGGGTATATTTTGAACTGGCGTGAGTTCAGGTTCTATGATGGGGTGAAGGATGCATTTAAACGGCTGAACGAGGTTTTCGGGAAGATCATCATCGTGACCAACCAGCGGGGGGTCGGGAAAGGATTGATGACTGAGCCTGACCTGGACAGTATTCACCAGCACATGTTTAAACAGATCCAGAACGCCGGGGGCAGGATCGATAAAGTATACTATTGTACCAGCATCGAAAAGGACCATCCGGACCGCAAGCCCAATCCCGGAATGGCTTTCCATGCCAGGGAAGATTTTCCTTCGATCGATCTTAGCCGGTCCATCGTGATCGGGAATAAGCCCAGCGATATGCTATTTGGCAGGAATGCAGGCATGCATACCGTCTATGTCGCCACCACCCACCCCGAAACACCCTTCCCCCACCCTGATATTGACCTGCGCTTTGATTCGCTTGCGGAATTTGCCAAAGCTTTATAACTTATTACAAAATTTTACGCTCCTTTTGACGTTCTACCCCCGTCTGAGGGTGCAACCCGTTCAACCCTTCGGGCATCTGTATTAAACTTAACTTTAGCCTTCTGAATTCAAACTGATCCTGGTGAAAAAAATATTGACAAAATCTTCTTCCCTGTTCTTCCTGCTGGTTGCTTTTTCAGCCACAGCATTTTCACAGAAGATCAGCTCTGCCGATATGAAAAAACTCAGGGCCAAAGAAGATACCCTGCAGGAATATTCTCTTTACCTCAATACCGATACATTAACGGCCGACAGGATGGTATCCGACAGCACTTTTACTAAAGTACTGGTAAGAGCATTGCAGGTAAAAAATTCATTTTATTATCCTTTTGATTCCTTATTGGGAGTCTCAAAAATATATTCTCCGGACACTTCTTTCAGGATCTTTACCTGGGTCATTGCCTATGATGATTATTATGCCCGCCAGCGCGGCGCTATCCAATTCCGCACACCGGATGGTTCCTTAAAACTTACACCACTCCGTGACTTTTCAGAGTTCACAGATAAACCCCTTGATTCGGTCCGCAGCCGTTTGAACTGGATCGGCGCCATGTATTATAATATCGTCAAAACACAGTATAAAGGGAAATCGTATTATACGCTATTCGGGTTCGACAATAATAGTGCGATGAGCAGTATGAAATGGATCGATGTAATGAGCTTTAATGAAAAGAATGAACCGCAGTTTGGCGGCCCTTTCTTCAGTTATGAAAAAGACACTCTTCCCAAAAAAACACAATACCGCTTCAATATCGAATTTAAAAAAGGCGCCAGGGTGCTGGTAAATTATATCGATGAACTCCAGATGATACTGGTGGACCATCTTGTTTCCGAGAATGATGATGATGAGAATAAGTGGACCTATATACCCGATGGTGACCAGGAGGGCTTTAAATGGGAGAATGGGAAATGGATACATATCGACAAGGTATTTACCTTCAAACTCCAGGACGGGCAAGCCCCTGTGGGTGATCCTTTAATGGATCCGAGAGGAAAAAAGAACGAACAGAAATTACAGGAAAAGACTGATAAGAATAAAACAAAGGATAACGATAAAGACCGGCCGGATACCAACAACTAATTTTTCTCTTCTCCCTTGTAAGGAAATCTTCGCTTCAACGCGTTGAGTGGCTTTTCAAAATATTTCCAGGAAAGCGAAGCCAACAGGATCGTCAGCAATGCATAGATGATCGCGTATACCATGATTGAAAACGGGAAATCAGGATAGTAAAGGCGTAACCTGCCAATACCCCATGAGACAAAAGGGTGGATCACATACAATCCAAAACTGATCTTGCCCAGGTACACTACTAAAGGGTGCAAAAAGAAACGGTTCAACCAACCCGGAATTTTTTTACAGACAATGCCGCCGATCATCCAGCAAGCCCAAAAAGAACCACTGAACCGTAACAACATGTTGGCAACGGGGTTTTCTGCCTCTTTCATCTTTAAAGATCCTGCTCCCAAAAACAATAGCAGGCTTATGATCGCAAACCAGTGACCTCTGAATATTTTTTCCAGGGCAGACGGCCGGAAACAGAGATACCATGCAAGGATCCCTCCCAATCCAAAACTATCAAAACAACAGGGTGTAACAGTATAGACCACCCATCTCTTATGATAAAATGACAGGTCCGTAGAATAGATATATAGCCTGCTGAGCAACCCAACGGCGATCAGTCCCCAAAAAAAATGCTGTAAGAATTTCGATGGGATCACCATCAGCAGGAAGGGGAGAAAAATGTAGAACTGTTCTTCCGTAGCCAGCGACCAAAAATGATTATAGATACCCACAGGTGGCGTGATCCAGTTATTACCCGGAATATTAACGACAAAAAAAGCAAGCCGTAAAAAGCTTTCCCTTGCACCCGGGATAGCGATGATCAGACCTATCAACAGCACCAGGTAATAAAGAGGGAATATCCGTAATGCCCGGCGGGCATAGAAAGAACGAAATAATGCCAGCCCTTTTTGCTGGTACTGTACCTTTTGGACAAGAAGGATCCGGCTAATCAAAAAACCACTCAGTGTAAAAAAAATATTCACACCCGTAGCTCCCAGGACGGAATTGATTTCTTTTAGTTGGCTGTAAATAACCCAATGGCTGAACATCACCATGAAGACGGCTAAAAAACGTATGCCATCCAACGCAGGGAAATACGTGTTGAGATTGATTGATTCCTTCTTATCCATACTCCAAAATAAGCATCAGGACATCCGGCAATCTTATATCCTGCATTTCTCAAAAATAATGCCTTTAGAACTTAATGAAAACTAATATTCATCCGCCTTCCTGCTTTTCACCGGGATTAAAAGAACTATGGTAATATCATGAGATAAAAGATAACCGCAGAATTCCTCTCCATTACTAAGTTTTTCCAGGTAGTGGATCAGTTTGAAATTCTTGCGTCCCATCAGGACGCTTTTTGGTAGAATGATCCGGGGATTTAAAATAATGTCCCGTAGGCAATGTCATTAAGTTAAGGAAACGGCTAAAGCCGTTCAGAGATTCTCTGCCTTTTATAGCCCACG
>DASYLC010000073.1:0-4800 GCA_036009775.1 Chitinophagaceae bacterium
TCCGGTATCAGTATCTCCAGGTCGGTATCGATGGTGCAATCCTGTACAAAGTCATCCTGCTTCGCAATTTCTTCTTTAAATAATTCTTTGAACTCTGTCCGTTTTAATTCACGGATCGCTTCATCGAGTATCTTCTGGTACATTTCAAAACCTATCTCCGCCATAAAACCGCTTTGTTCTCCTCCCAGTAAATTACCGGCGCCCCGGATGTCAAGATCCCGCATGGCGATCTGGAAACCGCTCCCCAGTTCACTGTGCTGTTCCAGCGTCTGCAATCTTTTTTTCGAATCATTGGGCAATGTACTCAATGGTGGCGCCAGCAGGTAACAAAAAGCCTTTTTATTACTTCTTCCCACTCTTCCTCTTAACTGGTGCAGATCGCTCAACCCGAACTGGTGAGCATTGTTGACGATGATGGTATTCACATTGGGAATATCCACACCGCTCTCAACGATATTGGTACAGATCAGTACATCATATTTTTTGTCGATAAAATTCAATATTCTTTCTTCCAGGTGATGACCTTCCATCTGGCCGTGTGCATAGCCAATACTCAGGTCAGGACATAATGCCTGTATGATCGCCGCCATTTCTGCCAAACCTGCGATCCGGTTATAGATAAAGAATACCTGCCCTCCCCTTTCCGTTTCAAAATAGATCGCTTCGCGGATAAAATCTTCGTTGTACACCTGCACTTCCGTTTGTATGGGCTGACGGTTAGGTGGTGGTGTGTTCATGATGCTCAGGTCTCTTGCACCCATCAGCGAGAACTGTAATGTTCGCGGGATAGGTGTCGCGGTCAATGTAAGGCAGTCCACTGCCGTGCGCAATGTCTTGATCTTTTCTTTATGGCCCACGCCGAATTTTTGTTCTTCATCCACTACCAGCAGGCCGAGATCTTTGAACTTCACTTCTTTCCCTAATAAACCATGGGTCCCGATGATGATATCGATCCTGCCTTCTTCCAGCTTTTTCATCGTCTCCTTTTTCTCTTTGGCCGATTTAAAGCGATTGATATAATCCACCGTGACGGGAAAATCTTTCAATCGTTCTTTGAAGGTCTGGTAATGCTGGAAAGCAAGGATCGTTGTCGGAACCAATATCGCTGCCTGTTTTCCATCCAGATTTGTTTTGAATGCCGCCCTGATCGCTACTTCTGTTTTGCCAAAGCCTACATCACCGCAGACCAGCCTGTCCATAGGCGATGGGGATTCCATGTCTTTTTTTACATCAGCCGTGGCTTTGCTCTGGTCGGGCGTATCCTCGTAAATAAAAGAAGCTTCCAGTTCGGTCTGCATATAATTATCCGGGCTATGCTGAAACCCGATCTGTGCTTTTCTTTTAGCATATAATTTGATCAGATCAAAAGCGATCTCCTTGACCTTGCTCTTGGTCTTTTCCTTGAGCTTGTTCCAGACATCGCTGCCCAGCTTATTTACTTTGGGTACGCTGCCATCCTTCCCTGTGTATTTGGCGATCTTGTGAAGACTGTTGATATTAACGTATAAAATATCTGTGTCTTTATAGATGAGGCGAACGGCTTCCTGCAATCTCCCGTTCACTTCCAGTTTTTGCAGACCGCTGAAGATCCCGACGCCATGATCGATATGGGTAACAAAATCTCCCGGTTGCAATTCACGAAGTGTACGAAGCGTGATGGCCTTATTCTTATTATAAGCCTGTTTTACTTTATACTTATGATAGCGCTGGAATACCTGGTGATCCGTATAACAAACGATCTTCTGGTCCTCATCAATAAATCCTTCATGGATAGAAGTCGCGACAGGATTAAAAACGATCTCTGCTTTCAGATCATCAAAAATACTTTGCAGTCGTTCCAGTTGTTTGGGATTCTCGGCAAAAATGTAGAGCTGGAATTTCTTTGCTTCCCAATTTTTAAGATCCCTTATCAGCAGATCGAACTGCCTGTTAAATGCAGGTTGTTCCTTTGTATGAAATTCAATTTCAAATTCAGCCAGGTGAGATTGATAGCCAAATTCCACTAAATGTCTTTTTGAAAGCTCTGCTTCCAGGCTATCGGGATCGATGAAATCACCGGCTGTAACATTTTTCTTTTCTATTTTATCGGAGTCCGCTTCCCGGGTCAGCACTCCCTGTTCCTCCATCATCCGGAGAAAAGCCTGCAGGTCCTCATCACAATCAGCCAGTCGTTCTTTACATAATTCATAATCCTGCAACCATACCACCGTATTCTCCGGTAAGAAATCGAAAAGAGATATCCTGTCCTTTGTTTCAAATTGTGTATCCACATTCGGGATAATACTGACCTGCAATAATTTTCTTTCGCTTAACTGTGTCTCGGGGTCAACGATACGGATCGAATCCACATCATTGCCAAACAGTTCAACCCGGTAAGGTTTTTCGTTACCAAAAGAATAAATATCAAGGATACCGCCGCGAATAGCGAACTGGCCCGGCTCGTAGACAAAATCGGTGCGTTCAAAACCATAATCGGCCAGTTTCAGCAGTAATTCTTCCACGTTCAGACTGTCACCCGATTGTATATGAATGATATTGGAAGAAAGCGTGGAAGGCAGTACTACTTTTTCAAATAAAGCCTCGGGGTAAGTGACCAATATCTTCCTGTTCACGCTGAATGGAGCTGAAACACCACCAGCTGCCAGTTTTGTCAGCGCCTCGGTCCGCAGCATCACATGCGAAGAATTCAGCAACTGGTAATTCTTCCGGTTCTTGAAAGAAGAAGGGAAATAAAAGATATCCAGCGCTTCGGTGAGATTCTCGAGTGTATTATGAAAATAAGCCGCTTCTTCCGCGTCATTTAAAATAATCAGATGGTTAAGCTGGGAACAGGAGGAATGCTGAAAAGCAGCGGCCACCACGAACTGTGAAGAACTTCCCTGTAAATTTTTAAGTGCTGTTTTTTGTCCGCCGGATCCTGCGGAAGGTTGGGCAAAAGAGAGCCTGTCCGCCAACTGAAAAAGGCGGGGGGTGTTCTGATATTGTTCCAGCAGATCCTTTACACTCATTCGAGCTGCAAAGATAACCACCGGTTGATGGATTGAAATGATTTAAAGGAATTTTTATGGATATTCCGCTTGCTGTTCGTATTTTCCTTCCGCCTTATTTCATTATCAAGCGGCGATGGGTCAGTGGGCAGGATAATCTTATATTAAAACACAGCTCATGGCAGTTCAACCCTGGAGGACCGGGAAAGTCATTCGTATCGAAGACGAAACGTATAACACAAAACGTTTCTGGATAGAGGTTTCCGAATTGGATCAATTTGATTTTGTGCCGGGTCAGTTCGTGACCCTTGATCTCCCTATTCACGAAAAGCCCAATAAACGCTGGCGCAGTTATTCCATTGCCAGCTGGCCCGATGGCAGTAAAGTTTTTGAATTGCTGATCGTACTGCTCGAAGATGGCGTGGGAACTCCCTGGATCTGGAAAAATATAACTGTGGGCAGTGAGTTCACGCTCCGGGGACCACAGGGCGTATTCACGCTGCATGAAGAGAATCTCAATAAAGACCTGTTCCTGATCAGCACCGGGACCGGTATCGCTCCTTTCCGCAGTATGGTGCAGTATATGAAATTACATGGCACAGCGCATGAGAATATCTATATGTTGTTCGGTTGCCGTACACAGAAAGATCTTCTTTATTATGATGAACTGAAAGAACTGGAAAAAGAAATGCCCAAATTCCATTTCCATGCTACTCTGTCAAGGGAGGACTGGAGCGGAAAAAAGGGATATGTACATGCTTTGTATGAAGAGATCTGTGCCGGCAAACAACCCGCCAGTTTCTTTTTATGCGGATGGAAAGCGATGATCGATGAGGCGAAAAAAAGGATACAGGAGCTTGGGTACGACAGGAAAGCCATCCACCAGGAACTTTATGGCTAACAAGTCATCACTGGTAACTCCTTTTTATGTAATTAACAGGCTCAGCCAATACTTACCATAACCTTTTAAGCCTTATTTAAGTCTCGTCAATGTCTCTAAAAAGTCTTCAATTTGCCAGGTTTTTTTTGCAACCCATTCTGAACAATCCTCTACCGCGAATGTTATACTATGCGCAATCTCCGATCTTTAATGACCGTGTAGTAAATTGCGCTTGTTTTAAACATTAACTATCATGGAACTGAAGAATTTATTTGAACCTGCCGTAAAGGAGGAGATCATTACCCGCATCAATAGCCTGAGACCCGCTACGCAACGTAAATGGGGCAAAATGGATGTGGCGCAGATGCTGGCCCATTTGCAGGCGCCTTTAGGAGTACCACTTGGCAAACATCAATTAAAGGGAAATACCTTCTTCCGTTTATTCGCCCCGCTTATCAAGAAGCAGTTATATAACGATAAACCTTTCCGTAGGAATCTGCCAACGGACAAGACCTTTAAGATCGCCGATCAACGGGATTTTGAAAAAGAAAAACAACAACTGATCGCCCTTATCAATTGCTTTGCCGAAGAGACCATCACGAATGATGTCCATCCTTTATTCGGTAAAATGACATTGCAGCAGTGGAGTAATAGTAACTGGAAGCATCTGGATCATCACTTACAACAGTTTGGAGTTTAGTAAGCAAGTAGGGCTTGGCTTGTAGCTGGGGATTGCAACAAAGTATCAATGAAGCATTGTATCATACCTGCTCGCCACTTGCCAATCCCCACCCGCCTGTCCTAGCTGCACAAAGAATGTATCAGCGCACTATGCTCCGGGTATTCAGATGATAAATCATCAGCATTCCCCAACTCAAAATCTGCAAAGTCGAAACCGGGAGAAACCGTACAGCCTACGAAACAATATTCACT
>DASYLC010000074.1:0-7175 GCA_036009775.1 Chitinophagaceae bacterium
ATACCGATCAGCGCATCAAGCAGCTCGAGATCGAAAAACAAAAAGCCGTTATCGCCGGGAATACAGCAGCGGCCCTTCAGAAACAAAATGAGATCGACCTGCTGTTCAAATCGCAGGAACTGCAGGATATTAAAATACTCCAGCAACAGGAAGAGCTGCAACGGCAGCAATTGCTGGCGAAGACCAATACGCAGCAACTGGAGCTAACTGAAAAAGAAAACCAGCTCCAGGATAAACAACTCCGCAACCAAAAGAACGTCCGTAATCTCCTGATAGCAGGGTTAGCCCTGTTTCTCCTGCTCGGTATCACCTATGTGAACCGGTATCAGCTGAAAAAGAAACTGGAACAACAAAAAAGCTTGCTGGCCATGCGGAACAATATCAGCCAGGACCTGCATGATGATATCGGTGCGTCGCTGAGTAATATCAATATCCTGAATGAACTGGCAAAAAGGAATATCGGGCAGCCCGAAAAATCAGCAGAATACCTGTCCCGTGCCTCGGAAGATATCCAGCGCATCAGTGAATCATTATCGGATATTGTCTGGAATATCAATCCGCGTTATGATGACCTGCAGAATCTTTTTATCCGGATGAAACGTTATGCAGCCGATATGTTCGACGGGAAAGCTATCGATGGCGAATTTGATTTCCCCCCGAACGAACCCGGGCTGGCGCTCAGCATGACACAACGCAGGGATCTCTACCTTATCTTTAAAGAAGCAGTAAATAACCTTGTCAAATATTCCCAGGCAGCCCATGCTTTGATCAGCGTAAAAGCGGACGCACATACTATCGGCCTCATCGTAAAAGACGACGGGAAAGGATTTGACCGGGTCAATACAAGAATGGGAAACGGTTTGCAAAATATGGAACAACGGGCAAAAGCTTCGGGAGCTGAACTCGTTATCCATTCCCAGCCGGGAAAAGGCACGACAGTGAACCTGCTGATGAAGATCAGCTGACCGGCACCTTACCCGATTGTGTAATAGTTTGTCTACCCGGCTTCACTTATTTTTGGAAATATGGCCTACCAGCTTTTGATATTCGAGGATAATTCGCGGTTGAGGGAATCGCTGGCAATATTATTGAATGATGAAACGAATTTTCATGTTGCCGCTTCTTATCCTGATTGCGACAAAGCCGATAAACAGGTCGAAAAATACAAGGCCGACCTGGTGGTGATGGATATTGATATGCCCGGGATCGGTGGTGTGGAAGGAGTAAAACGGATCAAGAACAGCAACCCCGAAGTAAAAGTGGTGATGCATACCATGTTCGATGATGATAACCGCATCTTCGATTCTATCTGTGCCGGTGCCGACGGGTATATGTTGAAAAATACTTCTCCTTTACAGCTGGTAAGCGCTTTACAGGAAGTCATGAATGGCGGTGCGCCGATGAGTCCTTTTGTAGCGCAGAAAGTTTTCCAGCATTTCCGCCAGGCAAAGATCGAATCGGAACAGTTTAATCTTACGGCAAGAGAAAAAGAAGTGCTCGAACTGCTGGTAAAAGGCAATTCCTATAAAATGATCGCTGATAAATCATTTGTTTCGATCGATACAGTAAAGAAACATCTGCAGAATATCTATCATAAACTGCATGTGAACTGCGGAACCGAAGCCGTGGCTAAAGCACTCCGGCACAAGATCGTGGGGTGAGAAGAATTTTCCACTACCCGATTGTGTAATTGTCCGCCATTTTGTTTATCCGGACTTTTATGCAAAACCTATCCGGTATGAAAAAAATAATGATGGTTCTCCTGTTTGGCTTTCCTGTTATCCTGTTTGGTCAAAATGTGGGAATTGGCACCGCTAACCCTTTTGCCCGCTTACAGATAAACCACCAGGGCAATACAACGATCGGTTTGCAACTGGCTGACTCGGGCGCATCCAGGTTGGGGTCAATAAAATTCAGCTCGATCTCTCACCCGATCGGGATGTATATCTCCGGCAATTACTTTTCATCGTTCAACAAAGATCATTTCCTTTATATTTCTTCCGACTCTTCCATTGTTACAACTTTCCGGGGAGATGGCAGCATGGGTATCCGGAATTTTTCACCACAGTACCCGCTTGATGTAACGGGTGATATCAATACAACAGGTACCATACGGGCCAATGGAACAGCAGGCAGCAGCGGCCAGGTATTGGAAAGTAATGGCGATGGCACCATGCAATGGTCAAGCGTCTGTGAGTATAAGAATACGGTTTCATTTTATGTAACGCCGGGAAGCCCCTGGGTCGTTCCCGCAGGCGTTACAAAAATAATGATCGAGGGATGGGGAGCCGGTGGAGGTGGAACTGCTTATGGCGGTGGAGGTGGCGGTGGTTATATCAGAGCCTGGCTGGATGTTACCCCCGGTGACAACTTCACCATACAGGTAGGAACCGGCGGCAACGGTAGTACCACAACAGGCGTCAACGGAGGAAACACATTTATTACCGCCCCGATCGGTTTATTTACTGCAACGGGTGGGCAGGGTTCTTTGTATACTGCCCCGGCAATAGCTAATAGCGGTGGCGGAATTTTTGATTACCCGCCCGGATTTCAGCATATATATGGTGAAAAAGGCAAAGCCGGTACCGCTCAGCAATTTGCATTTAACCAGGCAGGCGCTACTGTTTTTTATGAAACGATCCACGGAGGGAGAGGAGGTAACGCAGGCAATGCAGACAATAACGGCGGTGAAGGGCCGGTCGTAGTTTATAATTCGAGCACTACAACGATTACCCGCTACTCCCTGGGGGGTGGCGCCCGGCAACCGGGTGGTGGCGGAGCGCCGGGGTATGCTATCATTACGGGCGGAGGCACCCTGGGCGGCGGTTTCGGAGCCAATGGCCTGGTCATGATCCACTACTAGTATTATTTTTTTACCCGATTGTGTAATTGACCCGCCCCCTTTCTTTATTCATCTTTGGATAACAATTGAGCAAAAAAAATACGATAAACTCAGTTGTTTAAAATCGTTAACTATGAACAAGAGACCTTCACTACAAAAAAGCAGTATGTTGTTATTGCTTTTTCTTATTACCAGTGTTGTTTCACTGGCACAACAGCCACAATTACCAAAAGGCGTTACGCAAAATCAAAAGCCAATAATACCTGTTAAACCCCTGGTGAAAAAGGATACGGTGAGGTATGTAGCGGTGACCCCAACCATTACAGCCAGTAGTACATTTGCAACTGCCGACGAACTGTATATCCAACAGGGAACTTTTATCCTTCGCAGCGCTAATGATTACCGCTACCTTACCATTAAAGATCCCGCGCCTGCTACGGGATCTATCGCATTTTTATGGAGACATACCGATAACCGGGCGCAGCAGGTATGGAAATTTGTTCCGCAACCCGGTGGTTTTTACAGGATACGATCCGAATCGGGACTTTATCTCACACAAAAAAGAGCATTGGTTCCTACCATGGACCCACAGATCAATGAAGACAGCCAGTTATGGCAATTGACAGAAACCAGCGATGGCTTTTATACGATAAAATCAAAGACCAACAAATATCTTGTTGTAGCAGATACCAGGAAAAGAGATGGTACCCTGGTGGGCTTTGCCAATACGGTTACGAATGAGCCCAAGCATAAATGGCATTTGATCAAATGGTCCGATGAAACGACCAGGAAGACCTCCTTTGTACCTGAAGTAAATGGATTTCATTTTGTCAATACATTCAATGGAGAAGATATTATCCGTTGGGGTGGCTTATGTGGTGGTATGGTTTATTCGGCATTGGATTATTTCAGGGTTCGTATTCCCGTACCTACGCAAACGTATACGCCTGCCAATGCTACCGTTCTGCAGTCTTATCTCTACCAGCGGCAGCAACACTCTATGTGGAATGTGAATGAAAAGTGGTCGGAACTCGAAGTGGCCTACAATACCCGGGGTAGTGAAATTTACCGTTGGGGCATCCAGGGCACCGGCGGCGGCCGGCTGGAAGAGTTGAAGAATAGTATCGATGCTGGAAATTCTACCCCGATCGGGTTGTTTGTAGGTGGTATCCGGGGTCTTGATAATAGTGATAATGGTAACCATGTGATCCTGGCCGTCGGTTATTCTACCGGTCGTTACCGCGGCGATCTTGGCGGACATATAAACGATTATAAAATATTGGCCTACGACCCGAATATGCGCAACAGGACCGTTACACTCGTTCCGGATATTTTAGGCGAAAGATATTTTGAAATAGAAAGCGGGAAAGCATGGCGTACTTATTTTGTCAACAATCATTGGGACAAGGAACATGCACCACCACGAAATATCCCCAATTTTCCCGAAGCAGAACCCGAAGGCAGTATTCGTCACCTCTATGCTGAATTCTGGACAGGGGGGGACGATCTGCGGGGGAAGAACGATAACGTAGGCATCACGGTCAATTATGCGGATGGTACCGAACAGCATTTTGGAAATGTAAACGGATTGGTAAGATGGGTGGATAACAGTACACAAACAGTTCATCTTGAATTGAACAGGACCGTACGGAAAAGCGATATCCGTTCGTTTACCATTACGACAACTTTTGGAGATGGGTTTGACAGTGACGATTGGAACCTGGATGCCTTTATCGTTACAACGGGTCTCGGGGGGATTACTTTTGCATATTCCGCTGCTAATCCCGGTTCGTATATTTTTCGGTTTTCCGGTGATGAACACCGGCAGAAACATACCATTATGGTGGAATAGTTATAACAGCCTTTTTAAACATCAAAAATAAACCAATGAAAAAGCGAGCAAGCTTTACCCGAACGATAGCTTTACTGGCCTGTTTCTTTGCAGTGCATGATCTGCTGGCACAGCCATTCAACCTCGAAGAAAGTATTCAGCCCGTTGAACTGAATTTTACCGAGTATAAGAAAGAAGGTGCTGAAAAGCCAAAGGGAAGGATCAGCATCAATACATTGATCCAGGAAAAGGACACCATGTATTATTTCATCAAGGGGCTCAATATGTATGCACCGACCTATTTCAGTCTTAACTCGAAAGAAGCAGATGCCGATATTAAGATCCTTCTCTGTAAAGAGAACTGGCATACCGCACACAGAACCGGGGAAGTAAAAGGCAAGTCATTATGGAAAGCGGATTTCAAGACAGAAGGAGATTTCGGCATCATGGTGGTAGCCAATAAGAAACCTACGAAGTATGCCCTGCTCGTTTGGACAGGGGAAGAAATGAAAGTAGATATGCCCTCGGTCTTTAAAGGGGCTGACGATATCAAAACCGGGCCGGCCGGCGGAAAAGCAGGCAAGAGTAATACATTGCTGATCGTTGCGGGAATTGTCCTGCTCGGTGTGATCGGATTTCTCGTCTATAAATTAAAACAAAAAAAAGCAGGGGGTAGTACTACCACCGCTTAAATACCTTGTTAACTAAAATTACCAGCATGAAAAAGATAATTTTTTTATTCGCCATACTTTTTTCTTCTGCCCTGTTATTTTCACAGGACGATGATATGGAGGGTGAATCACCAGTAGAGGATGCCATTACGGAATTACAGGGTTACCTGAATTGGTTGGAGGATAGAAGGGATGAATGGAATGCGATCCAGAATTTTGAACCGGGTGCCTGTTCACCCGACTTCAGCGCCAGTGCCGGGGCCATGATGGCTTCTACCTGCGCCGGCAACCCCGAATGCAGCGAGTGTTATACACGGGCAGTAGGGGAATTGAATTTTATCCGTCGTCAGTTGGGACGGTTAAGCTGTATTTATGCTAATACCAAGAACTTCAACGAAAGCGCGCTGGCATTCGGTGACAATATGAGTGGTATCCATGCCGTAACAGGCGCTGCCTGGCAGAGCGAACGAGGAGGGATCGTGGCAGAGTTCAACCACTTCAAACAGACCTATGATAAAAAATATACGGATATGATGGGCGCCTTGCAAAGGGCATTGGTGGGAATTGGTACCTGCGAGGCGAAATTTGGATTACCCGATTGGTACCAGCGTTTCGGATTCGTGTATTTTGAGTTCATGAAGGATAAGTATAAGAGAACGGATTAATTTGCAGTTATGAAACTACTTATTATATCGCTCCTGTTGTTTGTATTTACCGGCGATTCAGTTGCCCAGGGTAAATATGCAGGTACCAAAAAAGCAATGATCGGGAAGGTCTATACGGAAGCGAAGAACCTGACTGCATTGAAAGGCTGGACATTTGTAAATGGAGGATTGGCCAATTCCCCGGACGACCCGGAACGGATCGTCTCCGATATATTTAAGAAAGGAACAACCTATCTCGTGTTCTTTAGTATCATGGAAGACACTGCTTCGGGCAAATATAAAGTGATGGATGTAGCAGAGATCACCGGTGTAGCAAAAGGATGGGGTGTTCATGGAAGTTCATGCCGGCAAAATGAACGGGAGAATAATTATATCATTGCCTGGGGAAAAGGAGATAGTGAGCAGTATATGAAGATCATCAAAAAAGCATGGAGGTTCAATCCCGATAAAAGAAGGTTTGAAGCGATCCCGGTAAAAGGGGTCGATTGTGAGTATATCGGCTGCTGATAGAAACCTTTACCACAGCTCGCTTCGCGGGACACGGATTAGAACAGCCCAGGTCCACACAGTTTTGTGACCTAAAGCGCCTGGCGTCCTGTAAGGGCTTAAATTCTTTCCTTCTTATCAACCACAACTGCGCTCTTAGCGAAGCGAAGAATTTGTGCCCCGGGGCTTCGGGTGTTCATTCTGTGTAATTCTCTTCGGCTAAATCACCCGGTGGGGTATTGCGCATGTCAGATTTCCTATGAATATTTGAGTATATTAGGATAAGTATGAAAATTCCGATCATCAAATAGTATCATTTCACGTGTTATTGTATTGCTCGTGTTTGGCACACGGGCAACAAAATTCTATCGACTCCCTGCAAAGACTGTTAACGGTACAAAAGGAAGATACAAGTAAGATAAATGTATTACATGCATTTTACGGACAGCGCAGCTTTCCATACGGACGACTGCGCGGATACTTATTTAGATTATGGTATTACCGGGCCTAATAACTGCTATGGTGAGTATACTTCTTGTACTGATGATTGTTGGGATGATTTTGCAAAGCCAAAGATGCCTCGTCTTTATTTAGTACGGGTATTCGGATTGTCTGTAAAAATGAAATAAGGGCAGGTGCACCAACTAAGCGCTGCCCGGTAAGTATACCCATCTGGTAAG
>DASYLC010000075.1:0-11816 GCA_036009775.1 Chitinophagaceae bacterium
ACTGATGTTCTTGGCAGGATGCATGGATAAGTTGTCGCCCATTATGCACGGTCAGCGAGATTTTTTTCGCAGATCCAGTATGATCCACAATACTACAAAACTGAGGAGGGCGGCGAAGAAACACCATACTGAGATCACAAATCCATTGTAGAAGATAACTGCAAACAGGTAGGAGAGCAGGAATACAATACCCAGCCATTGCATTTTTTTGTTGCCAGATAGAAATGGCGTAATGATCGTTGCCGCAATGTATAGCACGGTGAAAGCCATGATCAGGTTCTTCACCAGTTGAGGAATAGCAAATTCATAATGAAGATGGTGTCTTAATACCCCGGTGTCTGATAACGGGCAGCTAAAACAAAAAGGGGTTACTACTTTAACCGGGTACAGGAAAAGGATGACGCCGACTCCAACCGTGACGACGGCTCCTATCACTGCAAATCCTTTGATGATCTTTTTCCGTTTGGGATCTTTTTCCATCAGCCACACACTGAAAGGGACCCAGAAAGGCCAGACAGCCATGGCGAAAGATAAAAAGATATAGGTAAGCAGGGATTGACAGGAGACAAGTTCTGCGTTCTTTAACGATAACCAGAGCAGGCCTTCCGATAATTGCTGCACCGCGAAGATCAATGGAATGCTGGCAAATACTTTCTCCGGTTTCCCTTTGGCTTTTCTAATAGCTACGGCTCCAACAATACCCAGCACGGCACTGGCTCCAAAACTCGCAGTAGCGGAAAAACACATGGAGTTGATCTTTGATTATGGAGTAAGATAGACTATGTTTTTGGTAAGCAATTAAGAATCGCTGCAAGCAACAGGATACCACTGCGAAACTTTAAGTCTTGCAGTACAAAGGAACAAGGTGAAGGCACATCCTAAAGGTTGACATTACTACTATTCCGTCACAGCCAGCTTCAGCTTATACCTCGTAACAGTTCCGAAATGTTCTTCCATCTTCAGTACCTCATGCGTTTTTTTATTCAGCCACCAGGTACTGTTGCCGCGGTTGTTGCTATATTCCGTATACAATTTGTAGCAATCCACTTCGCCGGAGTTGGTCTTTATCTTTTCGCTTCCGGTCACGGTATAATTATACCAGGCGGGTCCTGATTTGCTGCCGGGGTGATAGAAATTAACGACAAATGTTTTTCCTTCTTTCAGTGGCAACAACGGGAAGGTCTCAAGATCAATTTCCCAGTTGAATGAAGGTTCGGTGATCGCCATTTTAAAATCTTTTCTGCCGGTGCCGGCCACCGAATCGGCTGTTACAATTTCAGCAGCATGAAAGTTATAGGCTTCTTTGCCGGTCTTCGGATTATTAGTAGTGTGGTAAACCGGTGTAAAGTCTTTTTCGTTTACAACGCTTAATAATTGCCGGCTGTTAAAGCCTGTATCACTGGTTGTCCATTGCTGGCGGATCACTATTGCATTGGTACCGTTCCAGTTTTCTTTGGTCGTAGTTCTTTCCCAGAGCCAGATGTTTTTCTTTACTCCATCTTTTTTGATATAGACAAGCCATTGCTGGGTACCGTCGGGCAGGTATTTCATGTCGAATTTGCCGGCACGGATGGTGTCGGTATTGTTTTGTGCTGAAAGGAATGAGTTCACGCCGAGCAGTGAAAGGAAGAAAAAGATTCGCATTGATTTTTGTTTGTGGTAAAGCTAAATGCAGTAAGCAGATCCGGGAGAAATGTTGTCGTCAAATGGCCAAATAAAAGGATGAAATGCCCTGGCAATCGCTGGAAGCGATAGAATAGAACTGCGAGACTAAAAGTCATGCAGAACATCGGATGAAATGCCTGGCAATCGCTGGAAGCGATAGGATAGAACTGCGAGACTAAAAGTCATGCAGAACGCCGGATGAAATGCCTGGCAATCGCTGGAAGCGATAGAATAGAACTGCGAGACTAAAAGTCTCGCAGAACGTCACGCAAAACGTCGCAAGGGACGATGCCACCTATACTAAAGCCGGCTAACCAATCCTCACTCAATTCTCTTACCTTTGCCGCATGACAATCGAAAAATTGAATGATATGCGGTTCCGTATTGCCGGGATAAGGAGGTTTCTTTGACGTCGAAAACCGACGATATAAAATTGAAGAAGACAAGCAGCTTTCGTTAAGTCCCGGTTTCTGGGATGACAACAAAAGGGCTACCGAAATTCTCAAGAACGCTAAAGTAAATGAGTATTGGGTCAAACTCTATGAAGCCGTAGAAGGCGCCGTGGAGGATTTTGCCGTGCTATTTGAGTTCTGGAAAGGAGGCGATGCCACTGAAGAAGAAACCAAAGAAGCGTACGAAAAAGCTATCAACCTGCTCGATGAAGCCGAGTTCAAAGCCACTTTGAATGAACCGGAGGACGAATTGCCCGCCGTATTACAGATCAACAGCGGCGCCGGCGGTACCGAGAGCCAGGACTGGGCTGAAATGCTCGCCCGGATGTACCGTATGTATGGTGAAAAACAGGGTTGGAAAGTAACCGAGATGGACTGGCAATGGGGTGATGGCGCCGGTATTAAAACCTGTACGCTGCAATTCGAAGGACCTTTTGCTTATGGCTTTTTAAAAGCAGAGAGCGGGGTACACCGCCTGGTGCGTATCTCCCCGTTCGACAGCAATGCAAGAAGACATACTTCATTCGTCAGTGTATATGTTTACCCGATGGTGGATGATACGATCCATATCGAGATCAACCCGGCCGATGTAAAAATGGAAACATCAAGAAGTGGTGGCGCGGGCGGACAGAACGTGAACAAGGTGGAAACAAAAGTGCAACTGACGCATATCCCTTCAGGTATAGTTGTGGTCTGCCAGCAGGACAGGAGCCAGTTGGGTAACCGGGAACTGGCGATGCAGATGCTGCGGAGCCGTTTGTATGAACAGGAGTTGCAGAAAAGAAATGCGCTGAAAGATGCTTCCAATGCCAAAAAGAAAAAGATCGAGTGGGGCAGCCAGATCAGAAGCTATGTTTTCCATCCGTATAAAATGATCAAGGATCACCGTACCGACTTCGAAGTGGGGAATATACAGCCGGTAATGGATGGTGAACTGGATGGGTTTATCAAAGCGTATCTGATGAGTGAGAAGGAAGCGGACAGTTAATTTGAAAATTATCTTTGACGGCCGGATTTACTGACTACGTTTGCTGGGGCCAATTATTTTAAATAATGATCTCACTAAGTCTTCACAAACTGCTATAAGAGTTCCGCATTCGGGAAAGCCTTCACTCAAACTGCATAAAGTAAGCCCATAGACTGTTTCATCAACTTCCTTAACGGCGATCTTCATTTTGTGAATAAAATCGCTTTTACTTTCTGCATTTTGTGCTTCACGGATATTGGCTCCTATACTGGTGCCGGATCTCAATAGTTGTCTTGCAACAATATATTTCCCGGATCTTTCTAATCCGCCCGTATACTTTATTATACTCAATGCGAAGCTGAAACTTAACTCTACCGCAATATTTTTCCCTTTATCAGATTGATATTGCTGTTATTGTATCAGCAATATCAACCCTGATTATTTCCCGTGGCCTGGTTGAATGATCATAAAAAAAGAACGGGCGACCAGGAGGTGCCCGTTCTTTCTATAAAATCATAGATGCATTAGTTTTTCTGCACCAATATTCTCTTACTGCCTATTCGTTTTCCTGCCGCATTGATCACTTCCACGATATAACCTCCATCCTGGAGTGTTGTAGGAAGCTGAATGCTGATCGGTGAATAAGCCAGTGAAGTAGTAAATGCTTTTTCATAGATCCTGGCGCCTTTGGCATCGAACACTCTTACAGTGGCTTTTTCTCCGGGTTCGTTATAATACCTCACCAGGAACTGGCCATTGTTTGGATTCGGATATACATAAAATCCACTGGATCTAAGTACACTTACTACCATATCAGCTGATGTATTGACACAACCATTCGGGTCAGTATAAACTACCTTGTATACACCCGCATCATCCACAGTCAATCCTGTTAATGCAACGGATGTAGCACCTGCGATCACAACCCCGTTCTTATACCACACATAGGATCCTCCTGTGGGGCTGACCACAGCTGTAATGTTCAGCAACTGCATCGGCAATAATGCCGGTGCCCTGGATGCTGAAAGACTGACCGTTGGTAAAGGATTTACATACAGCACAGCGTGATTGGATGTTACCGGTGTACATAAACCGTTAATGATAACCCTGTATGGATTGGTGTTCATCGACTGGGTAACATTGTTTACCGTATATGAAGCGCCGTTCGCCCCTGGTATATTGTTCCAGGTAGTTCCGTTATAGGCCTGCCACTGGTAAGTGCCAACATTGGTGGAGACAACGCTGAAAGTTGCATTGCTGCCGACGCAAACCGTCCTGTTGACAGGCTGGCTTGAAATAACAGGCAACTGCGCATCAATAACTGTTATGGTGAATGAACACGGAACAGAAACCAATCCTCCCGCATCTGTGGCAAAATAAGTGATGGTGGTAATTCCCACAGGGAATGAAGAACCACTGGCGGGTCCGCTGCTTCTTGTTGTCGTCACACCGGGACAGTTGTCCGCTCCCGTGACCAGGTAGTTAACTACCGCACTGCAGGATCCGACAGGACTTGTGACCGTTATATTCGCCGGGCATGTGACCGTGGGAACTTCCACATCATTCACAGTAACAGTAAATGTACAGGTCTGGGTTCCGCATGCATTGGTTGCTGTGGCGGTAACAGTTGTTGTGCCTTTGGGGAAAAAAGTTCCGGAAGCCTGGGAATAGACTACTGTCGGGGCCGGTGTTCCATTGGCAATAGCAGCAGGATAGGTCACCGTAGCGCCGCAAAGACCAGGAGCATTGCTGACCGTAATATTAGCAGGACAGGAAGTGAACGAAGGTGTTGATCCGACTGTGAGGATAGCCCCACCGGATGTCAGTAGACCGGAACAATAGGTATCCACATTATTCCTGTACCGGTAACCGTTCATGGCTGGTGTTACAGCGGGTACATTAAGGGTAGCTGAAGTGGCACCCGGAATATCATTATACGTAATTCCATTGTCGGTGCTTACCTGCCATTGATAAGCAAGCAGACCACCGGCAGCGCCTACGGTAAATGTAGCGGTCTGACCGGGGCAGACAACAGTATTGGCGGGCTGAGCGGTGATATTGCTTGTAACACAAGGGGGGATCTTGGCTGTCCATAAACCACGTCCATGTGTAGCCGCAACGATCGTACTGTCGCTGGTACGCATCCTCAGGGTATTGGTTTTTACAAGCGGGAAGCCCGGATCGGGTAACCAGAAAGTAGAAGCGCCGTTAATAGCAGTGGTGGTATATAGGCCGACTTCTGTGGCGAGATAGATCTTATTATTATCACCCGGTTCGAACATAGCCCACCTTACCGGCATGTCGGGAAGATTGCCTTCAATGGCCGTCCAGCTGGTACCGCCATTTGTTGTCACCCAAACATTGCTGATCCCGTAATTGGACCATACAGCAATAATATTATTATCATCGGTGCCGGTATTCACACAACTTACAGTGCCTGCGGGAAATGAAGCGCTGCTGATATTGGTGGTATTGGCATCTATAGTTGCATTGGTTACGGTATTGGCATTGTCGAGCCTGAATATCCTTCCGTTGTTGGTACCGAAGAATACCCTGTTGGCCGCATACGGGGATACTTTCAGCGCTGTCAATGAAACTGTCGCCGTGCCGAGTGTGGCAGTAGCAAATTGGATGGAAGTATTCGTAGAGGAATTGTGGCTATTGACCCAGCGGCGTATCTGGCTTAACGGACCGTTACTGCAATACATGATGTTCTGCGCATCGTCGGAATCAAAGGGGTTGACGAAAAGCCCAACACTGCCTGAGAAATTTACGCTTTGCCAGGTATTGCCTCCATTGGTTGTACGCCGGTATTGGTTATAAACATAACTGCCATACTGGACCAGCGGGTTGACCTGGTTGATATGCACAAAACAACCGTCACCACCGGTTACCTCGATCGAATAATTCAACCCGGGGTATTTCAGCTGGTGTGTGCCGTTATCCTGTGCGCCGGCGATCAGGTAATCGGAACCGGCGGCAGGATGTATTGCACCTGCATAAAATTGTTTGATCGCAAGATTTTTATTCTTGTCAACAAAAGTGCTTCCATTGTTAGTGGAATAGAAAATACCACCGTCACAGGCCATGATCATCCTTGTCTCTCCGTTCTTGATCCAGTATTGCGCATAGTGATGGTCGGCATGTACATATGGAAGCGTACTTATCCAGTTGGTGAAACGGGTCCAGGTAGTGCCGCCATTTACTGAACGGTATGCATCCAGTCCGCCGGATATCAGTTCATTTGTGTTTAAAGGATTGATCGCCAAACTAATGCTATACCAACCCTGTGCGTTTCCGAGGCCGGCCGGAAGTGAGACAACGTTTTGCTTTGTCCAGGTAACTCCGCCATTTGTTGACCGGTAGCAGCTGTCCGTATTATAAGCAGTATTGATCGTGACCGCATAAAGTGTGTTGCCTGTTACCGCCATTTCCGTGCGCATGGCTCCCGGCGTCACCCTGAACCCGGTGCTCGAAGACCAGCTGGCCGGTGTAACAGTGGCAGGGCTGGAAGTATAGCGATGGTTCACGATCGTATTGGCGATACCCGTGGCATAGCCAAAAGTGGCATTTAAAATTCCCGATGCGGTGAATTCAAAATCTGTACAGGTATTATTGACGGAAGTAAGATCGCCGGGTGTGATATCAACCCAGGTAGTTCCTCCATCCGTCGAGCGGAACATACCCTGGTTTTGAACCACAGGCAATGTAGTAATGCGGGTAGCCAGGTAAATGTTGCCGGCGGGATCGCAGGCAATCTTAAAATTCCTTTTGAAATTAATGGTGGAGGGAAGATGTTGAAAGGTGAGACCCCCGTCGGTGGATTTGTACACCCCGTTTCCATAAGCGGCATCGGCATTACTGGCGGCTTCGCCGGTAGCTACATAAATGATGGAAGGGTTGCCTGCATACTGACAGATCGAACCGATAGCTATATTACTGAAGTTATCATCAATATTCACCCAATTCGGTCCGGCAGATAAAAAATTGGTACATCTCCATACACCTCCGCAGACACCACCGGCAAATGCCGTGTTCCCTGTCGGATCATTCAATGTATCCAGCAAAAAAGCCCGGATACGTCCCGAAGTATAACCTCCGAGTGTACTACCGGTACCACCTCCGCGGCCGTTGCCATTGGACGGACCTACGCTATCATAAATAGGTCCTCTTTCTATCCAGGTAAGCGCGGGATAGGTTCTTGCCATCGACTTGAGTTGGATCGTTTGGTCCATGGCAGTTTTTAATCTTTCATAGGGAACATATCCTAATGCAGGGTCTACGGTCCTGTCAAACTCATACTGCTCACGGGCCATCGGGCCATCATATTTTTCGTTTTCTTCATTTTCCTCCCGGGTGCTTTTTTGACCGGGAAAACAGGAGTAAAGCAATGTAGCAGCTGCTAAAAAGATCAATGCTTTGCGAACGATCGTCAGGCCTTTACGACCTTGCTTGTGAAGAAGGGAATCTGGCAATTTTCTCATTTTACTGATTTTGGTTTAATTGTGTACTACTGGTAAGTACAAAGGAGAGGTCATAACCCTACCCCCGGCACTAACTATTTTGGCAGTAGCCGGTTTTCAATCAGCACAGGTGTTGCGGTACAGGTACCATTATTTCATCATCCATCATAACATTGCTACCTTTGCCACCTAAATTTATCGACTTATGCAAATAGGAACTTTCTCCTATCCGCTTCCCGTTAATGAGCCTGTATTAAGCTATGGACCCGGTTCGCCGGAAAAGAAAAGACTGAAAGAAGTACTGGCAGAATTGAAGAAACAAGAGGCCGATGTACCCATGTATATCGGCGGCAAAGAAATAAGAACGGGTAAGAAAGTGGCCATGCGTCCCCCGCACGAGACCAAACATGTGCTGGGTTATTTCCATTCCGGCGAAGAGAAACATGTACAACAGGCCATTGATGCCGCACTCGCTGCCAAACAAAACTGGGAGAATACAAGCTGGGAGAACAGGGCGGGAATATTTTTAAAGGCCGCCGACCTGATGGCGACAAAATATCGTCCTTACATGAATGGAACGACCATGCTGGGACAAAGCAAGAATGCTTTCCAGGCAGAGATCGACGCGGCTTGTGAACTGATCGATTTTCTGCGTTTCAATGTTCATTTTCTTTCCGAGATCTATAAACAACAACCGATCAGCAGCCCGGGTATGCACAACAGGATGGAGTACCGCCCGCTGGAAGGATTTGTACTGGCTGTTACACCGTTCAATTTTACAGCGATCGGTGGCAATCTTCCGACCTCCGCTGCGATGTGCGGTAACGTGGTCGTATGGAAACCGGCGAATACACAGATCTATGCGGCACAGATGACCATGCGTATCCTGAAAGAAGCAGGTTTGCCGGATGGGGTGATCAACCTGATCTATGTGGATGGGCCTACGATCGGGAGAGTTTGTTTTAATCATATTCATTTCGGGGGTGTACATTTTACAGGTTCCACCGGTGTATTTAATAATATGTGGGAGACCATTGGAAAGAATATGCCGAATTACCGTTCCTATCCTAGAATAGTGGGAGAGACCGGCGGTAAGGATTTTGTCATCGCTCATAAAAGTGCCGATCCGGACGTGGTGGCAACTGCTTTATTGAGAGGCGCATTTGAATTCCAGGGACAGAAATGTTCCGCTGCATCGAGAGCTTATATCCCTTCGAATATCGCGGAAGAAGTAAAGAAGAAGCTGATCGCCGGTGTGAAGAGTTTTAAAATGGGAACAGTAGAAGATTTTTCCAATTTCATCAACGCGGTGATCGATGAGAAAAGTTTCAATACTATCAAACGCTATATCGATAACGCAAAGAAAGATCCCAAAGCGGAGATATGGGCAGGTGGTAAATGCGACAGCAAAGATGGCTGGTATGTGCAGCCGACGATCATCGAAGCAAAGAACCCGAAATACGTAACGATGTGCGAAGAGATATTCGGGCCTGTGCTGACCGTTTATATTTATCCGGCGAATAGTTTTGAAAAAACACTGGAACTGGTGGACAACACTTCACCTTATGCACTGACCGGGTCCGTTATTGCACATGACAGGGATGCTGTTGAACTGGCTACGAATAAGCTCCGGCATGCGGCCGGGAATTTTTATATCAACGATAAACCAACAGGAGCCGTTGTTGGTCAGCAGCCTTTTGGTGGTGCCAGGGGAAGCGGAACAAATGATAAGGCCGGTTCTATCCTGAATTTATACCGCTGGCTGAGTGCCAGGACGATCAAAGAGACCTTTAACCCGCCTGTGGATTATCGTTACCCCTTTATGCAGGAGAAATAAATGGCCTTTGTTCTCATTTGATTTGCAATATTTTAACGCTAAGTGGATGGATAGCTCTATGAAAATGGGAAAGGCTGTATTATGTTTGCCCTGTTGAAAAACATTTTTAATCAAAAACACATTATGAAAAAACTAATTCTGTCAGCAACTCTGGTAGTTGCAGGATTTATCGGCATCAATGCACAAGCCCCCGATGGATTTCAATTTGGAGCCGGCATTCGTGCAGCGTTGCCTGTTGGCGACATGAGTGAATCACAGTCATTCGGTGTGGGCGCGGAAGTGCAGGGCGAGTATGGTTTTTCTGAAAAATTTTCGGGTGTGGTCACCAGCGGGTACACACAATTTTTCGGGAAAAAAGTGACCATCCTTGGTGTTGAAGTAGATTTCGATGGGGTGGGTTATGTTCCCTTCCTGGCCGGCATCCGTTATTACGCCGGTTCTTCTTTCTTTATCGGTGCGCAGGCTGGTTATGGTCTTTTCATGGCCAACGGCAACAGTGAAGGCGCCTTCAATTACCAGCCGCAGGTCGGTTACAACGGTTCCAATTTCCAGGTAGCATTGAACTATAATGCCCTGTCGAAAAATGGTTCTACCAACAGTCATATCGGTCTTACCGGTATTTTCAAATTCGGTGGTGGCGGAGAATCGAAGAAATAATTGATCAATGAGCAAGTATAAAGGCTCCGCAATGGCGGGGCCTTTTTTATAAAGAAAGGATGCAGACCAGGTGAAGGAGACAACGAAAATTCATACTATCAGTTATTTTTGCCGGGACGGCATGTGAATGCAGTATAGCAAAGTCAACGAATTCGCTATTCTTTTATGCAAGCCCAATGCTTAACTTTATCCTAAATTCATTTTGATGCAGGTTTTACTTTCGACCCAACAGTTAGAAGCTTCTATCGGTAAGCTGGCCAGGGATCTGTCTGCTGCACACAAGGGAATGGCTGATGTAGTTTATGTAGGTATACAGCAGGGTGGAGCGGTATTGGGTTCCAGTATCGTAACCGCTATGGAAAAGAACAATAACCCGGGTAATATTCAATATGGTCAACTCGATATCACTTTTTACCGCGATGATATCCGCAAAGAGATACTGGCGCCGGACCGGATGAACCTGCCCTTTGCCATCGAGAACAAGACCGTTGTACTGATCGATGATGTATTATTCACCGGCCGTACCATCAAAGCCGCACTCGATGTATTGCTCGATTATGGTCGTCCCGCCAAAGTGGAACTTTGTGTACTGATCGACCGTAAAGAACACCGGCAATTTCCCATCCAGGCAGATTATGTGGGGACCGTGGTTGAAACGAAGAAGACTGATAAGGTAAAGCTGGTAGATGGTGAAGTGGTGTTGATCAGTCCATAGACCATGGTGGATAGTCCATAGCTGGTCGTCTATGGTCAATGGACTATGGTCTATAAGCCAGGTCCATGGTTCCTTCAAAAAAATCTCCCTCTATGCCCAAAAACCTATAATTTCGCCCTTTAATGCAACTATCCACTCGACACCTGCTCGGCATTAAAAACCTCACCAAAGAAGATATTTCCCTAATTCTCTCCACTGCTGAACAATTCAAGGAAGTTTTACAAAGACCCGTTAAGAAAGTCCCTTCACTGCGTGATGTGACCATCGTGAATCTTTTCTACGAAAATTCCACCCGCACAAGATTCTCTTTTGAACTGGCAGAAAAAAGACTCAGCGCCGATACCATCAATTTTGCTTCTTCCACTTCTTCGGCGGCAAAAGGAGAAACATTGCTCGATACGGTCAATAATATCCTGTCGATGAAAGTGGATATGGTGGTAATGCGGCATAGTGCCAGTGGTGCCCCGCATTTCCTCGCACAACATATTCCTGCCGCGATCATCAATGCCGGTGACGGCATCAATGAACACCCCACGCAGGGATTGCTCGATGCTTTTTCCATCAAAGAAAAAACAGGCACACTCGAAGGAAGAAAAGTAGCGATCATCGGCGACATCATGCATAGCCGGGTGGCGCAGAGCAATATCTACCTGCTCAAAAAAATGGGAGCGGAGGTCACCGTATGCGGACCACCTACATTGATCCCCAAATATATCAGCGAAGCATTGGGTGTGAATGTGAGTTATAACCTGAAGGAAACACTGGACTGGTGTGATGTGGCCAATGTATTACGTATACAATTGGAAAGACAGAACCAGGTTCTGTTCTCCTCCTTACGTGAATACAGCCTGGCTTATGGCATCAACCGTAAGTTGCTCGACAGCCTTCAAAAGGAGATCGTCATCATGCACCCGGGTCCGATCAATCGTGGTGTGGAACTGGATAGCGATGTAGCCGACTCTAAACAATCCATTATCTTGCAGCAGGTGGAGAATGGTGTGGCGGTGAGAATGGCCGTCCTTTATCTGCTAAGCCCCCAAAAACCTTAGATCATGCCAAG
>DASYLC010000076.1:0-5186 GCA_036009775.1 Chitinophagaceae bacterium
AGTTCTTTAATTCAAATTGGCAATAGGCAATATACAATTGACAATTGCCCGTTGCTTATTGCTCATTGGAATCATCCTTGCCTCTGCTTGAAGCGGGGATTCTTTTTGTTGATCACATACAGCTTGCCTTTACGACGAACGATCTTGCAATCAACGCTGCGCTTTTTAATGGATGCTCTTACTTTCATTTTGTTTAAGCTTTGGGCTTTGGGCTTCTGGCTGCGGGCTCATAGCCCATAGCCCATAGCCCGTGGCTTTTATTTGTATCTGAAATTTATTCTTCCTCTTGTCAAATCATACGGCGATAACTCCACCCCTACTTTATCTCCCGGCAGAATGCGGATATAGTGCATTCTCATCTTCCCCGATATAGTGGCCAATATCTCATGCCCGTTCTCCAGCTTTACCTTGAACATAGCATTGGATAAAGCCTCTATGATTGTACCATCTTGTTTAATAAGGGGTTGTTTCGCCATGATTTTTTCGGAACGCAAAGGTAGGAGTATCAGGCCTAAAAAAGAAATAACCCCGGTTATTTTTAGGGGTTATGTGGAAAAAGGTCCAGGCCTATAGGAAAAATGGGCTAAAATGCTCGTTTTAAGGCATGTCGAGGTGGACTTTTGTCATATCCAGGTGCAGATTCTGAAGCTCATGCACCCCCAGCGGAAAGCTGAAATGCCGCCTGTCTTCTCTCCACCACATCTCCACGTTGGAAAAGTCGCCTTTTTTAGGCGTCACTAGCCGGAAGGAGTCTTTTTTATATTTTACCCCACCTTCCAGGTCTTCCCGGGTAAAACCCAGTTTCATCAGCTGCTGCTCATCCAGCGGGACGGCATACATTTCTTCGGGACTGTACCAGAATTCCTGTACACCGTTATTGACCAGTGCCTGGTTCTCTTCCTGGCTTACACTGACTACTGTCCCTTCCCGCATAATGCCTTCATCGTTGACTGAAATAACATCACCTGATTTAAGATTTCCGATTTTTAGCATAGCAATTCGTTTTTTAGTTAGCCGAATATAAAAAAATATTTTTAATATTTTCGGGTTGATTACCAAAATAACCCTTTGCAAAGAGGGACATTCAGCACTTCCTCACTAAAACTATTTACCATGACAAGAAAACTCATCAATCTCCTTGTGGCATGCGCCTGTCTTTCGTTTATCGCCTGTGGCGGCGGGAAACAAACACCTCAATCCATCGCTAAAAAATGGTGCAACCTGAATGCCCGATTACACCAGGCTCCCGCTGGCGGCCCGGAATATGGAAGGGCCAAAGCGGCACTCAACGAATACGAAAATGAGATCGACAGGAAATATGGTAAGGATGCCACTTTTATGGACAAGGTTGACGAGGAAATAGAAAAGTGCGAAGACGCTTCGGAAGGAAGATAGAATATTGAACAGAGGAATAAGGAATGTAGAACAGATGAAGTATAGACACAATGTATCATAACTTCATCTGTTCCTTGTTCGTCTGTTCATCTGTTCCCTAATTCCGTTTCCTGTAATTCAATATCGCCCAACCGTTAAAGAACGCGGCGAATCCCAGCATGGTGAGCAACTGGTATTTGATATCGGCGAGGGAACTTCCTTTCAGTATCACCATTCGCATCACTTCGATGAAATATGATACAGGGTTGAATCTCGTGATCCATTTGGCCCATTCGGGCATGCTGTCAATTGATGTATACAATCCACCCAGCAGGATAAAGATCATCATCAGGAAAAAAGACAACAACATCGCCTGTTGCTGGTTGGCACAATAGGTGGAGACCAACAGACCCAATCCAAGTACTGCCAGCAGGTACACAGCGGCAAAGACATAGATAGTGATGAAACTACCCGCAGGTATGATCCCATAGAATACCCGTGATATCGTAAGCCCGATCGTGAGCACCACCAATCCCAGTATCCAGAAAGGGATCAATTTTCCCAGTACGAAATGATATTTTTTGATCGGCGTTACATTGATCTGTTCGATCGTTCCTATCTCTTTTTCCCTGACAATATTAACCGCGGCCAGGTTAGAACCCACCATGGTCAGTAATATCACGAGTATACCCGGTACCATGAAGAATTTATAATTCATCAGCGGGTTGTACCAGTTGGAGGAAACGGTTTCGATCTGTGTTTCCGGGCTGAATCGTGGAAACTGTATCCACTCTGTTCTCACTTCACTGTTAAAATCCTGGATGATGGTACGCAGGTAAGCCCCGCCGATATTCGCTTTCACGCCATTGATGGCATTGAGGGCCATGAACAACTGGGCCTCGTCCTCTTTGACAAGATCTTTTTCAAAGTTGACGGGGATCTGCAGCACGAGGTCGGCTTTGTCTTTTTCTATTTGTTCCAATGAAGCATCATAAGAACTGGTATAATCGGTCAGTATGAAATATCCTGATGAACTGATCTTATTGACCAGCTGCCTGGAATAATCGGAGTGATCCTGATCCACTACTGCCAGCTTGATATTCTTCATTTCATAATCGGCTGCCCAGGGAAGTACCAGCAACTGGATAACAGGCATGATCAGGATGACCCGGAGAATAGAGGGATCCCGGAATATCTGCCGGAACTCTTTTTGCAATAAAAAACGAAGTGTTCTCATATACGTGAGTCGTGAATCGTGAGTCGTGAGTCGTTGATCGTGAATCGTGAGTCGTGAGTCGTAAATCTTAAATACTTTGTCATGCCAGCCGTATTTTAAATTTCTTAATAGCCATCGTCAGGAAGAACACCATCATACCGCCCAGTATCAAGGTTTCTTTCCAGATAGCCTGTAACCCGAGCCCTTTTATCATCACCGATTTCACGATACTGTAATACCATTTCGCGGGAACGATATTGGAGATAATGCGCAACGGCAAGGGCATATTCTCCACCGGGAACATAAAACCACTGAGCATGATCGTAGGCAGGAACAGCGCCACCAGTGAAATGAACATGGCTGTCTGCTGCGATGCCGCGCCTGCGGAGATCAGCAACCCGAGCGATAAAGATACCAGCGTAAATAGAATGCTTTCAAACAACAGCAAGAGGATACTGCCATTGATCGGCATTTCCAGTGCAAACACACTGAGCAATAAGATCGTGCCAATATTTACAACGGACAATAATAAATAAGGAACGGCTTTGGCCAGTACCACCATCTGCGGCCGCATTGGTGATACGAGGATGATCTCCATCGTTCCCATTTCTTTTTCTTTTACAATGGTGATGGCTGTCATCATGGTACAGACCAATAATAGAACCATAGCCATTACACCGGGAACAAAATTGAAAGCCCCTTTCAGCTGCGGATTATACAGCATCCGCATTTCCGTGTTGATCGTATAGGGCAATTCCCGGTTCGCCGTGATACGGTCCTGGTAATTCCGAATGATCGAGGAAGCATAATTGGTGAGGGTATTTGCCACGTTGGGATCGGACGCATCGGCGATCAGTTGTACCTGCGCTTTGTTCAGGTGCCGGAGGTCTTCGCTGAAATGCTGCGGAAAAATAACTGCCAGCTTGATCTTACCTTTTTTGAATTCTTCTTCGACCTGGCTGTACGAAACAAGATTTTTTTCCAGGTCAAAATAACGGCTGGCATCTAGTTGTGCAGTCAACGATAATGTGGCCTCATCCTTTGAATTATCCAGTACGGCGATCTTCGAGTTCTTCACTTCATTGGTAAGAGCGAAACCGAAGATCACGATCTGCACTACCGGCATTCCCAGCAGGATGAACATGGTACGTTTATCCCGCCAGATATGGTAGAATTCCTTTTTTACGAATGATAAAAACTGCTTCATTTTTTTTGCTATTAGCCTTTAGCTGTTAGCTATTAACGTTAATACAATTGATCCTTTGTACCCAGCTAACAGCTAAAAGCTATCAGCTAAGTGCTATTTATTCAGAACGTACAGCTTTTCTCGCCAGCTTCAGGAATACCTCGTCCATCGAACTGACATTATATTCCTTCTTTAACGCTGCCGGCGTATCCAGCGCATCGATCCTTCCATCCACCATAATGCTGACACGATTGCAATACTCCGCCTCATCCATATAGTGTGTAGTAACAAAAATGGTGATGCCTTTATCGGAAGCTTCATAGATCATGTTCCAGAATTCGCGGCGGATCACGGGATCCACGCCACCCGTTGGCTCATCGAGGAAAACAATACCGGGTTCATGAAAGATCGCCACGGAAAAAGCCAGTTTTTGTTTCCAGCCCAAGGGCAATGACTTCACCAGTTTATTCGCTTCTTTTTCCAGGCGGAGTTGCTGAAGAATGACCGCGGTCTTCTCTTTGATGAACGAATCGCTCATTCCATAGATACCACCATAAAAACGCATGTTCTCTTTGATCGTCAGGTCTTCGTATAAAGAGAATTTCTGGCTCATATAGCCGATGCTCCGCTTGATCTTTTCATTCTCTTTATAAACATCAAATCCCGCTACAGTAGCTTCACCGGATGTGGGTAATGACAGACCGCAAAGCATACGCATGGCCGTTGTCTTACCGGCCCCGTTTGCGCCAAGGAAACCGAATATCTCTCCCTTGTGCACATCAAAGCTGATCTGGTCCACGGCTGTGAAATCACCAAAACGTTTGGTGAGTTTATCCGCTGTTATTACTTTGTCGTTTGCCATTTAATTCTTCATTAATGCAATAAAGCAATCTTCAATATCAGGTTCGGCTTCTTTGATCACCGCGTTATCTTCCTTTCTTTCTAAAATGAACTGTTTCAGCTGCCCGCTCCCTGCCGCATCTTTCAATACCACATGGTGGAATTCTCCAAAAGGATAAGCATCCTGTACTGCATCCAGTTGTTTCAGATCGTTCAGTAACCCCAGCATATGCGAAGACCGGACGGCCCAGAGTGGCCTGGAAAAATTACTGACGATACCTCCCGGGGTGCTGATGGAAAGGATCTTTGCATTCTGGATCAACGCTACTTTATCGCATAGACCTGCTTCGTCCATATACGGTGTCGAAACCAGGATAGTGATGCCCTGCTGCCGCAATCCTTTCAGCATCTCCCAGAATTCTTTTCTTGAAACAGCATCCACGCCGGTTGTCGGTTCGTCGAGAAAGAGCACCGATGGCCGGTGGATCAGCGCACAGCAGAGCGCCAGTTTTTGTTTCATCCCACCAGAGAGCTTACCGGCCTTTCTTTTTTTGAAGGGCTCTATCTGTA
>DASYLC010000077.1:0-11784 GCA_036009775.1 Chitinophagaceae bacterium
TCGTGTTCGGCCGCCTGTTCGCTGCCAGTCGCCAGGTAATGCAGCAGGTAGAGCGCCTTTATCCTGTTGTCATCGCTGGTGAAATCATGATCCTTTACCAGGCCAAGAAAATTAAATAGCGGTGATAAAAAATAGTGAAGAAGAACAAGCCCTGCATTGGAAACGAATATCCCGTCTGCCGGTATTTTTTTACCGATGGGAAATCCCTGTTTTACAGGCCGCTCTTCTTCAAAAATATTTTCGCTTATCAATAGTTCATCGGGAGAAACATTTTCCCCCGCATTTCCTGTTGAAAGGCGATCATTGATTTTATTTTTCTCAATTCCGCTTTCACCCGGAACAGCAGGCAATGGTTGATTTTTCTTTTTACCGGCAATACCGGGAGTGCTGTTGCCGGCTTTATTTGCTTTCCTGGCCATATCTTCCACTATCGTATATATAATACCTTTTTTCACCGTGGTCAGCCCGATCGATTTCAATGTAGCAACCGGCTCCCTGATATATACTGTACAGATCTTTTCCATCAATACCAAGGGTCCGGGCTTTTCATTTCCCGCGATCAGCACGAGAACGGCCCTGTCAATAGATTGCCGGATCTTTTCTCTCAGCCCTGGCCCGGCCTGTTTTTCATCCCGTTTGATATGAAAAAGGATCTCAGTAAGTTCTTCGATAAGTTCCGTGAGCCCGGTCTGGGATTTAGCTGTCAATATTGCTACCATTTTTTCTAAAAAAGATGCGCTATGTTGGTAAACGATCCTTTTCCTCACCTCTCTGTCTGACAGGATCAGCCTGCATAATTCACTTACGCTTTCATAGTCAGTGGCAAGCGCTTCAAATACCTGTTGATACCATAATTCGTCAGGTTTCTCGTTATTCCAGGGCAGGTAACCTTTTTCCAGGAAGTACAACCACTGGCGGAAAACAGATATCGGCCGGCTTACCCGGGTTATGATGCGATCAGCAGGTAGTGACCTGAGAATGATCTCAAGTTCCCGGAGTATTTTGTCTTCAATTCCTGCGGCCCATTTGTTTTGTTCGATCTGCTCAATTGTAAAAATGCCGGCATCGATCTCCAGCCTGTCGATTTCTATTACTTCATCTGCGCCCGCAATCCTGTCAAAAACCCGTTCGAGCAGGGGTACTATTTCATTCCAGTACGAGCGGCTGACCTCGTGCTGGAGCGTAAAGGCGCTCGTTTTTCCACGGATCGAAAGATGTATAAGCTGTTTCTGGATAAGATGTCTTGCCATAGCTATTTATTACCGGTCAGCAAATGATATACTTCAAGGACATCGGTACCGGGTTGATAGGTCTGCACTTTTACCTGGCCCCATTTCTCGAATATGCTATGCATGTCAATTCCTGCCTCACGCATTTGTATAAAAACATCGTTTGTTTTACGAAGCATCTCCCGGTCTTTACTTTTAAAACTGATCGTATCTATATAATAACTGGTGATAATACCGGCAATTGCCTGTTTGGCACTGATAATGCTTTTTTCTTTCGCGCTGAGCAGGGATTTGATCAGCAATGAATACTGGTTCAGTTTAGGCTCACCGGCTTCAAGGAATTTCGATGATTTCTCTTTAAAACTTCGGTCTGTCACTTTTTCTAAAAGTTGCTCCATACCCATTTTATAGTTCCTGAAGCGCTCATTGACAAATCCGGGCTTTACAAAACCGGGTGTTCTGCATTCCATGTCTCCCCAGCAATACAAGGTGTTGATCGCATGCAGCCATTTGTAATGATCCGCATATTCCAATGATGGAGTAACACCGCAGTGACCACAGCTCTCCTGGTCCGGAAGACAGTCGAATTTTTTCCTGAACAAAAACTCAATGAAGTTTTGTTTTGTATACGCAGGTGAGCAAGAGTCCCGGAAAGATTTTTCCCGGACCCAATTCCTGAAAAAATATTCAAACTCACAGAGGTCGGCAGGCCTCAGCCAAAGTACTCTTACCATAATATGAGCGGGCGCTTCCCGTTGCAAAATATTTTCCAGCAACAAACGGTTTTCTTTTTTACGGAACCGCAATGGCCATGCAGGCAATACAACCGTAGCAATAAAGGAGTAGGGGTCCTGTCCCGGTATGAATCGTATTTTTGATTTGTTCCGCTTGTCCTTACAGTGGTCATCTTCATTTAAAGGCCAGTCGAAATCACATTTAGTACCCGGGCAGGAGGGTATCAAATAGTCACATTCGTTCTCATCATAAGGACGAAGCAGGATATGCTCTACTAAATGAAGACCTTCATCGTTAATTGTATCCTTTGCCCGTTTTATTGCATCACATGTCATTACAGGCGAAGGATAGTATTGGGGACTTGTGGCGATCATTTCATTCCAGCAGGGCAATGATCCGGCAGATCTTGTCTTGTTCTTTTTCTGGACGGTCAAATCAGGACATGGCCATTGGATCCTTATTCCGTACCCGCCGCAAGCACAATCGAAGATGGCTTTGTAAATAGAAATATCTTTCAGTAATTCTGTTATTGCCTTCAATTGGCCAGCCGCTTTCTCACTATTTTCGAAACAACATTTCGTTTCCCACGCTACCTGGCAGGAACATATCGTCTCATTTTTTTCAGTTTCCCCGCATCCGCCATCTTGTATCTCTTTTGCCAATGTTTCAGCAGGCAATGTCAATCTAATATCATAACAGCTTTTTTTGGTTTTATCAGTTTGTTTCGTCAATGGATAATCCCTGATAAAAACAGCAAGTTCCATCTTCACCGTTTCATTCAGTTTTGCGAGATCTTCATCAAACTTACCTGAAACGATATCATGCATGAGATTCAATACCTGGTCAATAGAAAGTGAGTCTTTTTTAATATTGGCCAGGATTAATAACGCTTGTTGCAGTTCTATGCTGAGTGATGACCATTGCCATTGCCATTTCGTTGTATAATTTTGGGTAAAATCAACAACTTGTTTCCTCACCTCTTCATTCATCCTGTTAAGTTCTTCAACAAACTTACCTGAGGCGATACTACTCAAAACATCAATTACCTGGTCAACAGAAAGTGCGTCTTTTTTAATATTCTCAAGGGTCAATAGCTCCTGTCGCAACTCACTGCTGAGCGATGACCATTCCCATGCCGTTCTGATGAAAAGATCGTTCTTTGCAGCCCCGTACAATTTCTCCATCGCCTGGTCCCGTTTCTTCGCTGTATCATACTTGCGGGAATGTATCAGCCCGGTACCTGAACAAGCAATATAATATGTATACCTGCAGGTTTCTTTGTCAAAATAAGCATGGAACGGAAGTTCAGATTGCGATACGGCAATAAACCGCTCCACTCCTTCCGGGCCCCAGGCGAGCTTTTTTTCTGCAAATTTTCTCTCACTAACAGCCAGTATTTCATGAGCAAATAGTTGCCATTTGCAATTACAATCCTGCTCAAACCGGTAATTGCCTTTATAACGCAACAATACCAGCAGGAAGGCAAAAGCGGTCAAAGCTTCTTCAACCGTATCAAAGTATTTATCACTGATCCATGCATCAGTGATGGTTTCCGGTTCTTTTCCCTGTTCGGATAACAGGAAATAAAACACATCTTTTTCAATCGTCGTTTCCATGCAATTCAGACCGATGAGCTTTTCATCGCACACCGCTTCCGTACACCCAAACAAATCTTTGAATTCTTTTGATGTCTTCTTAATTGCTTTTACCGGGAATGAATTCGCATGCAGCATCAGGTGTTTCATTGCATTACCATCGTGATTGTCGTAAAACTCCATTGTTTCGTTCGGGATGAATACAACTGATTTCGAAACATCACGGGGAGTGCAATCATCCTCAAGTATCTCTTTAAAACTGATATATTCTGTATAACTTTCTTTTAAAACCGCTTTCCCGAGGATAGTCATATAGTTCCCGGTAAAAGCTTCATGAGCTTCCTGTATGGAATTATAGCCTTTGACACTTTCAAAAAGAACAAGTTCTTTTCCCGTTTTATAAAAACGATTGCGGCATTTGATCTCATAGTGATAGCTGGTCTTTCCCGTTTTCGCATTTTTTCTTTCCCGAACCATATTGCCTCCAAAGGATATTTCCAGGAAAATGTAATTAGCCGGGAATTTCTTTACGATTTCTTTGATCGCTTTGTGATGATCATTCGTTACGGATCCGGCCGCGGGTAAATAGCGGGCCTGGTAATCGTTCTTTCTGTAAAGCCGGTATACCCAGGCCTCCTTTGTACTCACTTCATCGGAAACGACATATTTTTCCCGGTACGTTTCAGGTTTTTGAACCAGGCCGTTCATTTTAAATTTCAATTCGAATAAGCTTTCTGCCAGAGAAAAATCGGTCCCGGGTTTGTCTGCCGGCAATTCACAAAATGCGATAAGCTCACCTTTCTTTGTCAGGTCTTTGGATTCCCGGATCTCAAGCTCATTTTTTGAATTTTTTGTAATGGTATACCCTTCCGTTGCAGTAGTGAGCCTGCGGGCAGCTTCAGTCGCCTCTCCTTGTTTTGTGTATTCTTTTTTGCTGGCAAAAATAAACCCATACTGCCCCGGATAACTTAACGGATAGGTAAACCTCCACTTGCTCTCGACGGATTTAGCCACAACACGATAGCTTTCGGCATGCACATAGCCCATGATCCTCTGAGCCCCGTTGCGGGCAGCCTCATAACTTTCGTATTCAATACTGTCGACAGCCAGCATAACTCCGTCCTTTATGATATGTATAACGAATTGATCTTTTATTTTTTCTATATAGTTGTAATTCTTTTCATCGGCCAGTTGAAATAAAAACAGATCGGCATTATGTGCGGCTTCCTTCTTTGTGTCGAAATAAGAAGTTGAATGAAATAAAAAGAATGCTTTTTTCCCTTTCGGATAAACAGCAAACCTGATCGCCAGGGATTCATCTTTGATATCCGCGTTCTGGTATTCGATCTCAAATACCTTTTTATTGATCAGATCTTTTGGCCGGTCGGGATTGTTGATTATTAAAAAGTCCTTGTCCGCAGAAGCCGGATCGATTTTTTTCCACTCCTTACCATCATTGATCTCTTTAATGATCGAAGAGGTAATTGGTAATTCTTTTTCAGGGTAAGGGATCGCCGATCTGCGTTCTTTTACAGGTTTCTGCCCGAGATCTTCAAAAGACAGGAAATGGTTGTATGAAGAGGGCTCTTCCGGTCCTGGTTCTTGCGTAAAAAGTTGGTGTAATTTGCGTATGGCGTCTTGTGTGTCTGAACCTTCGAATTGTCCCGCATGATCGTAACGGTGAAGCCCGTTTTGAACAAATATCTCTTCTTTACCACCATAGCCTGATAGCCGGCTCTTATAATTTGAAATATCAGGCAACGCTTTTGCCAGTGAAAAAAAAGCATCCGCGCCATCGGATTCATCGAACTTATCTGCCCCTTTTAATATATCGTATTCCCATTGCCCGATGCTGTCGCTGATATGTGTATAAACCTGTCTTTCATACGGTACCACATCAAAATGGCAATGACTTGCACGCTCCCATTTCTCAATTCCCGTAAGCGCACAGAACCGTTTTTCGATGCCCGATATATTGGGGCTGTTCCAGCCGTCCCGTTTATAATCATAGGCTTTCCCACGGTTACTGCTCAGTTCGGGATAAGAAGTAATAAATCTTTTTTTGAAAGCTATATCGTGTTTGGTCAGGGTATCCTCATCCATCATTCCATACGACAACATTGCAAAGTCAGTAAATCTCTCAGCAAACCGCGCGAGAAGATGATCCATGAATTGTTGTTTGCGCCGGCCGAACAATTGTTTATCCTCGCTAAGCAGTTGAAGTGCTTTGTAATGATCGCAAAGGTTAAATTCAAGGTCGAACGAATGTGTCTGATCAGCCGCAATAACATAGGTCCTGTAGTTTTCTGCAAATACCGATGAGATCTGCAGCATGTCTGCATTTCTTCTCGCCTGTTTTTCATCAGGGTAATGCGATTTGCCCAGTACCGCTATCTCTTCTGAAGAAGTAATAAAATAGTAATAATGACAGCCATTAACAGTTTTGAACAGGGACGGCAAGCAATCGTCGCAGGCAAGATCTTCCATCAGCTGCCGCATGGCTACCTTACAGGCGCCGGCAGATCCAAACAAATAAGGTGTCGCCAGTTTTTTTACAGCTGATTCTTTGATCTTTTCATTTTGTACCAATTCCAGCAATGATTTTTTATTCACCGGGATAGCCAGGATTTTCCCTTCCTGCAAGTTTCCCGGGCCTTTACTGTGCTGGAACCTGGTCAATTTGTCCATATCGGGAACAGTCTGCATAGTATTGATAAAATAACTATGCTCATCCCCTGCAGAAGCTGCCTGTGATAAGGACAGGAGTGAACGTACATTCTTTAACTGTGAAAGATAGTCGGCCAATAACTGGTCGAAAAAAAGGAGGTATCCTTTTAACTGGTATGCTTTCGATTTGCGCTCATCCGGAACGCTATCCGGCAATTGACCTTCTCCTAATTTATAAACTGCGGGAAATTCATTCTGGATAGAAAAATATTCGTCAAGGTCAGCACGGTATATTCCGCCGGGTGTCGCCGCGTCAAGATAAGGCGAGGGAGATTGGTAGATCGCCTTTCCCATCGATGAAAGCTGCGGTATGAGCCTGTTAACGATATTTAGTTTTATACTGTTCCGAAAAAAACTGAACAGGGAAACATCCGCTTTAAACTCAGGGACGTGATTCTTATGCAGCTTGAATATCCAGGCAGACCCTTCCCCAACACGGTTGTCGGAACAATCCGGAAGATTGATGCTTTTTATTTTCAGATTTTTTACTGCGGCAACACCCGGCACATCAAAAATGGTATGATATACATCGGAAACGTGGATTTCTTTTTTGAGAACGATGTTTTCAAATTCACCAGGGTCAACAAATCCATGGCTTTGTTTAATATCATAAGGACGGCCACTATAGATATCTTCTATTTTTTTTCCTTTATCTAAAAGCGTTTGAAGTGTATAGAAACGGGGAGCAGGAGAAAAAAAATCCCGAAGACTTTCAATGATAGCCAGGTTCACTTTTTCGGGATTCGCATCCGGCTCCAGTTCGATCTCTGCACTCACGCCAATTTCCTGTTTACACAAGATGGTCAGGTCTATAAAATCTTCGCAAAGATTACGGTGTGACAAAAGCGCCTTCGCTACGGCCTGTTTTATAGTTTTGAATTCTGCATCAGCTTCTTTATTGCCATCGCCGGTTGCTATATTCCTTTCAAGATCGATGTAGACATGATAAAGTCCATTCAGGAAACTATAACTGTCCGGAGCAGTTATATCAGTTTTGCCACGCATTGGTGGAAACATTCTATTGCACGGAAGTCTTCCCTTGTCTACCTGCAGATCTTCCTCCAGCCAATCATCCACTTCCAGCCAGGCGTTTTTGATCCCGGGTATATCAATGAGTAACCTTCTATAATCGAGGATCGTAAGCGGGTTATTGCCGAGTGCAAGCGATGGTGTAAGAAAATCATTGTTACCGTTTTTGTTTTCAGGATCAGGTGCAAAAAGATCATTTGCAGGCAATGTCGTACGATAGCCAAGATCTAATAAAGCATAACAAAGCATTTCAAGGATAGTGATACCCGGGTCATGTGTATTATGATCCGTCCATATATTCCCGGAGAGTTTCCCCAGGTGATCGATCCCCTCGCTGCGGAGCTTATCGAAATCAAGCCAATCCGGGAAACGCTCATCTTTTTTTCTTATTACTTTGCTATCGTTTGTTTCTGTTGTCATTTTCCATTATTACTTCGGTTGATTCAGACAAAAAGAAATTTTACCCGTTCCGGTTTATTACATGGTTCATTTGTGGTTAGGGGATCTTTGCACCATTTTTCGCAATTTTCAATAGGAATTACAGCGATATCTCCTGCAATAAGGATCGATCTTGGTGTTTTAGGCGATACGCTGTCCAGCCCGGTCAGATCACCCGGGTCGCCTTCATGCTTCATTTTTAACTGGCTGATAAAATCAATATAGTTTACAGATTCAAGGAACCTAAGAATATCGGATCGGTTGATGACCTGGCCAAAACTGAGTTTATGATATTCCCCGACGGCCCATGGAGCCAGGAATTTCTGAAGGTCCATGATCAGTTTTTCCTTATAAAATATTTTATCGGTACCGGCGCTGAATTGCACGGTCAAACTAAAATGTACCTTTTCATATCGTGGGTTCGCAGCTTTTAACCTCACAAACGGGGAAGTAATGGCACGGAAATATTTTTCAATATCTCCCAGCACGTTTACCGGTGCTTTGGGTTCGAATGAATTTCCTGACCGTAACTTATCCAGGTCAGGTATCACCGCAAGCATCACATAACCGGGAGCATAAGGAATGTCATTTTTATACTTATCCGCATCCGTATGAAAACTGTGGTTGATGCATTTGGCCTTATATAATTGTGGAAATTTTTCAAGGACCAATCTTTCGTAATCCCATTTCTGGATGGCCCTGCCTTTATGCCGCAACAATTCACTTACCCTGGTATAATAAGGTCCTTCATCTTCATTGACCTGCCCGTCAAAGGATTCATAGAACTGGTTCACTCTTTTGATATTGACATCGGCTGTATTGAGTTTAGCGATACTGCCCGGGGCAAGCGGTTTACTCAAACGGTTCTTATCATTCAGTTCAGTGTTGGTAAAAGTGGCAGCTATAGCCTGTGTATGTATATTAATAAGCTCGCTTACCGTTTTACTGTTGAGCGCCACGGCAGCCTTTATCCAAAAAAGTCCTTTTGGAAGAATGCTGTTGCCGGTACTGATATCCCGCGGCATCGCAAATTCGATGATACCGGATGTTGTAAGGCCATTGGAACCGTCTTCAATGATCTCAAATCCTGAACGCAGAGGTTTCCATGCATTACCGGTAAGGTACTGCCAGTTGATATCCTGCTTATCCGCTTCCGAGTTCGCCGTCGCTTCAGCCAGTTGAAATAGCATATTCAGGTTGCTGCCCGGAACAAGGTCTTTGATGCCGATAAACAAATTGCCTTCATCGCAAAAGACCGGGAACAGTGATGGCTGGAGCCGGATCTCTTCATGCTTATAAGTGCCGGTATAAGGATAAAGATGGATCAGGTCCAGGTCGGTAATTGTTGCCGTAGCCGTGTAGTCGAGAGATATATTACTGATGATGGGTGTCCAGGGCTCGTTAGGAATGATGGCCTGAACTTTCGAATCGGTTGTATTGGTTTTTTTTTGGAGCTCAGTAATCTTTTCCAAAATCAACTTTGCATCCCCGATATTGCTACTATCTACCTGGGCCAGGTAATATTCTGTTGTGTTTGCTATGTCTCTTAAAATGTCCCGGATTAGATCAGCATCTGCTTGCTGAATATCTCCGGTTGTTCCAGCCAGCATATCTATACCCAGAGGAATCGGTCCATTTGTATGAACATCTATTCGATTGACAATAGCAAGTATCTCGGCTACATCATTTATCAGTGTTGCTGTTTCAAAAACAAAAGGCCCTGTAGACTGATCGTAATAAACCGCACCCTCTTGCCGGTGCCCCGGCAACTTTCCAAATGCCATCATTTGCCTGGCTAATACAAAGGGATAATTTTTGTGCAGGAAGTCCTGGTTTTGCAAATTGAATCTTAAAAAGCCATGTCGTGCATCAACAGAATATCTCTTCAGCTCCGCAGGGAAATTGATGAAGGGTTCTTTATCATCAAAATTTGTATTCTCTATTGCGAATGTATGTGTAAAGGGAGATTCATGTTTACAGTCAATTACACAAATATCCTTGCTAAACAATTCTCTATTATTGTCCTCGGTTACGGGGTTTTCGGCTGTAAGTGTATGTTTTATTTCCTTTTTCCATACACCCTGGTTAAGTAACGACAGGTTCACTTGAAATTCGCATTCATTTAACCCATACACAGGATTAGTATAATCATTTGGATCACTACATTCGAAATAATCATCTCTTTTCAGGTAACCCAGGTAATGATCGTTGAAACTCGCAGGCTTATCCTTCCAATTTAGATTAACACATATATTCTCCCACGCTTTAAAAAATATTTCTTTACTACCGATATAAAAATTGGGGCCGGCCAGGTTGTAAGGGGAATAATTTTTCGTCGAGATCAAATCATTTAATATGATTTGATCCGCGACTGTAAACTCTGAAATAAACTTCGGAAATTCCTTTTTATTCATTCTCTTGCCGGACGTTTTCGCATCTTCCAATTTCGTTTCACCATTAGCAGAAATACCTTTAGTTTTTGCATCCTGAATCAATTCCTGGGTAATGACATTATATTTACCAGCATTTGCCACATCAAAATCAGCAACATCCGGCCTCGTCCCAAACGGATAGATCGGCGCATTGACATCCATTACATTCTCATCGTTCTGCACAACAAGGTTCTTAACACCGCAAACCTTTACACTGATCGTCGTTGCTTTTTCTATTTTGACAGCCCTGAAAAAATGATAAAGGGAAACTTTATCGCTGATCGCAGCCGGTCTTTCCAGGCAGCAATTCTCTTTGATATTTCCTTTTTCGTCATCAAACCCATAGAGCAGTTTGAAATACGGATCGAGCTCGATCTTTACTACCGGGAGCTCTGTATTGAAATCTTCTTTCAGCGCCTCTTTATTAAAGAAGGTAACAGCCGGCTTATCCGCGTTCAGCTTTGCTATTATTGTAAGGTCAAATGCGGCTCCGTTGTTAGGGGGAGCAAGGACAATCGGTTCGATCGAACTGGGCTTTATCCATTCTTTCTCACCGCTGAAAACTATTGAAAAGGCATGCCGCTCGTTAAACAATTCAGGCATACTCTCTGTTTCCTCCTTGATACCGGGATGTGAGGTAAGAAAAGTTGTCCATTGCGAGAATAAAATCAAATACTCTCCTTTCATTTCACTTTTTATCGAACCGGCATTAGCTTCACTCAATCCTTTTTTCTTTGCAGCTTCGAGAATATCCTCATTTATGAGGATATAACTCTTAGACAAAATTTTAGCGACCTCTGGCATTAGTGTCGCCGGTGAATAAGGCTTTGTCTTCGTGGAAGCTACTGCATCGGAGCAGGCCCCTGTATCAAGTTTACAGGCAAGTTTTATTGTTATCTCTCTTGTTCCTTCAGCCAGGTATAAGACCTGTGAGGCGAGGATGAAGCCGATACGGGCATCGGGATAAAGTTTATAATCTTTTTTCCCGGGTGCAATGAACTTACTGAATTTGTTTCCAAGCGTGTGCCAGTTATTGGGTTCGTCGTCCCTGAAGTCTTCTTTGACGCCGTCTGCCTTTTCCGCCTGCGGTGCCATATACACACCTTCTATATATGTTTTGTCATTTATTGCTTCCGTGTTCAGGTACAAGGTCCGTTTATCTGCGACCTGCGCTTCATTGACGACGATCTCCTTATCTGTAGCAAACAATATCTCCTGCTTGTTTTCATCTTTTCCGTCTTTCAGCAACGATCCTTTTGGCAATGGATACTTCTGGAGTTCATCGCGGAGTATTTTCTGAAGCTCAAATACAATATGGGCTTTATCCGGTGTTGCGCCCGCAGCACCGATCTGTAAGACCTTTTTATAAAAGAAATCAAGATGCTGGCGGGTTTTCTTGTTCAATTCACCCTGCAGTCTTCCAAATAACCGGATAAAAGCAAATACCAATGCAAGGTGCGGTGAATGGTTTTTCTTCAATTCATCCTTTTCGGGCTCCAGGCTCTCTTCCATATGATCCGCAGCTATCGACGACAGTGATTCTATAACATCAGCAAAGTAGAAAAAAAGATCACTTAACTTTTTCTGAAGGATGATCAT
>DASYLC010000078.1:0-9961 GCA_036009775.1 Chitinophagaceae bacterium
TCTTCCGGGTGCAGTTCCGTTTTGTTTATGAAGTGGCGTCAAGGATTTCAAAGAACAACCTCACTGCCTACCTGGACGGAACCTATAACGATTATGTGAATATTGATTCTTCTATCCATATCCGCAGGATCAGCCAGCAACCTGTCGAATTCAGTCACTATGTGCTGCGGGGTGTACAGATGATCATTTGCAATATCGTACTGATCGTTCTCACTATTATCCCAATCATTTTTTTTAACAGCCTGTTGTTCGCCCTGCTCTTTGTGATGCTGCTGCCTCCTGTGATCCTGACAGCGTATGTAACAAAAAAGAGACTCACTTCGCTTCGTCAGTCGGGAAGAAAGTACCGGGAAAGATCCATGCAATACCTGCAGGAGGCATTATCGGGTTATATCGAAAGTAATGTCTATCACCGCAAAGATTTTTTCATAGATCGTTACCAGTATTTCCAGGGAAAATTCAATGCCGGGCTTTCCGAACACCAAGTGATGCAGAACCTGCCATCGAGGCTGATCGAAGTATTCGCGGTCTTTGGTCTCTTCCTGCTCATCGTGTTCAACACCTATATCTCGGGTACCGGTTCCATACAGGTTTTATTATTGGGAGGATTTATGGCGGCCGCATATAAGATCATACCCGGGATCGTAAAAATATTGAACAGTATGGAACAGGTAAAGACCTATTCATTTACCATTAAGGATCTCCTGGCTGAACGAAGGACAACTGAAGAACCGGTCAAGCAAACTAAAGAACCCATTCATGCTGTCGCCTTTTCCTTTGCGAGCTTTGGTTATAAGGAAGATGCAGTCTTGTCAAGCTTTACGATGAGTTTAAGAAAAGGAGATTTTGCAGGACTGACAGGCATTTCCGGAAAAGGAAAAACGACTGTTATCAACCTGTTACTTGGATTTCTTGAACCGGATGCAGGATCTGTTTTAATGAATGATACCATCACGTCGGCAAAGGAAAGACAGGCTTACTGGTCAAGAATCTCCTATATCAAACAGCAATCTTTTTTTATCCATGATTCGGTACGCAACAATATTACCTTACAGGAAGATTATGAAAAAGAAAAACTGGCCAGGGTTCTCCGGCTGACCGGTGTCGATCACCTGCTGAAAGAACATCCTGAAGGGATCGATACCGTTCTTTCGGAAAATGGGAAGAATATCAGCGGTGGTCAGCGTCAGCGTATCATCCTGGCAAGAGCCTTGTATAAAGATGCCGATCTTGTGATACTCGATGAGCCCTTTAATGAACTGGACAGAGTTTCAGAAGATCGCCTGCTCGATCATTTCCGGGAACTGGCCGCTTCCGGTAAAATTGTATTGCTGATCACGCATAACCAGGAGAGCCTTTCTTTCTGCAATAAAATCGTTTCGCTGGATGAGTAATGAACCCACACTGGTCATACTGATCCCCGGTTTCCCTGAAGACAAGAACGACAGTACTTGTTTACCGGCACAGCAGAATTTGATCCTCCATATCAATCAGCAATTCCCCTCTGTCAAACTACTGATCCTCGCTTTCCAGTATCCTTTTCAAAAAAAAGAATATTACTGGAACGGAAACAAAGTGATCGCTTTTGGCGGGAAGAATAAAGGAGCCTTTGCACGGCGATTCTTGTGGTACCGGGTCAGCAAAAAACTCAACAAACTGAAAAAAGAAAACAATATCACGGGAGTATTGAGCTTTTGGGCCGGGGAATGCGGGTTGATTGGAAAAAAATGGGCAGATAAGAATGGAGTGAAGCATTATTGCTGGTTGATGGGACAGGATGCAAAAAAGGAAAATAATTATATCCGGAAATCGGGGTTCAAGGGAAATGAACTGATCGCTATTTCTGATTTTATACAGGAAGAAGTTAGTAAGCATCATGGACTGGTTCCTGTTCATACTATCCCATTGGGTGTGTCGGCGCAACCTGTATCAACTGCTAAAAGAAATATCGACATCATCTGTGCGGGATCACTGATACCGTTGAAACAGTATCATATCGCTATTGAGGCAGGCCTTGAATTCAAAAAAGAATTTCCCCATTTTCGTATGATGATCTGTGGGCGGGGCCCGGAGAAGGAACGACTGGCAGGATTGATCAACGCCCATGGCCTTACTGAAAATATCCTGCTCGCCGGTGAAAAGGAACACGAGGAGCTATTGTCATTAATGAGACAATCAAAGCTATTACTGCATACTTCATCTTTTGAAGGGTTGGGACTGGTTTGCCTGGAAGCATTGGCGGCAGGGACACCTGTTATCAGTTTTACACAACCAATGAAACAAACTATCTGTAACTGGCATATCGTCGATTCGCCCGGGGCAATGATAAAAAAGGCTTCCTTTTTATTACGTGCTGAACAGGGTCATGAGCCAGCCTGCTCTTTTACCATGAAGGATACAGCTAAAGAATTGATGCGATTATTTGGTAGCGGTTCCACCCGATAGCTATCAGGTAAATCGTTAAAACGATTATTTTTTGATTGTCCGTTTTATAGCCCACGGTTTAAACCGTGGGCTATAAACATAGATTTCCACATAGACTATGTGTTCAACCTATGTGCTATGTGGTTTAATTTTTTCAAACTGACCCACCACGACTATTTAGTTTTTAGATCAGTATAAAGTTCCCGAATTTTTTCCGCGATCGCGGCAGGGGAGAAGTTCTGTTTGAAATGAGTTTGTACAAGCCCCGACATTTGCTCTCTTCTTTCATGAGCCAGCCCGGCCAGTACTTCCAAGAGATCGGTGCTGTCACCAGCCCTGAAATAATGACCGGCTTTTCCGTCACCGGTCACTTTTATAGCAGAAGGTATAGATGTAACGATGGGAATACAGCCACAGGCCATCGCTTCCGTCAGCGCATAACTTCCTCCTTCCCGGTGACTGCCCGAAACAAAATAATCGGCGGCGCTATACCAGTATTCCAGTTCCGGGTGAGCGACCTTTCCAACCAGTTCAACCCTGCTGCTTAAGACGGAACTCTTGCCGGTCATTTCTTTTACCTGTTCCAGCATATCGTCATCGCCATAGATTAAGTACAGTTTATGAGTGGGGTGATCAATAAAATATTTTTCAAAACCTGCCAGGACGGTGAGCGGGTCTTTGTTGGCATTCAGTCTTCCGACCCATAAAAAATTAACAGGCGCCTTCATGCCTGTTCTTTGTTTGCTAATCGTTTTGTCCTGCCGGGTGAAAGTGGTGGAAGAAGGAATGATCTCATAACATTTATTCCTGTCTTTTATAATACCCGCATCGATCCATTCTTTCGCATTGCCCATCGAAGTGAAAATATAGCCATCTGTGTAACGGTCAGCCATTTTCTGGAAGACCTTTTTTCTCCGGGAGGGAGGTTCTCCCTGGTGTTGCAACACTATTTTGCATTTTCGTCCCAGCTTAATGCCTAAGGCAATGACCTGCAACGGGAAGATGAGACCCTGTACGAGGATCATATCAGGGTTTTGTTTTTTTATAAAGCGATGCGTGGCAAAGGGAATATGGAAAAAACTATTCCTGCTTTTGAAGAATTCATAATTGACTCCTTCCTGCTGATGACTGCCGGAATAGTTGGCATGTTTTACCAGTGTGACATCCATTTTCTCCGCAAGGAAGGGAGCAAACAGGTTGGAGGGCCGGTGTTTACTGATCACTTGGGTCGGGGTGGAGAACTCATCGTGATGATAATAGTTCAATTCAATAAAAAGGTTTCTGTCATTCATAAATAAGGATCAAATGGGGGAATGTCCTGGATTGAAATTAACCTGGTTTTTTAAATAATTTAACCACCCTTCCGTTGTCAGGGCAGCCTGCGTCACATAAGAAACACAAATCTTTCACATAGAATACTATGTTTTTCTCTGTTGCTATAGCCTATGTGGTTCAGAATTCTCAAAGTATGACATTACCCAAATGGGGTTAATAATTCCGGGTAAAATTGTTTGATGTCTTTTGCCAGTCCAGCAGGATCGCCCTGTACATATTTTATCGTATCGTTCAAATGCACACGGGTAAAGCCTTCGGGCTTATAACCGATCATTTCATCGATCAGCCTGATCTGTCCATTCTGCATCACCAGCAATATATCTTCAGGACCCAGGTTGAAAATGCTGGTATTCTTTTTTACAACCAGCAGATTGGCTTTGGTACCGGCTTCTTTTATCTTCCATAGTCCGGCGGGCTTGCCAGCGAGCATAGCCAGCAATTCTTTCTCAGTGATCATATTGTCCTTCATGGCCAATTGAAAATGTTCCCGGCAATTCCAAGCGGCTGTCAGCGTGGAGTCTGTGCCAAAAACAACGGTTGTCTTTTTTTTCAATTTATCGACCGGAGCCGTTTTATTCAGTAAAAAATAGTTTGATGCGGGACACCAGACAAGGCCAGCCAGTTTTTCAGCCTGTTCCTCTTTCATCGCAACACCATGCACTGCCACGATCTTTCTCCAGGTCTTATTGGCATGGATCACTTCGTCGATCTCATCTGAAGCCGCTTTGTCTGTACCTTCTCCCATATGCATGATCACCGGTCCCTTTCTGTTAAAAGGGTTATTGAGTTTCCATTTCCAATTCTTTTCAAAAGCCGGGGAGTGCAGGGAGGAGCATTCCTGGATGACATCGATCAGCTTGTCCGGGATATCGAGCTTTGCGCCATGATTGACCACGGTGGTAAAACCATTGAAGAGGTTTTTATATAAACCCCATTGTATCCTTAACGCAAGCGGTATGGATTGCACTTCTTTTATTGTCGCTGCATGGGTTGACTGTATATCCGGTCCCCATCCGGTGTAATTAGAATAGATCCTGTTGCCGAGTTGAGGATAACAGTTGAAATCAAGATGATCATGGGAATTGACAAAGCCCGGCAGAAAGATGGCACCATCGAACTCCAGGCGCTTACAGGTTTCTTTATTTAGTGTTCCCCTGTCTGAACTGACAGATTCGATGATCCCGTTACGGACAAGCAAATGCTGAGTTTCGTCCCCTTCATGGAACATAACATCATGCAGGACCATTTTCTTTTTTTAAATGAATACCATAGAAGACCGGGACACCCCTGAATTTCTCAAACACCGGGAGTGCATTTTGTTGCTCATAATAGCTCTTTACCGAATCATCAATGATCTTTTCGGTAAAACGGATTTCTGTCCAGCCCAGTTGCCCGGCCAATCCCCTTATCTTTTCCAATGAATGAATATGGTTCCGGACCGAGATGAGTTTGCCTTCATGCTTAAAGGTCCGTTGTCCGCCCCTTGCCAGTGCTTCCGGGTGGTTTTCAGTAATAAAAATTTCCCCGCCCGGTTTTAACACCCGGTTCCATTCTGAAAAAGCATCCCCGATATTTTCAATATGCGCAATGGTAAGTGTGGAAATAATAATATCACAGGATGCACTATCCAATCCTTCGAGCCGGTTGCTCTTCAAAGCAAAGGTCTCTGAAGCGGGAAATTTTTCTTTCAGCTTCTTCAGCATTCCGGTGGATACATCAAAACCTGCGAGACGGGCCGGGTTCTTCTCAACGATCTTTTTCCAGTGACGCCCGGTGCCGCAACCGATATCGGCTACAGTTTTTCCGGCCAGGTCTTTCGTGGCCAGGAATTCTCCCGTGATCTGCTCGTCCAGATCAAGCATAAGGTTTCCCGGCTGGTTGTCATAGGCCAGTGCCCAGACATCATACGCTTCGCGAGGTTCCGAGATCTTTTGCTTCCTGAAAACTCCTTTTATCCAGGCACTTACTGACATAGCTGCTGAAATATTCTTGGTGGAAACATAATGTAAGATAGATGCCGATTCTGGATTCTGGATCCTGGATTCTGGATCCTCGATTCTGGTCCTGACCGCAAACTACAAGAATCCGGCATCCAGCATCTTGCTTTGATTCTCATAAAAATAGGGATAATGTGCAAGCTTTTGCAGGCAACCCGACCCCTCCTTACTACGTTTTGAAAGCGATGAACAAACTGATCCTTTTCAATCCCAAAAGTGCGGTTGCCAAGCATCGTGTGCCCAACTCGATCCTGAATATCGCGGCTTCGGTGGATGGTATTTTTGATTGGGTGATCGTGGACGGGAATTGTGAGGAAAATCCGTATGAGAAAATGGCCGGTTACCTCAGAACCGGTGAATACAAATACATCGGTATTACTGTGATGCCGGGTCCCCAGACCAAACAAGCCATTCCATTTTCCAAAAAGATCAAAGAGGAATTTCCCGGCACCGTTATTATCTGGGGCGGCTATTTCCCGACCAACCATTATAAGATCGTATTGGAATCGGGTTACGTGGATTTCGTGATCAACGGTCCCGGTGATCATGCATTCCCCCAACTGCTCGATGCACTGGAAAATAATAAACCGTATGAGCTGATAAAAAACCTGATCTACCTGCTGGAAGGTTCTCCCATTAAGAACAGCAAACAGGACCTGATCGAACAGGATCAGCTGCCGCCATTACCTTATGATAAACTGAATGAGCTGTACCCGATCGATAAATATTATTTAGGAAAGACCTATCTCGGCAGCCGTACCCTGGCTTATCATTCGAGTATCGGCTGCCCTTTTACCTGCTCCTTCTGTGCAGTGGTGCCAACGTATGAAGCAAGATGGAAAGCGAAATCCGCACAGCATGTATACAGCGATGTGAAACACATAAAAGAGAAATGGGGTGCCAACGCGATCGAATTCCATGATAATAATTTCTTTGTGTCAGAAAAAAGAACGGTTGAATTTTCCAAACTGGTGCGGTCTGAAAAAATGAACTGGTGGGGAATGGCCCGGATCGATACCATGGACAAATTCAAAGACGAATCGCTTCACCTGATCCGTGAAGCCGGTTGCAAGATCATTTTCTTCGGCGCTGAAAGCGGAAACGATGCGATCTTAAAACAACTGGATAAAGGCGGCACACAAACAGGTGAACAGATCATCCGTTTTGCGGAGCGGCTGAAAAAATTTGATATCATCCCCGAGTATTCTTTTGTATTGGGTACACCCGCTCCCACACCCGAGCAGGTAATGGCACAGATCGACTTTGATATCAGCTTTATCAAAAAAGTGAAAGCGGTGAATCCCCGGACAGAGATCGTACTTTATACGTACAGTCCTGTCCCTACCGAAGGCTCTGAATTGTTTGCCAAAGTAAAAGAAGCAGGGTTTGAGTTTCCGCAAAAACTGGAGGACTGGATGAGCCCGCAGTGGGAACGCTTCGACCTCCGCAAGAATCCGCTGACACCCTGGCTGACACCGGAGATGATCGGTAAGATCAGGAATTTTGAAACGGTGCTGAATGGTTATTATCCCACTGTTTCTGATATCCGGCTCAGCAACATCAAACGAAAAATGATCCGCTTTGTTTCCGGCATACGGTATAAGACCAGTTTTTACCAGTTCCCTTACGAGATAAAACTCTTGCATCGGATGTGGAAATACCGGCAACCGGAGATACAGGGATTCTGATATTACTTTATGCAGGCTATTATTTATGATATCGGTAAGAAATGGCTGATGCCCCGGCAGGACAGTGCCGACGCATTGTTCGAGGAAAAATATATAAGTCTCCGGCAAAAGGAGAAAAGGCTTTATACCGATGAAGAATTGGCCAGGCTTCCCCTTATTGAACAAAACAACCTGCATTATAAAGAGTGGAGGATCCGACAGCAATCCTGCAACAGGCTGGTGAATTATCTAGGGAAAAAAAAGGGCCCGCTGAAAATATTGGAAGTGGGCTGCGGGAATGGATGGTTATCGCACCGGCTTTCCATGGTCAGCGGCACATTTGTCACGGCTATTGATATCAACGCTTTTGAACTCCGGCAGGCCGCAAGGGTCTTTGCCGGTGTTCCGGGTCTGCAATTCATTTATGGAAGCATCGATTCTCCTGAACTGGTCAACCGGCATTTTGATATCATCGTATTCGCTGCTTCTATCCAGTATTTCCGTTCGCTGACAGATACCCTCGATCATTCCATGTTGTTGCTCAAGCCGGGAGGAGAGATCCATATACTCGATAGTCGCCTGTATAGACTGGGTGAACTGGGACCTGCTTCACAACGCACAGAGAAATATTATAACGACCTGGGTTTTCCTGAAATGACAGGACAATATTTTCATCATTGTTTCAACGAATTGAAACCTTTTGATCATAAAATACTCTACAAACCTTTCTCACTGGGCCCTGTGGGCCGGCTGGCCGGCTTGTTACAGTGGAGCAACAATCCTTTTGTTTGGGTATCCGTCAAAAAGAAGATAGCTGAATGACCGTCGCGGCATCGTTATATCATCACTTCAAGCGTTACCGCACCCTGCAGACAAATCATATCAGGACATTACCCATCGTGATACTGATGCCCCACAGCGCCTGCAATTGCCAGTGCGTGATGTGCGATATCTGGAAGGATAACAAGAACCTTAAACAACTTACCGAAAAAGATATTGAAGGATTGCTGGTCTCCCTGAAAAGCCTGGGAACGCAGCAGGTATTGATGTCCGGAGGGGAAGCTATGCTGAACCCGAATTTTTTCCGGTTTTGTGAACTATTAAAACAACACGATATAAAAGTATCAGTACTGTCTACAGGACTAACCCTGAAACGAAATGCTGAGCAGATACTGTTGTCTGTGAATGATATTATCGTGTCACTGGATGGTGATGAGGCAACACATGACCGTATCCGCAATATTCCACAGGCATTTAAAAAATTAAAGGAAGGGGTTGAGCATATCAAAAGCATTGACCCGGATTTCCCGATCACGGCGAGAACGGTGATCCACCGGCTGAATTTCCGGCAATGGCCTGCGATCATTGAAGCCGCAAAGGAAATGGGATTGGACCAGATCAGTTTTTTACCGGCGGATGTCAGCAGTCATGCCTTCAACCGGGAACAGTTATGGAGTGAAGACCGGCAACATGAGATCATTCCCGGTGAAAATGAACTGGACGAATTGAGAACTATTATGGAAAGCGTCATCACCGCTAATGCCACAGCAAATTTTATTGCGGAGAACCCCGAAAAATTAAGGAAGATCCATGGGCACTACGCGGCATTCTATGGACAGAATCCATTTCCCTACAAAAAATGCAATGCACCCTGGGTATCCACGGTAGTGGAAGCAGATGGTACAGTACGGCCTTGCTTCTTTCATCCGCCGATAGGAAATATAAGAGAGCAGTCACTGGAAAAGATACTGAACAGCGATGCAGCCATCCGTTTCCGGAAGGACCTTGATATGGACAGTAACAGCACCTGTGTAAAATGTGTGTGTTACCTGAATCTCTCACCCCGCACAAAACTGAATTAACATGAGCAGTATCCTCTTTACTCATTCTTATTTTATGCGCTTCGATCCGAAGCAATGGGCCACAGGTCAGCCTTATCCCCCGATCGGGACATTGTATGCGGCTTCGCTGATGAGGGAGAAAGGATATGATGTTTCTTTCTTTGATACCATGTTTGTCTACGGTCCCGAAGAGATCATCCTGCCATTGGAAAAACAAAGCCCGCGATTTTTTGTGATCTATGATGATGGTTTCAACTACCTCACTAAAATGTGCCTGACCAATATGCGGGAAGCGGCATTTGAAATGATGAAGTTCGCCCATCAGAAAGGTTGTACAGTTATAGTCTCCAGCTCTGATGCCACAGATCATTTTGAAGAATACCTGGAAGAAGGCGCCGATTTTGTGTTGCTGGGTGAGGCAGAACAGACACTCGCCGAGCTCGTAGCCGCGGTAGAAAATAAAAAAGATCTCATGTCCATACCCGGGCTGGCTTACCGTCACCAGGATGCAGTGATCAAGACCGTGAAAAGAGAGGTGATGAAAACACTGGACGAACTTCCTTTTCCTGCCTGGGATCTTGTGGATATAGAGAGCTACCGGAAGACATGGCTGAAGCACAGGGGCTATTTCTCGCTGAACATGGCCACTACAAGAGGTTGTCCTTTTAAATGTAACTGGTGTGCCAAACCGATCTAC
>DASYLC010000079.1:0-8839 GCA_036009775.1 Chitinophagaceae bacterium
GAATTGGAGGTCCTGTACAAACCAGGTCCGATACCGGCTACATTAGCTTTTGCATATTGTGCTACCGGGGGTATTCCATAAGGCACACCGACCATACCATCCGTACCGGCCTCATAAAAACGGGGTACACGGGGATCTCCATCACCTTTATAATACTCAATACCCCAGTGGTTCGCTGCATTCAAAACACTTGCAGCAGGTACAGTACCGGCCGCGGTGGTCTTATACGTGGCAAAGAAAGGCATGGGTTTGTCTGCCGCATAACCGGGTTGCACCAATGCATCGCTTGCAAGATACCCGCTTCCTTCTGCGTCGATGATCGCGATCTCAGTTGCTTTATTAATGGCGGGTACAGCGTACGCATGGATCAGCAGGCGTAATTTCAGCGTGTTGCCAAACTGGTACCATTTCAGCTTTTGAGCGGCCGAGTCATTGATACTGCCTGTTCCAAAAAGGATATCATTGCTCCAGATATCCTTATTAGGATTGTCTTCTTCAATCACTGCGTTCTTTATCAAAGCCATCCCCGCATCGATCTCACGAAGAAGATCTTTGTAGATATCTATACCCTTATCATAAGCGGGAGTTGGATTAGTACTTCCTTTCAGCGCTTGTGTATAAGGAATATTGCCATATACATCCACCAGTGCCTGGAAATTATGCGCCTTCATGATCCGGGCTATACCTTCATAGAAAGCAGCACCGGCCACGTTGGCCTTTTTCTGCACAACGCTGTAATCATAGTTATTATCATAGGCGTTGTTCCAGACCACATTTCCAAAACCGGTAGTTATCTGGTACGTTTCTTCGATCACATTGGGAGCGAATGTACCTGACCTTGACCAGTAGCCTATCCATCGCTGAACAGGAGCCAGCAAGGTTGATATATCCTGTCCTGATCCTTCAAGGGCCGCGGGAAGTACTACATCATAGGCAACAGTACTGTCGGTCGGGTCATTGGGATTCTGGTTTATATTGAACTGACTTTTGCGACAGCCGGTCCCCGCCATGATCACGATCGCGGCTAAGGGAATACTGTATACTAATTGTTTCAGTTTCATATCCGATAGTTTTTATGTTATTATAACTGGACGTTTATGCTGGCACCAAACACTCTTGTTGCGGGCAGCGCCTCGAATCCTGTAACACCCTGGGCATTACCTGCGTTGTTGGAAAACTCGGGATCTGTCCATTCGTTGCTCTTTGGCAGGAACATGAACAGGTTTCTTCCGCTCAATGTGAGGCTCACACCTTTCACTGCATTCCTGGTGAAGCCAAACCATTTGATCGGCATGTTCCAGCTCAGACTTGCTTCTCTTATTTTCCAGAAATCAGCGCTAACAAGGTAGTTGCTGTTAGCAGCAGTGTTCACCGTCTGTGACCAGAAGTTGTAGCCACCAGTCATATAAACATTTGTATTCTCTACATATTTTGTACCATCGAAAATAGAAGAGTTTGGCATGATGAATGGCTGACGGCTGTTCGATCCGCTTCTCTTGGAGATACCGGAGAAGTCCAGGCCCTGTGCCCAGTTACCGGTATAGATCTGTGCACCCGCACGGTAATCAGCAACAAGACTGAACGTGATGTCTTTCCATGTTACGCCCAGGTTCAAACCCAGTAAATGTTTGGGAGCTGTCTGACCGAAAGGTTTAATGGTGGGATCAACGGTGGGCAATCCTGTTGTTCCATCAACGATCACACGACCCTGGTCATCTCTTACATAATCGGTCAACTGGAAAGTGTAAGCGGGTTGACCTACGATAACGTAGTTACCATTACCGATACCTAACTGATCAACACCTTCGATGATCCTGGTTACTTCATTTTCCTGTAATGTATAGTTCGCTTTAAGATCGACAGACACATTGCGGATCTTTATCAAGGGGGTCAATTTCAGGTCAAACTCAAGACCACGGTTGGTAAATGATGCTGCATTCAATCTTGCCTGGTTAAAACCCGTCGCCCCGGAATAAGCTACATCCACGATCTGGTTAGAATTGTCCTGGCTGTACGCTGTTGCTTCCACAGTGATCCTGTTCTTCAGGACGCTGAGTTCGAAACCAATTTCTTTATTCTTTACGAACTCAGGCTGATACGAAGGCAGGAGGAGCAGGTTGGTAGCAGTATAACCTACCAGTGAACCGTAAGGGAAACCACCACCCAGTCCATAGGTACTCTGCAGTGAATACGGGTCCAGGTTTACATTCCCTGTCTTTGAATAAGCGCCACGGAGTTTCAGGTAAGAGATTGTCTTGCTGCTTTTCAGCGCAGGGATCGCTTCACTCAGCAGGAAAGAAACACTGGCACCGGGATAGAAATAATTGATGTTCTTAAACTGGTAATCATAGTAATTAGCCAAACGGCTGTTCACATCATAGCTTCCGGTCAGCTCAAGGAATGCCCAGTTATTGTAGTTCAGTCCCACTTTTCCGAAGAAACGCATCAGCCTTGATTTGAAATTACCTTCGTTCACCTGCGCATCGCCTTTGCGGCCGATAATGTTGAACAACTGGGGGAACGCAAGATTGTTGCTCGCGATTATGACATTCTTGGAATTGTCTTCACGGAACGACTGGCCTACCAGCGCATCCAGTTTGAAATCACCATACATCTTTCTCGCAGTTAAGAAGAATTCCGAATTCAGACGGCTGGAAGTAGCCGAACCATCTATCACTTGTGCAGGCAGGTCACCGGCAGCCGCAATTGATTTATGATCTTTTGAGAACTGTGTGTACGCGATAGCTCCGGCAGTGCTCTTGGAAGTAGCATTGGAGATGGTAGCACCCAGCCTGTAGGTCAGGTTCAGCCAGCTCGTAGCTTTATAGTTCAGTTCTACGTTTCCAAAAATATCTTCCGTGCGGCCTTTCTTCCTGAAATTATCAATTGTCCAGTAAGGATTATGATAATAGTCATTGTAATAATAGTTAGGATTCGCCCAGTTGAGACTGCCATCCGCAGTGGTAAGGCCCTGCCAGTTCTTGAAACGGGTAACAGGGATCTGCATCGGTGTATTCACGAGGTTCCAGTAAGGAGTAAAATCACGGCCGTTACCAAAATTCTGACCGTCATTCACATCAAAATTTCCTTTTGTATAGTTGATACTATAAGAAGCTTTGAACTTGTTGTACTCTTTGTTCGCCGACAGGTGAATGGAAACCCTGCGGTTAACATCTTTGGGCTGGATACCCTGGATCAGTACATTCTGTGCACTCAGGTAAAAATCACCGGTAGAGAAAGAAACGTCTGTCTGGTTGGTGATACCTGTTTCCCAGAATTTCAATTTCTCTTTCGGGAGTGCTATATAAGGTGTCATGTATGTTTCACCATTGGGACCTACGCGGCCGATCTGGCGGATAGAACCATCGAACTCATCACCATAACACTGGTTCTCGATCGGATCGTAAACGCCATAACCATACGCATCAACAGAAGAGCCGGAACCAAATTGCTGCTGGAATTCGGGCATATAAGAGACTCTCTCTATCTGTACCGTATGACCGAAACTCACAGAAGGCTTTAACTTGCTGCCTTTCTTGGTAGTGATCACCAGGGCGCCATTCGCGCCATCAGGACCGTAGATGGCAGTTGCAGATGCAGATTTCAGGATCGTTACATCTGTAATGTCATTGGGGTTGATCGAACTGATATAATTAAGATCAATAGGTACACCATCCACGATCAGCATGGGCTGGTTGTTACCGGTCAGTGAGCGGATACCACGGAGTGTGATCCTTGTGTCGGCGAACACACCACTGTTCGTAGTGGTAACATTCAGACCCGAAACCTTTCCGGTCAGGCCATTCTGCAGGTTCACTGCTTTACCCGCAGTAAGTTCTGCTCCTTTTACTTTGGAAACAGCATATCCCAGTTCTTTAGGCTGGCGTGTCTGGCCCAGCACGGTTACAACTACTTCGGATTCGATCTTAACATTCCTGTTCATAGTAACTGCCATAGTGTTGCCCGTTCCTACTGTTGCTTCCGTTAGTAAAAAACCCGTGCCTGTAAGCACGAGTATATCGCTGGTCTTTGCAATGATGCGGAACTGTCCGCTGTTATCCGCGACCGAACCTGTTCCTGTTTTGCCATTCTTGACAATTACAGAAACACCTGGCGCGGGATCGCCCTTTTCATCAACAACAGTACCGGAGATCGTCCGGTTCTGTGCGAATACCAGCATCGAGAAAACCAGGAGACTGGCAAATAAGCAATACAGTTTTTTCATATAAATAATTTTTCGTCTAAAAAAGAATTAACGTTTTAATGACATATGCACAAAATCTTTTGCTGCAATCGTTTGATGTCATAAACTGCCTAATTCAAAATGAAGATGATAACGCGGAAACAGAGATACGCTGGAACATAGTACAGGCCCATGATTGCAGGCATTCTGAAAAGGGGTAAACCAATTTGTCAAAAATTGCTAATAAAAATCAGCACGTATAAATTACACGCTGCAAAACGTGCTTTACCAAACAATGACAATTTATATAAGAGGTCCGGGCAGCTAAAGCAGGCTAATAAAAAAAGGGACCGCTCAATTGAACGGCCCCTTAACCACACACTGAAATTTTGAGAACTAGACTTTGTCGCAACCTGAGAGCAAAGATATTTTATTATACAGCCTTTCATTCACCGTCTGTAAAACAAGCATTTTTTGACAAGTATTAAATGAAAAATACTTCTGGTAAACAAACCCAGGCAGATCAGTTTTTGGTAATAAGCTTATATTGTTTGGGAGTTAACCCTGTCATTTTCCTGAACACTTTTAAAAATGTGTTTGATCGGAAAACCCAATGGTGTCAATGGTCGTACGCCTGTTCCTAATTTTAAAATGATCAGTAGAATTAAAAAAGTCCTCCCGGTGGAACGGGAGGACTTTGAACATGGTCTCTCTTTAAACAGGCAATGCCTGCGATCTTATTGTTTTACAAATTTGCTCACAGCATTCTCACAGTTTCCGCTACACTCCAGTTTCACTATATAGGTGCCATTGTTGATACGGCTGATATCAAGCGGGATCGTATTAGTTCCTGCTTCGATCTCTGCCAGTTTCAGCACCACTGTTTTACCCGTTATATCTATCACGCGGATCGTAACCTTATCGCGGGAAGGTGTGGCGATGATCACATTGATCTCTGTGCTGGCGGGGTTTGGACGTAAACCATCGATCGTGAGCAGGGCTGCTTTATCTCCTTTGATCAGGACCGTACTGCTGAATTTGGAAGCACCGTCTAAATTGACCTGCCGCAAGCGGTAATATAGTTTACGACCGGCCACTGTGTTGTCAGTAAAACTATAGGTCAGTTGGCTGTTGCTTGTACCATTCGGTGCCAGGCTGTTCATAAACCCGATAGATGCCCAGTTCGTACCATCCTCCGAACGTTGTATATCAAAGCCGCGGTTGTTTTGTTCAGTAGCAGTCGTCCAGCGCAGTTTATTCATAGTTCCTTCACGTTGACCGGCAAAGCTCAGCAGGTCAACATTCAGTAATACCAGCCCACCATGCAGATACAATGTTGAGAAGCTGGTAAGGCCGGTGAAATCAAGGAACCGGTCACCGGTCAAAGAACCAAAGCCCGAAGGAGTAGCTCCCTGCGGATATAAGCCATCATAAACAGGAGTACAGGTACCTGGTGCTGTCTTGGTCATCGTAAGATCGAATATGGAGGTCACACCACTGCCTGGTTGAGCGATCAGGGCATTCAATTCTGCTGTACGGAAAAAATACCGGAGGTTGAAAGGCAAGGTCGCTTGTGTATCTACACTGATACTCGCATTGCGGTCCAGGTAATAGCGGCCGGTGCTGGTCTGTCTTACAGAGCCATTGTGTACATAATAAGTAGGGTTAATCGTACCGAAATTATTTCCGTTCGGATAGATCGCTGTTACGTAATTATTCAGCGAATCGACCAGGAATACAGGCGCTAAGTTATTGTTGTTGCTGGCTGCATCAATTGTTACCTGGCCTGCTGTCATACAAGATCCGGGTAAACCGGTAGCCACATTGTGTGGAGAACCTACATTGGTGATGTTCACCAGGTAATCTTCTGTTTCACCGTAAGTATACGGGTTACAAGGATGTGTAGGTGTGGCAGGACGCGATGACGAATAAATGATACGTACCCTCAACCGGTGTGTGCCTAAAGGCGTGGTAGTGGGTATATACAAAGTATAAAGTTTGGTCGTGGTCCCTATCAGCAGGTTATTCATTATCCGCTCATTGTCTTCGAAATAACCATTATCATTTCCGTCGATCCAGATCGTAGCATAATCATTGGGATCACCGGTGCGCATAAACCCGCCGAAGCTTTCTCCCCGCACTAATGTTACTGCGCTAAATGCTCCTGTATAATCAGAATAAGCCAGCGGCGTTGTACTGCAGGTTGTCCCGGACGGGTTATAAATAACAGTACCGGCTGCGCCTTTCAGTGAGAAATAAGTAAGACTATCTGCTGAAGAGCAACCCGTACCATAGCTGGGTATACAGTTGACCGGGTTCTCCGTTGTGAACGAGGTCATGTTGCTGATACAGCCTGTTGCCGCACCACCCACATTTCTCGGAGCTACATACCAATAATAAGTGGCATTATAATTAGTACCGGTAATATTTACGGTTGTAGCCGCGATATTACCGATCAGCGGCGGTGTTGCTGTTGGACCGAAGTACACATCATAGCTGGTCGCAGTTGCTGCAGCATTCCATGAAAGCGGTATGCCGCCGGGAACGCTAACCACACCTGTTGCGCCATTGGCCGGTGCAATATTGGTTGTACAAAGTGGTGGAGCCGGTGGTACTACTACGCTGATGCAGAATTCACCAACATCACTGCTAAATCCGTCGATCATAATATAATAAGTAGTACCGCCGGTAAGCACGGGGGAAGTGATGGAATCAATATCACCAACGCCTGTTTGCCCGAATTCCGTACAATCGCCAAACTGTGTCAGTGAAAGCGCGGGGCATGTACCGGTTGCAGTATAAAAAGCAACCCAACCATCAAGTGCATCGGTAGCTGCACCAGGAATTTCCATGCGTATCATCGCTGTTCCCGTAGAAGCCGGTGTATAGGTATACCATACCGTATTGTTCGGAGTACTGCAGCTTAACGAAGGATCTCCTGTTGCAGAAGCATTCGCCGTGTTTTTGCAATCCTGCGGTCCGCCCAATGTTAACGGGATCGCATTGCATACCTCATCGTTGACCGGTGCAGCAGCTGTAGTAAATGAGAATGTACCCGCAGCACAGCCGGTTGCCTCACCTGCAGTATTAGTAGGTGCTACATACCAATAGTAAGTTGTACTGCCTACGGTGCCGTTAATTGTTGCTGTCGTTGCTCCCGTAGAACCCAGTAAGGTCGTAGGTGGGTTAACGGTACTAAAATAGACATTGTACGCAGTTGCACCGGGAGCAGCATCCCAGGTTAATACAGGAGGCTGTGCCACATTCGTTGCGCCATTGGCCGGACCGGTAAGTGTAGTACATGGCGGTGGCAAAGCAACCGGGCAGATCAGGTCAAATGTAACCGTGGAAGTAACTGTGTTATCTTCCGCATCCAGCAGGATATAGTAAGGAGTACCTCCTGTCAGCGGACCAAAAACATCGGTGCCTATGGCGTTATTATCATCTATACATGTCCATCCGCTAGGTGTGCAGCCCCCTGATACAGGTTTGTAGAAATAATCGATATAATTACCATTCGCCGCAGTGATATTGAGCGTGTAAAGTCCTGTTGATGGTGGTGTAAAAGTGTACAATTTTTCATTACCAGGTGTATTGAATCCGCAGTCAGTTATATTATACACTCCAGCCCCGGATCCGGATAAACTCGCTGATTTGGAAACACCGCAGCCGCTTATAGCTTCTGCTGCAGAACAATCTATCGAAGTAGTAAAGCTGATAGATGCCCAACTACTGAATGGGCCGCCGCAATTGGTCCTTACATGCAAATAATATATTGTAGCGATGGTCAGCACTCCACTCGGAACAGAGGTCAAAACAGTAGCTGTACCGGAAGCAGGTGGAGTTGCAGATGTAGTCACTGCATATTCATAACCAGAAGCACCACTCACTGCCACCCAGTTGAGCGTAGCAGAAGTTGGGCCGATCCCTGTAGCCGACAAACCACCCGGTGCACTGCAGGATGGAGGGGTAAATCTATATACCTGCCCGGTGGCGGGTTTTGTACTTATCGTGGTCGTTTCAAAAGTAGAGCTTGCAGTTGGAGAGGCGGTCGCGTTATTGAGTGATAAAAAATTTCCGCTTCCTGTCCCGCCGGCGGCAAGACCTATGGAAGCTGACGGCGTTGATGTTGCGCCTGCCAATTGGTTATAGACAAACTCTACTACGTTGGTTGTTTCATACAGGCGTACCTGGAAAGCAATGCCACCGGCGGTAGCTCCAAACTGCCATTTTACATTGCTCCACTGCATAACAAATATCCGGTTGGGGAAACTGCCCAAAGTAGTGTATTGCAGGTTAGTGGAGACCTGGATATCATGATCGTCCCACAATGGAGCTGCCAGTGGTCTTGCCGTAGTGGATCCCGCCGGACCTGTTGAAAGATTATTAACGAACCCCCATGTTGTAAGGGCTGCACCAAAGCTGATAAAACCATTCGTACTTACACCAACGGTAGTATACGGTGCCCCGCTGAATACAAACGGAAATCCGATGGGGATAGCATTCGCAATGCCTTCATCGGGTATAGGGTTAGGGACGCCATCGCCGGTAAGCGTCGGAGAAATTCCTGTAATCGCGGAATAACTTCCGGCAACAGCCGTAAAAGTATAGACGCTCACCTGTGCCTGGCTATTAAGCCCAAGTAATGCAAAAAAA
>DASYLC010000080.1:0-23663 GCA_036009775.1 Chitinophagaceae bacterium
CCCACGGGCTTACAAAACGACCACCGGCAAAAGCGACATTACCCCAGCTCAGGCCGCCATTCAATGATCTCCTGATATTATTATTAAACGCAGACCCAAACTGGAATTGCGGTTGGTCCTGGTCGATCGCACAATACATTCCATCACCACCGTAAAACTCGATCGAGCTATCCAAACCGGGGTGATTCAAACGATGCATTCCATTATCCTGGGCGCCTGCTATAAAATTATTTATTTCGGTGGGGTGAATGGCTACAGAATAAAATTGCTTTATTCTTAATCCTTTGTTTCTGTCTGTAGCCGTAGTACCTCCATTAGTAGAATAGTGAAGTCCGCCATCGCAGGCAAACAACAATTTGGTACCGCCATCCCACCATTGGATATCATGCTGGTCAGCATGAATATAGGTAAGAGCTGATGGTCCGATCCATCTTGATATCTGTGTCCAGGACGTACCTCCGTTCGTAGTCTTATAACAATCCAATCCACCAACAATGAATTCATTGGCATTGGCAGGGTTGATACCTGCTGATATAGAATACCATCCCTGGCTATTGGCCCAGGTACCACCGCCCGGCTGGCTAGCAGTAGCAACCCAGTTATCTCCTCCATCGACGGATTTCCAGATCGTAGGCACCTGGTTTGTCGGGTTATTATTGCAGGGAAGAGCGAACAATACATTTCCGCTAACCGCCAGCTCGATCCTGTTTGTAAAGCTGGTAAGAGCTGTAGTGGCGCTAACCCATCCCGATCCCGATGTAACGGTAACGGGGTTATCTGTATAACGGTAGCCGGAAGCACTGAAGATGCCGGTTGTTACATGCATTCTTCCGGTTGAGCTAAGTTCAAGATCACAAACATCACTGTTCAATCCTGCGGGAGTAATGGTGGTCCATGTCGTTCCCCCGTTTGTTGAACGCAGCAAGCCGTTTCCCCTCGCACCCAGGTATACATTTCCGGCATTATCACAAAGGATCCTTGTTCCGTTCAGGTAGGCGCTGGTGCTTGCTAAAAAATTCCAGGTGGCACCGGCATCCGTACTTTTAAAAACACCTACTCCTCTTACAGCATCAGCATTAAAATAGGATTCACCTGTACACAGGTACATATTGTTTTGAAAGCCGGGTCTTGGGTCCTGGCACATATCAGCGATCGCAAGATTGGACAGGAAATCATTGACCAATGTCCAGGTTGCCGGGAAGGCAGTAATATCTGTTGTTTTCCATAAACCTCCTGCCACACTACCTATAAAAACTGTTTTATGGGTGGGGTCCAGTGAATCGATCATGGTAGCCCTGATCCTTCCGGATGTCTGGTCATCGCTTTGACGGGGATTACCATTGATACGGGCGAAGTCACCGGTGGGTCCTCTTTCTATCCAGGATAATGCCTGTATGGCTTCTGTCCTGGTGGCGGCTTTGGATAGTTCCGTTTGTTCCATAGCGATCCGTAATCGCTGCCAGGGTACTTTGCCGGTGGCAGGATCTTTAGTACGATCAATTTCGAACTGGACAGCTTTGTCCATTCCATCGTACTTATCGTTCTCTTCCTCCTCCTCGTACTCCCCTTCCATTTCCACGGATCCTTTTCCGGGTCTTGTATTTTGAATATAGAAATAACCACCCGCAAACAGGATCAGCAATATAGCAGCGATCCCCATCCATCCAAATTTGCGGCGCAGCACAAATGTCTTTGATTTGGCGGGTGCGGCCTGTTCAGTGCTAATCGTCTCCCTGAGCCGGGCAAGCATTTTTTCACGAAGTACAGTTTCATTGTCATTCCCGGCGGGAACACTTACTTCAGAATCGTTGAAACTGTCATACCACTCATGCAGTAGCCTGGTCTCTTCCACAGATGCTTTACCATCCAGGTACTTCTGTATCAACAGGAAAAAATCTTCATTACTCATATGTGTGTTGTTAGTCGTGCTTTCAAAATAGGTTAGTCAGGATATCTACCACAGGCCTGCCTTAAGAAGTACCGGGAAACATGCCTGACCCTACCCGGTGGTAAGAAAATATTGGAAAATGAGGATCAGCATGATCTGGATGACCTGGCTCAGCTTTTCACGGATCTTCTGGAGTGCCCGTGTAATATGCTTTTCAACGGTTTTTTCAGAAATACCCAGTTCCCCTGATATCTCTTTATTGGACAAACCATGGTTACGGCTGTATTGAAAAACCAGTTTACATCTTTCCGGGAGCCGGTGGATCTGTTCTTTCAGCATTTTATCGAGGAAACCGGAGTCAAAACCTTGGTCATAAGACGCTTCGGGTACGGCATTTATAGAAACAATTTTCTGGCTGCCATAACGGGCCAGTTGCCGGAAAACAGAATAGCGGGTAGCGGTAGAGAGCCATGCTTCCAGGTTCCGGATATTTACTTCGTTCCTTCTTTGCCATAAAGTGATCATCACTTCCTGCACCACATCTTCTGCGGATTGTTTGGAGTTGAGGCGGTTAAAAGCAATCGCATATAGTTTCGACCAGTAGCGATTATAAATGCTTACAAAGGACTCCTCATCGTTTTGATTCAGCTTAAAAAGCAGTTGTTGATCACTATGTAATTCTGAAGCAGACAAGGTTGTTTGAAATGGAAGCGAAAATTAGTCAAAAAAGCCCAGATCCCGGAACTTGCTAACCTTCTTATCTGAACGGCACGGCGGTTCAGTTGGTTGCTATCATACTGATCTCCACGTTCACAAACTTGGGAAGTGCGGAAACCTGTACTGTTTCCCGGGCGGGAAACCCTCCTTTACCTTCCGGGAGGTCGCCTTCAAAATATTTGCCATAGACCGTATTGATCTCTCCGAACTGGTGCATATCCGTAATAAAAATGGTCGTTTTAACCACGTTGCTGAAATCCATTCCTGCCTGCTGGAGGATCGCTTTGAGGTTATGCATCACCTGGTGGGTCTCTTCCTGGATATCTTTATTCTTCAGGTCACCGGTAGCCGGATCGATACAGATCTGCCCGGATATGAATAACATATTCCCGGATAATACAGCCTGGTTATAAGGTCCGATAGGTGCCGGCGCATGGGCAGTTGTGATGATGGTCTTGTTCATGAGTGTTTTTAAAATTCAATGGAACGAATTTAGGTTTATACGTTTTCTTTGCAAAAAAGGATTATGAAGGTCGTTGTTATTGCCGATGCTGTTTTAAAAGAAGAATTACAGGCCCAGGGAATTCGTGATGGTATTGAACTGGCCTGGCAGGAAGAGCCTCAGCTTTCCGGCGGCACCGATTGCTATATCGATCTTCTCTTTCATCCTTCCGCTGAAAGAATAAACAAGCTGAAGAGCCTGGGCCCCGCAACTATCATCGTCACTGCGGTGAATAGTACCATTCACCAGCTCCCGGCAGGTTGCATAAGAATAAATGGATGGAGAACTCTTTTAAAAAGATCCGTAATAGAAGCGGCCGCGAACGAAGAAGACAAAGCAGCCGCGGAAAAAATTTTTTCTGCTTTCAATAAAACGATCGAATGGATCCCGGATATACCGGGTTTTATCACCGCAAGAGTTATCAGTATGATCATAAACGAGGCCTGGTTCGCACTCGAAGAAAAAGTGAGTACCCCGGAAGAGATCGATACGGCAATGAAGCTCGGCACCAATTATCCGTATGGTCCTTTTGAATGGGGTGAAAAGATCGGTTTAAAAAATGTATACGAACTGCTGACCATGCTTGCTGAAACAAATTCCAGGTACAAACCTGCTACATTATTGCAAAAACGAGCCCTGTCTGTATGAGCCTGATCTTAAATATTGATACAGCGCTGGGCCGGGCAAGTATTTGCTTGTCGAAGAACGGAGAACCCCTGCAATCCGCAGTTCTGGAGGATCAAAAAGATCAGTCGGGATGGCTGCATGTCGCTATTGACAGGGTGCTCAAAAAAAATAATACAGGTCCCCGTGATCTTAGCGCCATTGCGGTCAGTATCGGACCCGGTTCGTATACCGGTCTGAGAGTTGGGTTGGCTGCTGCTAAAGGATTGTGCTATGCATTGCAGTTACCATTGATAGCAGTAGGTACATTAAAGATGATGGCACTGGCCGCAAAAGAGGAAGCAGAAGACCTGATCTGCCCCCTGATAGATGCCCGTCGCATGGAAGTATTCACTGCTTTATATGATTACTCATTGTGGGAAAAAGTTTCCCCGCATGCACTCATCATTGACGAGAATAGTTTTACACCCATCCTAACCAGCCACAAGGTATTATTTTGCGGAAACGGGATTAAGAAATTGCAACCACTGATAAAAACGGCCAATGCCAGTTTCAGCGAATCGCAAACTGATGCCACTCATCTCGGAATTCTGTCAGCAGCGGGCTTTCGCAACCAGGAGTTTGCCGATATTGCCTATACCGGGCCTTTGTATATCAAAGAGTTTCATTCAAACGCAAGTAGTAAGTCCTGAATACGTCTAAGTGCGGAACAATATTTGAACAGGTTAAGTATTAACAAATTTGATACTGCAAAAAATAGCAGACAACGTAATTTTGTTATTAATCTAATCAAGAAAACTATGAACAACTACTCTTTAACCCTGAATACCGTGACAGTGAATGGATCTAATTTTAAGCTTGACCTGTTGAATGTAAAAAAGGCCGTGATGACCCTCAGGGCCGTTAATCATAAACTCCGCCAGCAGATCCTCAAACTGATCGATGAGCACGGAAAGATGACGGTGACAGATCTTTATGTAAAGCTGCGCCTGGAACAATCCGTCGCTTCTCAGCACCTTGCAATTTTGCGTAAAGCAGGATTTGTAAAGACCACCCGGGATGGCAAATTCATTTATTACTCCGTGAACGCCAATCGTATGCAGGAGCTTAATAAATTCATCGAGGAACTCCTTAACTAACAACGGTTCGTATCCGGCGCTTCACTGAACCATCAACGGGCATCTTTGTTTATAATGAAGTATTTTTGCAACCGGTCTGCCCGGCAAACCGGTTAAAATAACTGCACTATGTATATTAAACAATTATACACTGGTTGTCTCAGTGAAGCCGCTTATTATATCGAAAGCAATGGTGAAGCCGCCGTCATCGATCCCCTGAGGGATATCGACGCCTATCTTGAATTGGCCAATGAAAGGGGATCACGGATCAAATATATTTTCGAGACCCATTTTCATGCTGATTTTGTGAGCGGTCACCTTGACCTGGGTAAAGCTACCGGCGCACCGATCGTATTTGGTCCCGGTACACGGACAAAATTCCCCGTGCATGTAGCAAAGGACGGTGAAACATTTATGATCGGGGATCTGACCATAGTGGTCATGCATACACCGGGTCATACATTAGAGTCCACCTGTTACTTATTAAAAGATGCTTCCGGTAAAGATCATTGTGTGTTCACCGGTGATACTTTATTTGTAGGTGATGTGGGGCGTCCCGACCTGGCGCAGAAAGATGCAGAGATCACGATGAATGACCTGGCAGGAATGATGTATGATAGTTTACAGGCAAAGATCATCCCGCTGGCCGATGATGTGATCGTTTACCCGGCACACGGACCCGGCAGCTCCTGCGGAAAGAATCTCGGACCGCATACATTCAGTACGATCGGTGAAGAGAAACAAACGAACTATGCATTGAAGGCGGTGACAAAAGAAGATTTTATAAAAGAAGTAACAGACGGCATCGCTGCGCCCCCTTCCTATTTCCCGATCAATGCCAAAATAAATAAAGAAGGCTATGATAGCCTGGATGAAGTGCTTGTACAGGGATTGAAAGCATTATCAACTGAGGAGTTCAAAGAACTCGTGAAAGAAGATGTGATCATTCTCGATACACGGCACGCTACTGTATTTACCCAGGGATTTATTCCCGGCTCCATTTTTATCGGGTTGGAAGGCCGCTTTGCCGAATGGGCCGGAAGTGTATTGCCCTTTGATCAGCCGATGGTACTGGTAACAGAACCCGGTAAAGAAAAAGAGACCATCGTACGCATGGCGAGAGTTGGATTCTCTAAGGTAACGGGATACCTGGAGGGTGGTTTTGATGCATGGAAGAATGCCGGCGAACCGATCGATATGATCATCGATGTGGAAGCCGATGAACTGATGATGGATATTCCGCATGATGACAAGGCAGTGGTATTGGATGTCCGTCGTCCGGCTGAATACGCGGATGGCCATTTGAAAGATGCATTAAGCCTGCCGCTGAATGAAATGACAGACCCGGCGACAATGGCCAATCTCGAAGAAGACCAGAATATCTATGTGCATTGTGCGGGCGGATACCGGAGTGTCATTGCTTCTTCACTTTTAAAAAGACAGGGCATCCATAATCTACGCAATGTACTCGGGGGCTGGGGAAAGATCAGGGAACAGGAAAAAGTGGAGATCGTAAAGGAGACCAGTGTATTGAACTAATAAAAAAACCCTCGCCGAAACGAGGGTTTTTATTTTGAATTACATTTTTGATTGCACCCATTGCTCCAGTTCGGGACTGCTCTCCACGCTGATGATGGCGGCATACCTTGATTTCGTTCCGTTATGTACGCCTACATGCCAAAGCCGTTGTGAATCCACGATAAAATGAGAACCTTTTTGCATCGGCACCCTTGCTTCCGATTCTTTGACAGGTAAATTATTCTCATCGCTGTCATAGAGCAGCATATAACTGTCGGGGTTATCCGTTAATTCGATCCACATCCTGACTACCCATCCTTCATCTTCCGGGTTCAGCCTGTTATTATCGTCCCGGTGCACAGAGCGGATGGCCTGGTCATGGGCTTGTGGTTCCAGGCGGATGATCCTCACTCTTCCGAAATTGGCCGGGATCGACCTGATATACTTCATCAGGGTCGGGCATAATTCCGCATTGGGAGTGAAGATGGCATCTTTATCGGTCTTCCCATTTTCCCAGAACCCTTTACACTCATTGGTTCCGTCACAGGAAGCCAGCGGGGCAAAATTGGTATCTCCACCACTTTTCCAGTCCATATACACGAGGTTCTCCCATTCAGCAGATGGAATATGATCGATATCGAGTGTCTTCAGCACCACGTATCCTTTTTCACCCATGCTGGGCATACGGTAATGCGGTGTTTGAAGCGGGATCTTTACAGACCAGTGCTCACTATGGGGCCAGAATATGGCGGGGGTTGGGGATGACATATGTGTAGTTTAATAATTCCGAAAATTGTTTCCGGTGGGGCAAATTAGTAAATTATTGGTGAACAATTTGCCAACAGAAATCATATCGTTACAACCCCGTTTTTTATGGCGTAGATGGCGAGCCCGGTGCGGGTCTTGATGTTCAGCTTTTCAAAAAGCGCATCCCGGTATCCGTCAATAGTTCGGGGACTCAAGTGCATTTGAGCCGCGATCTCTTTATAGGTGAGTTCGGAACAGGCCAGTTTTAAAAATTCCACTTCCCGGTCATTGAGTTTGGCGATATTCCCTGCGGCAGCTTCGTCATCTGACCGGTTAATGGAATGAATCAGTTTTCCGGTTACCAATTCGGAATAATAATATCCTTTGGTTATGATCGCATCCAGTGCCGTCCGGAGCTCACCTGGTTCACTGTCTTTTAGTATATATCCACGGGCTCCGTTCTTGAGCATCTTAATGATAGCATTTTCATCATCATACATACTAAGCGCCAATATTTTTATAAGCGGGTATGTAGCTTTAAGCCATTGCGCCGTTTCATACCCGTCCATTTCTTTCATATTGATATCCAATAACACAAAATCTGGCAGGTTCTCTTTATCCAGCTTTTTTTGAAGGTCTTTCCCGTTGTCGGCTTCAAACAGAACATCATATCCCAGATCTTTTACCACCCCGGCCAGCCCGTTGCGGAGCAGCGAATGATCATCTACCAGCACTACTTTTTGCTTCATCGTACTATTGATTATTTAAGGGTATGACCAACGCGACACGGGTCCCTTTTCCCGGGCTGCTGTCAAAAATAAATTCGGCCCCGATCATTTTCGCCCGGTTCTTCATATTCCGGAGGCCAAGACTCTTATTGTTGTCCTCATTGTCAGCAAGCACCTCCATATCGGCACCCTTGCCATTGTCCTGTACATCCAGTGAAAGTTTATCACTATTGTAAGAGAGTGTGACCATTATTCTTTTCGCTTCTGCATGTTTGATAATGTTGTTCAGCGTTTCCTGAATGATGCGGAAAACGATCAGTTCTTTTTGGGGTTCCATCCTTTTGGTATCGCCTTTTATTTCCAGTACTGTCTCAAAACCGCTTTTCCGTATCATTTCCAGTTCATATTCCAGCGCCCGGAGCAATCCCATCGAAGCGATATTATCTGTATTCAAACTGCGGGAAAGATCCCGCAAATCCTGGATCGCTTTACTGACCAGGTTTTTGGAATCCATGATCTTTTCTTTCAATGTTACTTCATTGCCTGTATCTATGGTGTTTAATTTTAATTTGGCCAGGCTGAGTACCTGTCCGATGTTATCGTGTATCTCTTCTGAGATCGTTTTCAGTGTTTGTTCCTGTATCTCCAGTTGGGTTTGAAGAAGTTCCTTTTGGAACCCAGACCGGAGCTGTTCTTTTTCCAAAATATTTTTTGTTTTCCGCTTCATATACATCAATAGAAAAAAAATGACAAAGCCGGCCAATATCAAAAAGGCTATTGTTCCGCCATATATCAGCTGCTTTAAGCTTTCTGAAGTTTCTTCCCTGAACATAAAACCGAAATACTTATACACGTGTACAATACACAAATCAGTTTGAAAATAATAGAGCCAAAGACCTTGAATGTTTCCTTTGGAAATTTATCGAAAAGATAATCAAGTGCAATACTAAAAAGAAATTCACCTGCATTAAACAACAATACACCGGTTGCAATCCAAAACATCGGAATCTGTAATAATTTTACATCTCCCTCCATCCTTAAAAGATCTAAAAAATAAAAACATGCCAATAACACCATCGACAAAGTCCCTATTTTAACAATGTTTGAATTATATCCGCCAAACCCCTGGATAAATAAAATATTCACCAAAACAAATACAGGAAAGATCGTTATAAAGATTGCCGATGCTTGCTTATAGACTTTATTTTCATAGTGGATGCGGAATACAAACGCATAAAACAAATATTCCAAAGGAATAGAAATATTATAAATTGATTGATTAATTCCGTGCTCTCCTAGTTCTTTCTTGACATATCTTCCTGTTAATTCGACTGACACAATAAAAAGCATAAAAGGTAGAAGCCATTTAAGAGATGTTTGCCTGATATTCCGAAAACATATCAGGCAGACCAGGAATGCTCCGATTTCAAACCAGATATGTAATGGTAGTGGGAACATTAATCGCAAATTTTAGGGCAAAGTTCACCGTGGTTTCCACTAAATGCGCCGATAGTTTCAAATTCCAGTCGCTTATTACCTGGCAGACTTTCGTGGTAGCAATTAAATGCACAAAACGAAGGTTCCAACCTACCATTAATCTTAAATAACGGTGCAAAAATGAGAGTAATCTGCTTCCTCCGTGCTTGCCCAGATACTCCGGTCACAGGTTTATGATTATAGCTTGCAAAATATACTCCAATACCAGCACAATTGGGGTTAGCTTTTAGGAAACTACCCACAAACCGGAAAAAACCTGCATACATGAAAAGAAACTTTGTATGTTTTCGATTAAGTCTACAATATTCTTTTTTGTAATTTCTTTTATAATCCATCGCAGTCGTAGGATCGTGGAACAGAACAGATTGCAAACTTACTTCGGTTACTGGGTCATAGGTCCTGGATATATTTCCACCCCATTCCTGAGTTTTCAAGTCACAATTCTTAGGGCATGGTTGGCCATAATTAGTTGTCACAGGCTTCCCGCATGTTTTATCATCAAGAGTTTCGTAGAAATTTCGTAGCCCCGTGTAGTCTGATTTCCTTTTTTGATATACCGGCGTAAAATACAATGACATTTGTTCACGATCCTTTTGCCCGGAAGTCATCAAAGCATCGTATACGATGAAGTGCGTATTTATTCCAGTATAATGTCCGCTATATTTTCTTAAAAAGGTATCGAGCAGGCAAAAAACGTCTTTGGAAAAATATATCGCTTTTGTATGGGTATTATCTTTTTTCTTAAAATTATTCCTGTAATTTTTGATATATGCCGTTGATTCCTCACTTGAAAGTAATGAAAACCCGGGCCTTTGGATGGCGAGACACTTGTCAGGAATCGAATTACAGGTAATTATTTGAGAATTTGAAAAAAATGAGGAAAGTATAAATGCCAGGCATAATAAAAAGTTCCGGATTTTCATTGTTTTAAGTTTAGGTAAAAGAATAACTTAAAGTAACTGTGTTGGTTTAATCACAAATTTTAGGGCATAATTCCCCATGATTAAATGTATCACGAATCCTGATTCCATTTTTTAATGTCTTATATTTTTCATCTATAAACTTGAATAATGCATTAAGATCTGCGCTGCCATCTTTAAAAACGGGTGAAATAAATAAACTTATCTGATTCGGATCAGCTTGACCACAGGCCATGTCAGGTGCATTATACGACCCAAAATCAAACCTTATTCCTTTATAATTTAACGCTACATCCGCGATCAGGAAATCATAGATTAGTTGCAGCATTTCGACTTTGAAATGTATACGGGTAGTATATTGGTTTTTGCTAATGGCCGGATAAATACCTCCATACTTTCTTTTAAAATCATCTCCTTCAGTTGCTCCACATAAATTTGAGAAGGGAGTATTCGAATGACTTCCTTGCTTTTGATCAAAAGAATTATTAGCGATGCTGAATGCTGAAGCAACCGACTTACAGTTCAGATCAGCGGGCCGGATCATCAGCCCTATCTGGTCCTTATGTTTTTGACCCGGCAGGATTATATCTCCATAACTAATGAAAATGATATTCATTCCACTATGTACTCCCACAATATCTATAAAGTTCCTTTTATAGAACTCAATAATAGATTGCCGGGAAAAATCAACTGAGATAGAATGGGTTTTCCTTCTGGCAGTGTTTGTACGGAAATTGTTAGCATAGTTTTCCTTGTATTTATCAACACTGGCTTGAGGAACTGGATTGGTATTCGGGGGACAAGGATCACATTGGCTATAGCTCTTACTGTTAAAGAACAAGCCTATTACAAATAGAAATACAATTAGTTGGTTCGATTTTTTCATAAAACTTCTTTTAGGTGAAAGAATAAATTAAACTACGACCCAAATCTCATACTTCCAAACAACCGATCCGGGAGTGAATTAACCTTTACTACCCCGTGTTTTCACCCTTCCATTTTCCGTGATTTCCTGCTCCGTTTCAACTACCATTTTTCGGAACGTTGGGCCTAAAATCAGCTATTATGAAAAAGTTATTACTGCTATCAATTATTATTACAATGTTGAGCCTGGCCGGAATGACGCAACAGGGAATGACCACAAAAATTGCAAGGGATATTCCAGCTGTTGCGGCGGTTAAGGCTGCAATGGGCGTCGCGGAAGTGCCAGCCACTCCTGCCATTCCGCATAAAGTGCTGAGCCTTTATGGTATTGGGAATTTAAACACGGAGACATTAAATAAATTAAACTCTTCGGGAAAGATTGCGGTTTCTATTATTCCCTGGTTCAATAGTAAAAATAGCAGGTACTGGGAAGTCTATCTATCCTTTAATAAAAACGCGACAAATAATGATAGTATTTTGGCCAGCACACTTCTTTTCCCGGAGGTGGGGAACCACTCTTTTCTCGCTACTGTAAGAAGGATTTACCCTATCAAGGGTCAATCTGAACATTTCCTTTCTCCTTTTTTTGAGTTTTCCCAAAAAAATATCAAGGTAGATACTTCTTCCGTGCAGGGAAAAACTACCAGCGGCCACTTTTCAACGCTTACCTACACATTGGGCTATTCTTATATTTTCAGTCATGTTGCTGGCGAAACGCAATTTGGGTTCTCTTTTACTCCCTATATCTCGGCCCTGAATATCCCGGACGAAGATAATGCTGATTACAGGAAAATATTTAATAGCCTTACGTTGCCATCAGAGATCTGGTCCTTTGGCTTCAAAACAGTTTTTCAAATTAAGGGATTTCAAATTTTTGCCGATATGCGTCATGTATTAGGCTCTGAAAAAAAGATCTCCATCAGGGAGATGAGAGGGTTTAACTCCAATGTAGGCGTAACATTCAATGCTGATATATTTGAATTGTAAGTCTGCGCCTGTTCGAGAAAATAGCATGCATTTAATAAGCCATCATCCTAAGATGGCTTATTGCTTTTACCCCCACCGTGTTTTCACCCTCCCAATCTCCGCCTTTACCCCCTGTTCTCATCCTCTTTTCATCCCGAGTTTTACGCAGTTACCCCTATTTCATTAAAAGCCCTGTGAAAACCACCATTCATTCATATTAAAAAAAACACGGGTTATGAAACGTAAACAACTATTCTTGCTGCTTGTACTTTTGACCGGCTCCTGCCTGCTCAGTTTTTCCCTCTTTGCACAGCCCACTACCGTTGGGCTGCTGGCCCATTTTAAACTTGATGGCAATACTACCAATATCGGCCCCGCCAATGTAACGGCTTCGGCAGTCAGCACCTCTTATACCACCAATAATGCAGGTGGCGCCAACAAGGCCTTGCAATTGGGAGGTAATCTCAACTCCTATATCGATTTTGTTGACAATGGCAACTGCGATTTTACCGGAACTAACAATTTCACCATTTCCTTCTCCTTCTTTTTTAACGGGAATGCCACCAGCGGCCTGCTCGACAATTGCCTGAACTATGGCGGATGGGGTGTTTGGCTTTGGTCCACTGTGGCAGGAACCTGGAACTTACAGTTCAACTATAAGAATAACTCTGTAGGAAGTGCTGCCGCCACCAATTTTACCATCGGCACCTGGCACCATGTAGCGGCGGTAAGAAATAATGGTACTATCTCCTTATATATCGATGGCGCCTTCCGGTTATCGACAACGGAAGGAACCACGGCCCCTACCTACCCGATCAATATGCAGGCAGGAGCTATGTGCTATGGCGGTTATACTCCTCCCCGCTATAACCCTTTCGGTGGTAAAATAGATGAGATAAGAATTTATAACCGGGCTCTATCAGCTGCCGAGATCGCCACTTTGACTCCCTTCTCCCTGCCATTAAAAATGGGAGAATTCACCGTTTCCAAACAAGCGGCCGGTATCAAACTGAACTGGGAAACGATCAGCGAACAAAACACCTCTCATTTTGAGATCGAAAAAAGCTCCGATGGTACTAACTTTCATACCCTGGGAAATATAAGTGCGAAAGGGAACTCAAACGATAAAACATATTATTCTTTCCTCGATGTTTCCGCATCAACTACCACTAATTTCTACCGGTTGAAAATGGTTGACATCGATGGCGCTTTTACCTATAGCCGTGTGGTCGTTATTAAGAATAATAACAGCCTGCCGGATATACAACTCTTTCCCAACCCTGCTCATGACGTATTGCAGCTACAACTGCCCTCCCGGAAAAACTCGCCGGTCAGCATATACATCAACAATGCGACTGGTCAATCTTTTTACAACAGATCACTGCAACTGCAGGAGGGAATGAATGCTACCAGTATCCCGGTACAGCATTTACCGGCAGGAACTTATTATCTCGTAACAGAAAATGGAGATGGCCGTCAAATCAGGTCATTTATCAAGCAATAAGCCTCATCTTTAGCCCGGAAATAAAAAGAGCTGGTCCTCCGACCGGCTCTTTCTTTTTTGCCAATAAAAAGTTAACGCCCCGCCTTTTTAACCATTCGTCAGGAAATTGTCACCTTTCAGATAAATAAACGATTTTCCCCCTTTAGAGGATACTATTTTTGAAAAACGAATGAATTAGGAGTTTGTAGAAGTCGACGGTAACAATACCCCTGGTTTATGCGTCCTAACCACTGTTTAAAGTATAGTCATGAAAATCAAAGCCAGTTTATTCCTAGCAGCAGCCCTGTTCCTTTTGTGTGGCCAGTCTTTTTCCCAGGCGCCTGCCCCCAAACAGTTGGCCGCCAAGCGGACCACAAAATCTGTAAAGATCGATGGACTGATCGATGACGAAGCATGGAAAGATGCAGCGGTCATGACCGAACTGATCGAATTCCGGCCGACAGTCGGTGCCGTTGAAAAACCCGAGACAAAGACCATCTCCTACCTGATGTACGACGACCAGGGCATTTATTTTGGCGGTTATTGTTATGAACGTACCAAAGACAGTATTGCCATGGAACTGTCCGGCCGTGACGGCTTTGGTACAAATGATTATATAGGTTTGATCTTCGATACGTATTATGACAAACAAAACGGCTTTGAATATTTTGTTACGCCACTTGGCGAACAATGGGATGCAAAGATGACCAATGACGGCGAGGACTTTTCCTGGAATGCCGTTTGGAAAAGCAATGTGGTGCTTCACAACGATGGATGGAGCTTTGAAATGTTCATTCCTTATTCTGCTATTCGTTTCGGGAAAAAAGATGTGCAGAACTGGGGCATGAATATCACCCGCAGAAGAAGAAAGACAGAACAACAGTATACCTGGAATCCTATCGATCCGAATGTAAATGGCTTTTTAACACAGGAAGCGCTCTGGACCGGCATCAGCGGTATCAAACCACCGCTGCGCCTGCAATTCTCCCCTTACTTCTCAACTTATATCGACCATTATAAATCCGGCAAACCCGATGAAAAAGAATGGACATCATCAGTGAACGGTGGCATGGATGTAAAGTATGGTATCAACCAGGCATTTACCCTGGACGCTACGCTTGTTCCGGATTTCGGGCAGGTACAAAGTGACAGAAGGGTATTTAACCTTTCTCCCTTTGAAATAAAATACACAGAGAACAGGCCTTTCTTTACAGAAGGGACTGAATTATTTACCAAGGGTAATTTATTTTATGCAAGACGGATCGGTATCGATCCGGTACTACTCCATAGCGCATACGATTATGCATCAACTAATGATAAGGTCAAAAAAAATCCTGCGCAATCAAAATTGATCAATGCCACCAAGATCTCCGGCAGAACCTCCAAAGGTCTTGGTATTGGTGTGCTGAATGCTGTAACCAACACCCGTTATGCTACACTGGAAAATTTGACCACCAAGGAGCAACGTAAAGTGGTGGTTGACCCGCTGACAAATTATAGTGTCATCGTACTGGACCAGACCATAAAGAACAACTCCAGCCTGTCCCTGGTCAATACCAATGTGTGGCGCAGTGGGAGTGACTACGATGCAAATGTAACAGCAGCGCTTTTCAGTATCAATGACAAAAAGAATATGTGGAATGTCAATGGTAAAGTGGCCAATAGCCGGCAGATCGGTATCGAAGCGGACGGCAGTACGCGGAGTGGTTACAGTCATAGCCTGGGTTTTGGCAAGACCAGCGGTCGTTTTAATTTCAACATCGGACAGGAACTGGCTAATACAAAATATGATCCGAGCGATATGGCTTATTTCACCAATAATAACTATATCGACCATTCTGCATGGGTGGGTTACCGCTGGATCAAACCCAAATCATTCTATAATAATATCTACCTGAACTTTAACGCTTATTATTCAAGAAGGCTTTCAAACGGTAAGTTTCAGAACGCCAATTTCAATGCCAACGTAAATGGCCAGATGAAAAATCTTTGGTTTGTCGGTGCTCTCATCGGTTACGAACCCAAATACAATGATTTTTATGAGCCGCGTAAGGATGGCCGCTTCTTCAGGGGTTGGTCAAACTATTTCCTCGATGCATGGTTCGAGACCAACGGAGCCAAAAAATATAGTGTGTACAGCGAACTGATGTATGTAAAAAGAAGCCTGTTCAACAGTGAACGGTACAATTTCAACCTGAACAATCGCTACCGCTTCAGCAATAAATTCTCTGTCAGTCATAGCCTGAACCTTGCCCCGCAAAATCAAAATACAGGTTTCGCCGGTTTTACCGGGCTCTCCGGTGAAAACGTGATCATGGGTGTGCGGGATATCAAAACGGTAGATAACAGCCTGAGCATTAAATACAGCTTCAATGCCAAAATGAGTATCAATACCAGCATCCGTCATTACTGGAGCCAGGTGAAATATGAGAAATTCTTCCTTTTACAACCGGATGGCGGTCTTTCTCCAACAGTATTTACGGATAACGTTGATGTAAATTATAACGTATTCAATGTGGATGCCGTATATACCTGGCAGTTCGCCCCGGGAAGCTTTATCAATATTGTCTGGAAGAATTCACTACCAGATGGAGACTTCACAAGAGTGACCCAACACGATTATGTCAAGAATTTTTCCAACAGCATGGAACTGCCGCATGAGAATAACCTTTCATTCAAGGTGATCTACTTCCTCGATTACCTTCAGCTGAAAGGTCACAAGAAAAAAGAAAAGAAATAAATAGTGTATATCGGACGCCCCGTTTAAAGCGGGGCGTTCTTTTTAAGATATGATCCCGCCATATTCTTCCTTCCAATCCCATTTCCAGCGGCGATGGCTCCACAACCAGCTTTCGGGATATTCTCGTATCACTCCTTCCAGGTAGCGTACAAATTTTTCCGTCAGCTGTTCTTCCGACATGCCTTTTGTGTCGGCTGCCGCGAGGGAAAAAACAGCTTCATAATAACCGCGGCGGGGTTTATGAATAAATGCAAATACAACAGCCGTATCATTGAGGAGGGCCGCTTTCGCGGGGCCTTTCAGAAAAGGCGCCGGCTTGCCAAAAAAATGGAACCACCAGGCATTGCCCGGGTGACCCGGGTTCTGGTCCGCGATCAACCCCAGCAAGTATTGTTTGTCCTTGTAAGGAAGGAACTCTTCCTTCATCTTCGTGGCTTTTAAAAAAATAGCGCCGTTGCGGGTACGTAATTTATAGAACAATCGTTCGAATATCTTATTGGAGATCGGCATATATACAGCCAGCAACTGGTAAGGTGTTTCATCGACAAATACATTATTTCCCCATTCCCAGTTGAAATTATGACCCAAGTGGATCTGCACACTTTTACCCGTTGCATGCAATGCATTGACCACATCCCAGTTGGCCTTTACTCTTTTGGCAATGTATTTATCGGAAGCTGAAACCATTTTAATGGTTTCGATGAACATATCCATCAGGTTCTTGTAGAATTTCCTGGCGATCTGCCTTCTTTCTTTCTCCGTCTTCTCCGGGAATGCGATCAGCAGGTTGTTCAGCACGATCGTACGCCTGTACTTCAGAATATAAAATACAAGGCCATAGAATCCATCCGAAAGAACATACAATACTCTTAGTGGAAGCAGGGACAGGAGCCAGATGAAACCGTAAACAACATAATACATGGTGGGCAAAGATAATACCAAAGCAGATTATATAGAATCAAAACTCATTCCGGCAAATGTTGCAGCTTGAAATTTGCCAGGAAAAATACAGGAACACAGACGAGAGGGATACACAGGGATCAATTCTGCTTCTCGGAATTATTAATTTCAATATTCCCTGGCGATCCTTTTTAATTCTGTTCACAGAATTAAAATCCGTGCTGAGCCTGCCGAAGCATATCCGTCCTATCTGTTAAATCCGTGTGCCTGTATTCCAAACTGAATAGCTCATCATCCCCGGATATATCGATGATTCCCGCTTAGTTTAAACCTACAAGACGATATTTTGAACAAGATCGCTCTTGCCCGGGTAATCCGTATTATAATGAAGGCCGCGGCTTTCTTTACGGAAGCTGGCCCCTTTTACGATCAGGTAGCCGACCGTGATCATATTCCGCAATTCCAGCAACTGCGGCGAGACCGAACTGCTTTCATACAACTGTTCTGTTTCCTCCCATAGCAGGTCGAGACGACGCATGGCTCTTTGCAAACGGGTATCATTCCGGACGATACCCACATAATCGCTCATCACCTGCTGCAATTCTTTCAGACTTTGGGTGATCAGGATCATTTCTTTGGGTTCTGTCGTGCCCTTTGCATTCCAGTCCGGGATAGCATCATTGAGATCAACCGAACCGATCTTCTCGGCCGCATCCACAAAACAACGGTGCGCAAATACCATGGCTTCCAGCAATGAATTACTCGCCAGCCGGTTGGCGCCATGCAATCCGGTGGAAGCACATTCGCCACAGGTATAGAGATTACGGATAGAACTTCTACCCCATTCATCTGTTTTGATACCACCACAACTATAATGCGCTGCCGGCGCCACAGGGATCATGTCTTTGGTGATATCGATACCGATCGATATACACTTTTCATAGATATTCGGGAAATGTTCCGTGAATTTCTCTTTGGTAAAATGACGGCAATCCAGCCACACATGTTCTGTACCTGTTCTTTTCATCTCACTGTCGATCGCCCTTGCCACAATATCCCGGGGTGCCAGGTCCTTTCTCGGATCATACTTCTCCATGAACGCTTCTTCTTTTTTATTCCGCAGAATTCCTCCGTCACCACGGACCGCCTCCGTGATCAGGAATGCCTGTCCTTTTACACCCGGTTCATATAAAGCCGTCGGATGAAACTGGATGAATTCCATATTCTCGATCCTGCCCTTGGCCCTGTATACCATCGCAACCCCATCGCCTGTCGCGATAGAAGGATTCGTGGTCGTGCGGTACACCTGGCCGTTTCCACCCGTAGCCAGCAACGTGATCTTTGATAATATTTTCTCGATCTTATTGCTCTGGAGATTCAATACATACACCCCAAAACATTCCACATCCGGTGTGGCTTTGTTCACCAGGTAACCGAGATGGTGCTGGGTAATGATATCGACAACAAAACAATGCTTGATGAACTCGATATTCTTTTGCTGCGCCAACGCATCAAGCAGTGCTCTTTCCATTTCTTTTCCCGTCACATCTTTATGATGCAGGATACGGAACTCCGAGTGACCACCTTCTTTTCCTCTTTTGTAATCCCCATCTTCCTCCTTGTCGAATTTGGCTCCCCAGTTAATGATCTCTTCCACCCTATCGGGCCCTTCTTTTACCACGATCTCTACTACGTTCCGGTTGCACAATCCGTCGCCGGCGATCAATGTATCATCAATATGTTTTTGAAAACTGTCATTCTCCAGGTCATTCACCACCGCGATCCCGCCCTGGGCATATTTGGTATTGGTCTCATCGGCCGCGGCCTTGGTCATCACGATCACTTTCTTATCAGGAAAACTATGGGCCACTTTCAATGCGTAGGTCAATCCTGCTATTCCTGAACCGATGACAAGAAAATCTGTTTTTTGCATAATTTATATTTAGAACCCGGCTATTGTACTACTATCGTCGTCCGTTGCGTCGCACTCTTCAGGGTTCTGTTCATTACCGGGCAAAACTATTCTTTATTGGCAGAATTGATGACCCCTGTGCTCCCTTTCACAATAAATAATTGCGCAAGACCATACGTCACCATAATTAAAATACCAGCGGTTTCGAATGGGTGATAAAATTTATTGACCGCTAATATTGAATCAGAGATAACAAAGAGCAATGCCCCTGCCATCATCCATTTACCTGCTGCTTTATTTTTGATGAACAGCATGTGCATCGCCAGCAGGAACATGGTGCTGATCACTAATCCATATATCAACACAGGCACTTTCATGTCGCCAAGGTGTGGAAACAGCCAACTGACAAGGGCTGTATAATAAATGGCCACAATAGCCAATAGCCAGGGTCTGAACTTTACCTTCTCTTCTTTTATTACCCGCTGGAAGAACAGAATATAAAAGATATGTGCCAGCAGGAAAGAAGCAAGGCCCAATAAAAAAAAGATCTCATTCTTTGCAACAAACATCAGCAGCACATCACCAACCCATGAAAAGAACAGGCCTATGACAACCCATTTGCCGGAAAAATAATTCCGGGGCTCCGCCAGGCAAAGGAAATAAAATATAAGCGCCGGGATGATCAGTGGTTTGGAGATATACTGGAGCCATTCATTATTTGACCAGGTACCAATAAGATCAGCGAGCAGAGCAATAATAAAAAGAATAAGCCCGGATAATTTTTTCATGTGGAAGGTTTATATTTCTACCCAGGCGTCATTCTCTTTAATTAAATTGATCAGTTCTTCCACCGCCACTTCGCTGTTCACGTTCCGCTTCATCACTTCCTTTCCTTTGTATAACGTGATCTTTCCCGGGCCGCTGCCTACATAACCAAAATCCGCGTCGGCCATTTCCCCCGGGCCATTGACTATGCATCCCATGATGGCGATCTTCACCCCTTTCAGGTGATTCGTCACGGCCCGGATCTTTGCCGTGGTTTCCTGGAGATCAAATAAAGTGCGCCCGCAACTGGGACAACTTATATATTCTGTTTTGGAGATCCTTGTTCTTGTAGCCTGTAAAATGCTGAACGCGGTATTATTGGTGAATTGATAAATGTCTTTTACTTCAAGATAAGTTCTTCCCGTTGCATTAAGATTTTCGCCGTCCGGCCCGTTCATGCTGGCGGACATTCGTGCATTTTCACTATAGCCGAGGCAGATACCGTCTCCCATTCCTTCCAGGAACAAAGCCCCGGTCTCTGTGGCGAAATGGATCAGGTGCTCATCCGGTGTCTGCCAGTTACTATCGGTGATCAGTATCACCGGGTTTTTGATATCCCTGCTCATCAGTTCCATGAACATACGGCGGACGGATTGCATTGCATTTATATTGGTCGAACTCAGGCAGATCACCACAGCCGGATCGTTTGCGATTTTTTCCAGGAAAACAGATGGTTCGTCTACCCCATTATTATAACAATCGATCATTACAAAATTCAACGTATCACTTTTCGTTCCGGCTTCCGCATAGCCGCCATCGCTGAAAATGGGAACATATTTTGTTTTATCTGTTGCCAATGCCCATGTAGCAGGATACACGATCACTTTCAAAGTACCCGGCAATGCAAAATCCAGTACCTGGTTGCCGGTGAAAATATAATCCGCTGCGGCGTCACCGATATTCCACTTGTCAGTTGCCACATCGTAATTATACCCGACACTCTTTAAATCAGGCGGAGTAATTTTTTCAATTTTACTCAGATCCGCAATAACAACCGGCACATGTTTTCCTCCGATATTATCCACCGCAAAGGTCTCTCTTCTTTTATACTCAAACGGGGAGTAAAAAAGGCCGGAAGTCCGTGAGTCCGGAAGTCCGAAAGAACTTTCAACAATGATCAAATCGTCTTTCCGGCTTTCCGTCTTTCCGTCTTCCCGACTATACCTCTTCACCAAATCCTTACAAACCGGTACCTCAAACTCGGGATCCTCCGTCAATGACACCCGGATCGTATCACCAATGCCGTCTTCCATCAATGTCCCGATACCGACTGCCGATTTTATTCTTCCATCTTCACCGTCACCCGCTTCAGTCACACCAAGATGTAACGGATATATCTCACCAAACTCATCATGCATTGTTTTGATCAATAAGCGATAAGCCTGTACCATTACCTGGGGATTGCTGCTCTTCATACTCAGCACAATATTATGATAGGTCTCTGCTCTTGCTATTCTCAAAAACTCCATCGCACTCTCCACCATCCCGATCGGCGTATCACCATAACGGCTCATGATGCGATCGCTGAGTGAACCGTGGTTGGTACCGATCCGCATTGCTGTGCCGTACTCTTTACAGATCTTCACCAACGGTGTGAACCGTTCACGGATACGATCTATCTCTTCTGCGTATTCCGCATCCGTGTATTCGATCTGTTCGAATTTTTTCTTGTCGACATAGTTGCCCGGATTCACCCTCACTTTCTCAATGATCCTTGCTGCTATCTCCGCGGCATTGGGAGTAAAATGAATATCGGCTACAATAGGAGTATTGTATCCTCTTTTGCGCAATTCATTTTTTATATTCAGTAAATTCTCCGCTTCTTTTTTGGAAGGGGCGGTGATGCGGATCAGCTCGGAGCCGGCTTCTATACAACGGATGCTTTGTTCCACCGTGGCGATCGTATCCATCGTATCGGTCGTGGTCATGGTCTGCACCCGGACAGGATGGAAATTTCCGAGCAGCAGATCGCCGACCTTCACTTCCCTGGTGGCAAGCCGTTTATACTCAGTAAGGGATGCACTGTATAGTTGCATGGACAAATGTGGTCCCGATAGCTACCGGGAGTGAAAAATGTGGGAATATGAAAATTAGTTACCCTGCAAATTTACGCAACAAAATGCAGCAAGCATGTCACAGAAAGGGTTCATTTTCACACTTTCACATTTTCACATTCATTACCAGTCCTTAACGGCAGAACCGCCCGTTTTTGTCTTCTCTTTCTGCACCCGTTCCTGTACTTCTTTTTCTTTTTGCTGGAGTAGTTTGAGACGTTGCTCCGCTTCTTTGGGATTCATTTTGGGCTGTTGCTGTTTTTTTGGCTGCTGCTCCTGTTTTTTCTTTGGCTGATCCTGCTCTTTCTTTTTCTCCTCATTCTTTTTTTTCAGTTCCAGCAGGGCTTTTTGCAGGTTCTCTCTTGCTTCTTTATCTGCGGGATCATTGCGCAATGCATTCTTATACGCTTCGATACTTTCTTCCAGGTTCTTCTGGTTACTGAGTATGACGCCTTTATTATAAAATGCTTTGGAACGCAGGGGAATATTTTTATCATCAGTCGTCAATTCGTTGAACAGGATGGAGGCTTCTACCTTCATATCCTGCTTATACAGCGCATTGCCCTTATTGAATTTTGCAGTTTTATTCGCAGGATCAGCTTCCAGCGCCTTACGGTATTCTTCCGCAGCTTTTGCATATTGCTGACTCTTATAATATTCATTACCCGCCAGGACCGTTTTATCCGCCGGCTTTGACTGGGCCATCACACGGGTTGCTACAAAAAGCAATAGTATGAACAGGTAATTTTTCATGCTGCCATTATCTTTTTTCTTTCCGGGATAAAATTCTCCGCCAGTAACAGGATAAGCATCGCCGCTACAAGCCACATATAATACGTTTTGAAATTCACCTGCGAGAGGTCGGTATAGGCAGCCGGATCGATGGTAGATAATTGTTTTGTCAGCATGGTAACAGCGGCATCACTTCCCTGCAAACGGATATAGACCCCATTGGTCTCCTGTGCGATCTCTTTTAATACTTCTTCATTCAGTTTTGAAATAACAGGATTGCCGGAAACATCTTTTTTTACATCCCCGGTAGCCGGGTCGATGATCGTAGATCCTTCCGGTGAACCGATGCCGACCGTGTTGATCATGACACCCTGTTCCGATAATTTTTTGGCAGTGGCTACCGCATCCTCATCATGATCTTCTCCATCGGAGATCAACACTACTGTTTTAAATTTTTTATCCGCGATATTGAATGCCGCTACACTTCTCTCCAGTGCATCACTGATAACGGTACCCTGCTGCGGTACCACATCCGGTGTGGCAGAAGTAACAAACAAACGGGCGGCTCCGTGATCCACTGTCATCGGCATTTGCAAGTAAGCCTTGCCGGCAAACAATACCAGGGCGATCCTGTCATTGGGCATTTCATTCATCAGCCGGGTGATGAATTGCTTGGCTCTTTCAAGGCGATTAGGTGCCAGGTCAGCAGCCAGCATGCTTTTACTTACATCCAGCGCAATCGCGATATCAATACCTTTCCGGTTCACGGCTTCGGATTCACCCGGTTGACGGGGATTCATCACTGCCACCACACCCAGTCCGAAAGCGATCAGTACCAGAAGGAATTTGAGAAAAAATAAGGGAGCGG
>DASYLC010000081.1:0-25284 GCA_036009775.1 Chitinophagaceae bacterium
CTGACCTCTAACGATTGCTTGCCATATGAAATTCTTAGAAAATACGTGTATCTGTTGATGCACTTCCAGGCCTCTTACGATTTGCTTTTCACTAACGATTGCTTGCCTTACTGAAACCCTGCATCTTTGTCCAACAAAGCTAAGCCCTGTGGGTGGCCTGTTCAACCCAACTTAGCGGGGTTTCTATGATGCCTACCGGAGTCATTTTTAATAAAACCCTTGCCAGTCCTTAGTTCCGGAATAAATTTGCAATGATGCCCAACCGTGCTGCTGATATATTATTTCAACTGATCAAATCGCTGGAAAAAGCGGAAAAAAGGCATTTTAAGCTCTATATCAAACGCAGTTCAGGCAAAGAGGACCTGAAGATCGTCCGTCTCTTCGATGCCCTTGACAAACTGAAGGAATACGATGAAAAAGCTCTTCTGAAGAAAATGGCAGGTGTCACCAAACCCCAGCTGGCGAACCTGAAAAGCCATTTGTACAAACAGATCATGGCCAGCCTGCGATTGCTGAAAAGTGCGGATAGCCTCGATCTCCAGTTAAACGAACAATTCGACTATGCCCATATCCTTTACAAAAAAGGGTTGTTCTTGCAAAGCCTGCGGATCATTGAAAGAGCCAAAGAGATCGCAAAAGCCAACCAGAAATTCAATTTCCTGCCGCAACTGATCGCACTGGAAAAAAGGATCGAGAATTTGCATATCACCCGGAGTATGCAGGACAGGGCAGAGAGCCTATCCTACGAAGCCAACGAAGTGAGCCGTCATATCGCAATGGTGGCAAGGCTTTCCAATCTCGCCCTTAAACTATATAGCTGGTATGTGGAGCACGGTCATGCCCGGAATGAAGAAGACGAAAAAGATATCCGGCAGTTCATGAAGGATAACCTGACCAAAGATGTCTGGGAACAAACAGGTTTTTATGAAAGATTGTACCTGTACCAGAGTTATACCTGGTATGCATTTATCCGCCAGGATTTTCTCCAGTATTACCGCTATACACAGAAGTGGGTGAACCTGTTTGCCGAACAACCGCTGATGATACGGGTGGAAACGGGGCACTATATAAAAGGATTGCATAACCTGCTGAATGCGCATTTTGACCTTCGTAATTACCGGCAGTTTGAAAAAACACTGAAACATTTGGAGAAACTGGCACAAACAGAAAGAGTCAGGAACCACGACAGCTTCCGCATACAGGCATTTATCTACAGCAGCACGGCAAAGATCAACCAACATTTTATGCAGGGTACTTTCAAACATGGCCTTGCGCTGATCCCCGGGATAGAAGAGAAGCTGGAAGGATTTCATCTTTTTGTAGACAGTCACCGTATCCTGGTACTGAACTACAAATTCGCCATGCTTTGCTTTGGAAGCGGGGATCACAAACGGGCTATTGATTATTTGCAGAAGATCATCAACGATAAGACCAATCTCCGTTACGACCTGCAATGTTATGCCCGGCTGGTGCACCTGATGGCGCATTATGAACTGGGGAATGATATGTTGATGGAAACACTGACCAAATCGGTCTATCGTTTTATGGCGAAAATGAAGAACCTGACCGTCGTGGAAGAAGCAATGTTCCGGTTCTTACGGAATTCATTGCCGCTCTCTCCGCGGCAACTGAAGCCTGAATTTGAAAAATTGCTGCATACGATCAAACACCTCGAGAAGAACCGCTTTGAGACCCGCTCTTTTGCCTACCTGGATATCATTTCATGGATAGAGGGGAAAGTGTATGGGAAGCCGATGGGGGTGATCATTAATGAAAAATACCAGCAAAGCAAAAGAAAGAAATAGCAGGAGGAAGATCTGGATTTGCTATCGCGAATGTTTTTTTGCCACGAACCGGCCGGCAGGGTTTACCAATAGCACGAAAAATACAATTGAATACAAATTGATCGCCTTCGGCAATTGCTAAATCCAGTTTCACGCGGCGAACGCAACGAGCAACGGACGCAGCGAATTTGCGATGCAAATTATTCTGGCCACCAAAAACCCTACGACCATGGGCAAAAGGAAATTTCCTGGCGCTTCCCTGCCTGCCGGAGCAGGGAAGCGGATTGATTTTTTTGGTTCTTTTGTATCAAGAATACAAAAAGAACAGATATGTTTTAATTAATTTCCAGTATGAAAAAATGCCTCCCGCTATTCCTGCTTGTAAGCATTACTGTTTCTGCGCAGATCGATCCATCGCGGATCACCATCGCCCGCGACACCTTTGGTGTCCCTCATATTTTTGCACCCACCGATCCGGAAGTAGCTTATGGCATCGCCTGGGCACATGCGGAGGATGATTTTGAAACATTACAATTGGTCGTACTGAGTGGTAAAACAAAATTGGGTAGTGGTCTTGGAAAGAAAGGAGCGGAAGCAGACTATGTCATCAACCTCCTGCGCATCCGGAAAACAGTAGAAGAACAATGGCATACACTCAGCCCCGATTTTATTGCACTGATAAAAGGATATGTAGAAGGATTAAATGCGTATGCAAAAGCACATCCGAAAGAGATCAAATACAAAAAAGCATTCCCTTTCGACGAAAAGGAATACATGACCGCTGTTGTTTTCTCTACCAGTCTTTTTTGTGGTGTAGACCAGGCCCTGCCACAGATACTCGGCGGAAAAGTAGCCACCATACCGGGTTTTAAGCCTGAAGGCTCCAATGCCTTTGCGATGAATTCCCGTAAGACAACCAGCGGTGAAACCTTTCTCGCCATCAATGCTCACCAACCACAGGAAGGTCCTGTTGCTTTTTATGAAGCACATTTACAAAGTGAACAGGGATGGAATATGCTGGGCGGTCTGTTCCCCGGCGGATGTCTCATCTTTCATGGCACGAATGAAAATTTAGGATGGGCGCATACCGTTAATTACCAGGACAAAATTGATATCTACCAACTGGAAATAAATCCGAAGAATAAGAATCAATACAAATTCGATGGTCAATGGGTCAACCTCGAAGAAGATAAAGCCAAACTGAAAGTAAAAGGCATCCCCATTACGATCGGGAAAAAAATATACTGGAGCAAGTATGGCGCAACGCTAAAAACAAGTCAAGGAGTTTTTTCTCTCCGTGTCCCGGCTACTATGGACATAAAAGCATTGGAGGAATGGTATCGAATGAATAAGGCGAAAAATTTCACCGAGTTCTACAAAGCCGTCAGCATGACCAGTCTCCCCATGTTCAATATCATGTATGCCGACCGGTACGACACGATCTTTTATATCAGCAATGGAAAAATGCCGGTACGCAATCCTGATACGTTGTATAAATGGAAAAGCACTGTACCGGGTAATACATCGAAAACTTTATGGAACGAATTCAAACCAATTGCAGAGCTGCCGCAATATGTAAATCCACCCTCGGGTTATTTATACAATACCAACCACTCTCCTTTTCTCGCTACCGAAACGAAATACAATCTTGATAAACGACGTTTTGACAAGAATGACGGATATGAAACCTATCATAACAACCGCAGCCAAAGAGTAACAGAGTTGATGAGTGGTTTGGATAAAGTGGATTACCAGACTTTCAAAAAGATAAAATTCGACCAACAACTGCCGCGGGAACTCCAATACACATATGCCATCGATACCATGCTGAGCCTTGATGCCAGCGAATATCCTGACCTAAAGGAGATCATCACTGGTTTTCAAACCTGGGATCGCAAGGCGGTGACCAATAGCAGGGGTGCCGCGATATTCTTATTGATCTATCATTATGTGGCTGATAAATTAAAAGGAACGGCGGCAAGGCAACTGACCAAACAGGAATCGGTGGAAGCCTTTCAACATGTGCAGGATTATATGATCAGCCAGTTCGGTAAGACCGGTATTACATTAGGCGATATACAAAAACTGGTAAGAGGTGATGATGCCCGGCCGGCCTGGGGTCTGCCTGATGTACTGACAGCGGCCTATACTGAACCATATAAGAACGGGATGCGAAAAGTGATATCGGGAGATGCGTATATCTGTTTTGTACGCTACCCTAAAACGGGTTTGCCTGTTATTGAATCCGTCAACACTTTTGGCTCTTCCATGCATCCGTCTTCACCACATTACAAAGACCAGATGACGATGTTCCAGGAACAGCGGACCAAACCGATGACACTGGATAAGCAAGAAGTGTTACGTACGGCGACGAAGGTTTATCACCCGCAGTGATATTAGGTTTAACCGCTAGGGCGCAAGGACGCCAGGTTTCGCGATGTTTTCTTTGCGTTCCTTCGCGACTTAGTGCCTTAGCGGTTAAGCTTTTTAGTATCTTACAGAAATGCTCTCCGCATCGACCATCAAGCTACTCCGGATACCATTTTCCATCTTCCTGTCACCCCTGTATCTTTTTGCTTTATCGCAGGTAGCGGATATCGATTGGGTAAGAGCGGGGCTGATATTTATCATCCTTCATTTTTTGGTCTATCCTGCGAGTAACGGGTATAACAGTTATATGGACCGGGACACAGAAAGCATCGGTGGGTTGGAGAAACCTCCACCACCCTCGAAGGAATTATACCGGCTGACGATCGTACTCGATATCCTTGCCATCGGCTTAAGCGCATTGGTGCACCCGCTGATCCCCGGCTTTATGTTATTGTATATCGGGGCATCGAAGGCCTATAGCTACCGTGGAATAAGGTTGAAAAAATTCCCCATTATTGGTTATCTCACCGTGATCATCTTCCAGGGAGCGCTGACATACGCGTTAGTTTCTTTCGGAAGCAGTGTGGACCAGTCCTTTGAAGCGATCCGCTGGCAGGGGATGGTCATCTGCGCCCTGCTGATCGGTGGTTTTTACCCGCTAACACAGATCTACCAGCATCAGCAGGACCTGGATGATGGTGTAAAGACCATCAGTTATAAGCTGGGCTATACCGGCACATTTGTCTTTTGTGCGGTCATTTATGCGCTGGCATGGGTTTTCATGGCACAGTTTTTTATCTATAAGGGAGAGGAGAATAAATTATTGGTGCTGAGCATCTTTTTCCTCCCCGTCATCGTTTATTTCAGCAGGTGGTTTTTACAGGTAAGAAAAGATGTAAAGGCGGCCAATTTTAAAAACACCATGCGCATGAACTGGCTGGCAGCGATCTGTACGAATATGGCATTCTTGATATTATTAACCTGGAGGTGGTTTGAGTAAATTAGTATCCATTGGTACGGCGGTCCCCGCATACAGGCATGAACAGGAGGATATCCTTGATTTTATGCAACGGGTCTATGCCCTGAATGAAGGGGATAAACGAAAACTAAAATTCCTTTATAGCAAGGGCGGTATCGATACCCGTTATTCGGTGATACCCGATTATAGTTTGCCTGCTATGCAATGGCAATTCTACAGCCCTTCGGAAAACCTGGAACCTTTTCCCAAATTGGAACTACGGATGAGATGGTACCAGCAGCACGCAGCTCCTTTATCAATGGATGCTATTCATAAATGCCTTGCAGATTTCAGGGATAAAAAAATTACGCATCTTATCACCGTAAGTTGTACAGGAATGAGTGCACCCGGTCTTGACCTGGAGTTGCTCGAATTATTGCAATTGCCTTCCACCACGTTCAGAACATCAGTCAATTTTATGGGATGTTATGCGGCGATCCATGCATTGAAGATCGCTGATGCATTTTGTAAAACGGATAAAGAAGCAAATGTGCTGGTCGTCTGTACAGAACTTTGTACCCTGCATTTTCAAAAAGAGAATACTGTCGACAATATTACCAGCAGTATGTTATTCTCGGATGGGGCTGCGGCCGTACTGGTAAGCGGGGATAACGATCAGCCGGGGCTCAGCATTGATAGTTTTTATTCTGTGGTTGCGCTGAAAGGCAAGCAGGATATGGCATGGGAACTTTCTTCCAAAGGATTCCTGATGACGCTGAGCAGCTATGTGGCCGATATGATCGGAGAGAATTTTGATGAACTCGTGGAGAACGCATTGACGCGGTCACAATTGGATAAGAAGGATATTACCCATTGGTGCATCCATCCCGGAGGGAAAAAAATACTGGAAGCAGTGCATAGCAGTTTGGGATTTACAAATGGCCAGCTGCAACCCTGTTATGATATTCTGAAGGAATACGGGAATATGTCCTCTCCCACGGTTCTATTTGTTCTGGAAAGGATCATGAACGGTTTAAACAAACAGGAACCTGCCACAGTATTCGGGGCCGCTTTTGGTCCGGGGCTAACGATGGAAACGCTTATTTTGTCTTCATGATAGACCTCCGCTACCGCAGTTACCAGAAAGAGTTGATGGATGGAGATGATATTCCCTTTGAGGCGATGGAACAAACACTGAAGGAATTGAATGTTGTCAATACCCGGTTGGGAGGCCATGCCATTACTATACAAGGCGTAAAAAAATTGTGGGATGGCAAAGAACCTATCACTGTTTGCGAGATCGGATGTGGTGGCGGCGATAATCTCTTTGCGATCTATAACTATTTTCAGAAGAGGGGTTTGCCGGTTAAATTAGCAGGAATTGACATGAATCAGTCCTGTATTGATTTTGCAAGGCAGCGATATAATGAACTATCTTGTCAATGGATATGCAGTGATTATGCGTTGGTAAAATTTGAAGAGAAGCCCGGGATCATTTTTTCATCGTTGTTCTGCCATCATTTCACCGATGAGCAATTAGTGCAGATGTTGCAATGGCTGGAACAAAACAGCACAAAAGGATTTTTTATCAACGATCTTCAGCGTCACTGGCTGGCATATTACCTGATCAGGTATATCACGAAGTATTTCAGCAGATCCTACCTCGTTAAAAACGATGCCTGTCTCTCGGTGGCCCGGAGTTTTAGAAAGAAAGAGTGGGAGAACCTGTTCCGGCTGGCCGGAATAGAACAACACAGCATAACCTGGAAATGGGCATTTCGATGGTTAGTGGTCAGTGCCAATTATAAATAAGCACGAACCTCTGTGAAAACAACTCTGTGCTCTCTCTGGGTACAAAAATAATTTAACCGCCAGGACGCAAAGACGCCAGGGCTCGCCAGGAATACTTCGCGTTACTCCGCGCCTTAGCGACTTGGCGGTTAAACAGACACACCATGACCGATGACCGAGCATATTATGATGTCGCCATTGCCGGCGGGGGGCTTGCCGGTCTTGCTTTATCCATTCAATTAGCAAGACAGGGGTACAGCGTGATCCTGTATGAAAAGGAACAATATCCTTTTCATAAAGTATGCGGTGAATATATCAGTTTGGAATCCTGGGATTTTCTCATCGACCTTGGTGTTGATCTCGATGGCATGAAGGTTCCTGTCATCACTGAACTGGAAGTATCGGCGCCGAATGGAAGATCATTAAAACATACACTCCCGCTGGGAGGATTTGGAATAAGCCGTTACTGTCTCGATCAGGCCCTGGCCAAACTGGCGGTGAAGGCAGGTGTTGTATTAAAAGAGAATACAAAACTGAATGATATTCTTTTTGACGGGAATGAATTTATGCTGGAAGCGGCTTCGTCGGGGAGCCGGGCCAGGATCGCCTGCGCGGCTTATGGTAAACGGAGCAATATCGATATTAAATGGAAACGAAAATTCAGTTCAGCTTCCAAGAACAAACTTAATAATTATATCGGGGTAAAGTATCATATCAAAGGCACATTCCCCGCCAATACCATTGCGCTGCATAATTTCAAGAATGGTTATTGTGGTATCGTGAAGATCGAAGACGACCGATACAATCTTTGTTACCTGACCACGGCAGATAATTTGCAGAAAGCGAACGGTGATATCCGGCTGATGGAGCAAACTATTTTAAGCCAGAATCCACATCTCCGGGAAATATTTGCAGACAATCAATTTACTTCCGCGTCACCCCTGACCATTTCTCAAATAAGCTTTGGCAAAAAATCCCAGGTAGAGGATCATGTGCTGATGTTGGGTGATGCGGCGGGTATGATCACGCCATTGTGTGGAAACGGAATGAGCATGGCACTGCATGGCAGTAAGATCGCCGCCGCACAGATCAGGAATTTTCTGCAGGGAAATATTACGAGAGAGAAAATGGAAAAACGATATGTTTTCCAGTGGCAACGCCAGTTTGCCGGCCGGCTCCGTACGGGGCGCAGGATACAACGCTTATTTGGAAAGAACAGGCTCACAGCGCTGTTTCTCAAACTGGTCAAACCTTTTCCGGGCCTGGTCGACTGGCTGGTCAGGAAGACACATGGTAAGCCATTTTAAAAATTACGGCCCGCAGATCTTTATGATAGTTAAGATATGTTATGATTCTTGCCTGTATTATGAATTACCACTAAAGGTTGTATTAGCAAATCTTTCGTGCCATTTCGTGTTCTTTCGTGGCTAAAATAAATTTGCGTCAGCAGTCCCTAGTTTTTAACCGGCAGGAAAGAATATTTTTTTCCATATTCAAGCATCTGCTCAAAAAAACTTTTTGGATATTCCAGTCGCACCTCCGTGATCTTATCACCATCCATCATCGCCGCCAGTTTGGGCTGGATAAAACCCCGATAAGGTTTTACATTTAATTTACTATAGCGTTGCAATACTTCTTTGTGTAAGGCAGCATCTACTTTTACGCCATAGGTCTCAACGAGGTTCTTCCCGGCATTAAAATCGCCCTCCGATTTAATGCGCTGGATTTCTCTTAACAATTGTCCAAACAATTCCCGCAATTTCTTGTAATCATTGATGCGTACGTAGGTCTTGCCGTTTACCTTCACCAGTTCTACCACTTTGTTCTTTTTTCCTTTTTCAAAGACCCACCTGGCATTTAGCTGCCGGTTACGCATATGTGCTTCTTCCAGTTGCTCACCGGGTTTCAGTCTTGCGAGCTGTGTCATCAGGCCATTCATCATATAGTTGTCGTATCCGGCCATTCCTACTTCCAGTGAAGAGGCCACACCGATATCCACCATTTTTTGATCCATCACATAATAAAGCGCCACCAGGTCAGCACGGGCTTCTTCGAGACAGGATGCATAACCCTTCAATGTTTTATCGGTTGTTTCCACACCCGGGTTCAATTGCCCGGATGCATGCCCGATACATTCATGCATGTCCGTGTGCAGGTCGGCTGCGAGGTTCCCCCATTTTTTCATCCGTTGCTTAACCGTATCATTGATCACAAACTCGTCCACCAAGCCGCCTTTAGCACCGAATACATTATAAGAGTAAATGATATTACTGAGGGATACCGATTTGGAGCCGGGATCTTTTCTTATCCATTCGGCATTGGGAAGATTGATGCCAATAGAGGAATAGGGAGCCGCATCTCCACTTTGCACAATGACCGTTATCGCTTTGGCCGTAATCCCCTTTACCTCTTTCTTTTTATTTTCAGGCAAAAGCGGGGAATTGTCTTCGAACCATTGGGCCTGGTCAGCGATTGCCTTGATACGTTTGGTGGCTTCCATATCTTTTATCGACACGACACTTTCAAAACTTCCTTTTTTAGCGATCGGGTCCAGGTAGACTTCAATGAAACCATTTACCGCATCCAACCGGCTATTGATATCTTTCACCCAGGCAATACTGTAATCATCAAAAGTGGCAAGATCACCAGTCTTATAATATTGTATCAATAATTCCAGCGCTTTTTTCTGCTCCGCATTTTCTGCTACCCCTGCTGCTTTTTCCAGCCAGCCCACAATTCTTTCAATCGCCTGCGAATACATGCCACCAACTTTCCAGACCTTTTCCACCACCTGGCCGTTCTCCTTTATGAGTTTGCTATTGAGTCCCCAGGAACGCTGTTTGGCTTCTGTCGGGAATTTGGCATAGAAACTATCTACTTCTTTTTGAGTAACACCTTCATAGAAATTAACGGAAGAAGCGGTCACATTGTCAATATCCGCCCGCAGGTCAACCATTTTGGGTTCCAGTTTCGGGTCATACAGGATGGGTTTGATACGGTTTAAAAAAGCGGATACAGCCTCTCCATTTTCCAGGGGGAGTGAAGCCGTATCTGTATTCCTGATCACCGAAGAAAAATATTCAAACGAACAGGCAGGCAGAAATTTTTCATTACTGTAATGGTGATGATTACCGTTGCTGAACCAGACCCGGCCACAATACTCAGTGAATTTTTTCCAATCGGCTGTAGCGGTATCGCCTTTATAAGTACCATAAGCGGTTTCAATTGTTTTGCGCAGCAGGATCCCATATTTGCTTTTCTGGTCATAAATAATATCTCGGCCACAGAGAGCGGCTTCATATAAATAATAGGCCAGTTGCTTTTGCTGCAGACTCAATCCATAAAATCCCGGTGCCTGGTAGCGGAGTATTTGCAGGTCCGCAAATGATTCGGCCTCTACCACAAAACCGGTGTCGTAACTATTTCCCGTCCCGGGGTCAGACACATTGGTACCGGTACTGTCTGTTTTTTTTTCGGGTTCCGTCGTCGACTTCTTATTATTACACGACAGGGTAATGGCGGCAGCTGCCAGCAGGAAGAGCAACTGTTTTGAAAGCGATTTCATGGTTGAAAAATTTGGTAGTAAAATAGACATATTTCCGGTATAGTTCTCAAAAAGCGGGCCTTATCAGTTCCTTCTGACCTCAGCCCCAAATAATCCCGTTGCTATAATAATGAATCTCCCCATTTTCCCGCTCTCCGCATGAAGGGGGAAAAATGAAAAGGTTCACGATTATAAAATGAAGTTTACTGGGGGATGAGCTCAGCGATGTCCTCTGCGAGCGAAGCGAATCGTCATTGCGAGCGAAGCGAAGCAATTCGTAACTTGCACTCATGATGGATTATTTAGCGGGATTGAATGACCGGCAGCGTGAAGCAATTTTACATATCGACGGACCGATCATGATCGTAGCCGGTGCGGGAAGTGGCAAAACAAAAGTGCTTACCACCAGGATAATACACCTGATGGCCAATGGGGTAGATGCATTCAATATACTGGCGCTGACCTTTACCAACAAGGCCGCCAAAGAAATGAAGGAACGGGTTGAAAAAATACTCGGCAATGGAGAAGCAAGAAACCTGTACATCGGCACTTTTCACTCTGTTTTTGCAAGGATACTTCGCTTCGAAGCAGACAAGATCGGTTACCCCCGCAGTTTTACCATCTATGATACGGACGATGCCAAATCCGTTGTCAAAACGGTGGTCAATGAACTGAACCTTGACGACAAGCATTACAAACCCAATATTGTTTACAACAGGATCTCTGCTGCCAAGAATGCACTGGTGGGCCCCGAAGAATACCGGAACGATTATGCTATCCAGCAGGAAGATATGCGGTCCAACCGCCCGGCTATCGCACAGATCTATGATGCGTATGCAAAAAGGTGTTTCCGGAACGGAGCCATGGATTTTGATGACCTGTTGCTGAAATTTTATGAACTGCTGAAAAATGTACCTGAAAGCCTGGCCAAGTACCAGCGCAAATTCAAATATATACTGATCGATGAGTACCAGGATACGAACCCTGCCCAGTATGAAATAATAAAATTACTGGGCGCCATGCATGAGAATGTATGCGTCGTGGGTGACGATGCACAAAGCATTTACAGTTTCCGCGGCGCTACCATCCAGAACATCTTACAGTTCCAGAAAGATTATGATGAAGTGAAGATGGTCAAACTGGAACAGAATTACCGCAGCACCCAAAGCATTTTGCATGTAGCCAACGAGGTAATTAAAAATAACAAAGGACAGATCGAAAAAGTATTGTTCACCGAGAATCCCGAAGGAGAGAAGATAAAGCTGGTGCGGACGATGACGGATAATGATGAGGGGAAATTCGTGGCCGACAGTATCCAGGAGCAGAAACTTCGCAATCATTACAGCAATAAGGATTTTGCGATCCTGTATCGTACCAATGCCCAAAGCCGTGCTTTTGAAGAAGCTTTGCGGAGAATGGGGATCGCCTATACTATTTACGGAGGTATCAGTTTTTACCAGCGGAAAGAGATCAAGGATATTGTCGCTTACCTGCGAATCATTGTTAATCCTGCCGATGAAGAAGCATTGAAGCGGATCATAAATTATCCCGCAAGAGGGATCGGGAAAACAACGATCGATAAACTGGTGCTGGAAGCCAATACAGCCAATATTACCATGTGGGAAGTGCTGGAAAGAGCCAATGAGTTTGGTTTCAGGGCCGGCACATTCACTGCACTCAGTGATTTTGTGACGATGATCAAAAGCTTTGCCAGCATGCTTTCCAAACAAAATGCCTATGAAGTGGCGTTCCATGTGGGCAAGCAAACAGGCCTGGTAAAAGAATTGTTCAATGACAAAAGTACGGAAGGCGTACAGCGGTACGAGAACATACAGGAGTTACTGAACTCCATTAAAGAATGGACGGAAAGCCCCGATAATGAAGATGGTGAACTGGTGGATAAGAGCCTTGCTTCCTATTTACAACAGATCACCCTGCTGACCGATGCTGATGAAAAGGATCCGGATGCCGATACGGTGAAACTGATGACGATCCATGCGGCAAAGGGTCTTGAATTCAGTTGTGTCTTTGCAGCCGGTTTGGAAGAAATGCTTTTCCCGAACGCGATGGCCATTAATACAAGAGAAGAACTGGAAGAAGAACGCCGGTTGTTCTATGTCGTTATAACCAGGGCCAAACACCGGCTCTGGATCACCTATGCCAATACCCGTTATCGTTTCGGGCAACTGGTACAGAATGATCCCAGTCGTTTTATCGAAGAGATCCCGGAACAGCATATGGACAGGAGTTTTGCGGGTGGCGGAGCTAAGAACCAGATCGGCGGCAGTAAATGGGGCCGTGCTTCTGCATTCGACAGGATGAGGGGAAAGAATGTGGATGATGGTGAATCGGGGACCGTAAGCCAGCAATCAGGGACCTATTATAATTCAGGCCCGGCTGTGCAAAAATCAGCGCCTTCTTATTTACCACCCAAGGGGCAACCTCCCAAAGTAAAAGAACATACTCCTTCTCCTGATTTTGTCGCCAGTGATACCTCTAACCTGCAGGAAGGACAGAAAGTGGAGCATCAGAAATTTGGTTTTGGCGAAGTAATGAAAATGGAAGGCGCCGCGCATAACCCGATCGCTACTGTCAAATTTGAACATAACGGTGAGAAGAAGATCATGCTCAACTATGCGAAGCTGAGGATCATCGGATAGCGATCCCCGAATTAACAAAATACCAATAGACCAATTTCTATATTTGTTGACAGTTCCACTACATGCTATCCGCCAGGCAAAAGAAAAGAGCAAGAAAAATAGTTATCAGCGCTGTCATTGCAGCTATCTTAACTGCGGGCGGCTTGTTAGTATACCAGGCCTTGCTTGTCAGAAAGGCAAAATTCACCCGCTATCCTGAATTCGGAATAAATATTCCTTCTAATTATTCGATCCATGGCATTGATGTTTCCAAATACCAGTCCATTGTAGCCTGGGAAGAAGTAAAAGCAATGAAAGTGCAGGATATTCAGCTCGGGTTTGCATTTATAAAGGCAACGGAAGGGATCGGCAATACAGACCCGCATTTTAAAAGGAACTGGAAAAAGACAAAAGACAATGGCGTGATAAGAGGTGCCTATCATTTTTTTATTGGCTCCAGGGACGGGCGGATGCAGGCGGAGAATTTTATCGATAAGGTGGAACTGGAACCCGGCGACCTGCCACCGGTACTCGATGTGGAGCAATTGAACGGAGCCACTTCATCAGCAGTAAAAAAAGAAATGAAAATATGGCTGGAGATCGTAGAGAATCATTACCATGTCAAACCGATCATCTATACCAATGTTGATTTTTATAACCGGAATCTCGGTACCGAGTTTGACGACTATCCTTTGTGGGTGGCGCATTATTACCAGCCCGGGCAACCCCGGATAAAAAGAGGCTGGGTCTTCTGGCAGCACAGCGACGAAGGCCGGGTGAACGGCATTGTTTCAAAAGTTGATTTTAATGTGTTCAATGGCGATTCGCTTGAGTTCCGGAGCCTGCTGGTGGAGTAAGTAAATACAAGCACACGGATTTAAGAGATAAAACGGATAAACACTGATTTTAATTCTGTAAACAGAATTAAGCAGGATTGCCTAAGGATATTGAAATCCTTAATTCTACGAAGCAGAATCAATCCGTGTTTATCCTTTTCGTCCGTGTCATCCGTGTTCCTGTATTTTACTGATAAATTTCAAACTGACCCACCAGCTAATAAGGCGAAGAGCCGGGAATGCAGTAACTTATCAGCCTGAATTATGGAACCACAAAAGAACTGGGACCCCGGTGTCAAAAAATTCTTCGTTAAAATTCTTAATTCTATTGCCTGGGGATTGCTCTGGATGATGGCTTCTGCAGCAGCCGGTATTTATTTTGAATTGGGATATACCAACGGCAAACCGCTTATTTATACGATCCTGTTCTACGCAGGAATGATCGTCACTCTTTTTTTGCTGATCCGTTACCTGGCCAGGATCTGGAAGAGCAATGACTGAAAAATACCCGCTCCCACGCAGAAGAGGCTGGATAAAAAAAGCTATTTTAGGAATTCATTCAGGCCAACATGGAGATAAAACAGATCAGCAAGCTTTTTTTGATAACCGGGACATTGATCATCTGGACGATCAAGTTTGTCATCAGGCCCCTGCATTTGTTTGATGATCCCGCCCGTTTCTTTTTTAATATCGCACCGAACCTGCTGGGCTCCTTCCTGATACCATTCGGGGCTTACTGGTTCTTCAGCGGGAAGAATTTTTTGATCGCCCGTGTTTTCCGGATCAGCTGCGCTTATGACCTGCGGTTGGTATGTGTATTGGGTTTTGGGATGCTGGTCGTGAATGAATACCTGCAAATGATCCCTTTCTTTGGCCGCACATTTGATCTCAATGATATTTATTTTTCTTCTGTCGGTCTTTTTGCTTCTTATTTTATGTTTAGCCATTTTCAGCGCCGCGACCGAAAACTAGTTACAATACCGTAATTTTTAACCACAGTTCCGCTACGCGGAAACACAGATTGAACAGCCCACAGAGTACACAGTTGGTTCAAGCATGTCTTTGGTGTTCTCCGTGAATTACTCCGCGCCCCGAAGTGCAGGGTCTGTGGTAAAACACGCAGAGGAAAAGTTTATAAAGTTTCTAAACTGTGTATTCTGTGAAAAACATTTGCGAAGCAAATGCCTCTCTGGTCCGCGAAGCGGAACTTTGGTTTTAAAAAATATCAACTACTATGATCCGCAACGATCACCCAAAGCCCGTTTATTTTGCGGAACAATAAGGTGAAATGCCCTCCCACATCTCCGACAGATCGTTTCAGGAACCATTTACCCGTAACATGATAATATTCTTTGGAGAGCTTTTTTATATGGAGCAGGGTAAATTGTAATTGCCCCATCGAGGCTGTATCGGGATAACCTTTTTTATAATTGTTCAATGTATTGGTCCAGCCGTAAGTGACGCCGCTTTTCCCGATGAACATCAGGGAATCATTTTCCCAATAGCCTTTCATGAAATTATCAAGATCGCCACGATTCCAGGCAGCCGATTGGTTTGCCATTAACTGGCGGATCTGTGTTTCATCGTTTCCCTGTTGTGCCCATGAATTGGCTGAACAAAAAAGAAGGAAGGCAAAGAAGAATGTTTTCATATGCTTCATTTTATTCGCAATGATGTGCTGAATTTTTGTTCAAGATAACTCAAAAAAATAACCTGGTTTAGTGATCGCAATCATCGCGGTGGGCATGGGCATGCACCCGGCAAAAACGATAGTTCAGCAAATGGGCCGTAATGATGAGCAGTACAGCCGGGACCAGCAACCAGCCCTCGTATTTGATAAAAAATTGTTTCAGCACCAGGAAAATAAAGCCGGCAATAAAAATGGAAAGGGGTAAAAGACTATGGTGATGTTTTTTATAGCCATGGTACAGTGAATAACCGCCAATACAAAGGGCCAGGAGGATCATCCCGATCTCGAATGCAATATTGTCTATGATATCAATGCCAAAAAGAGGCAGGCTATTCAAAAAAGCAGGCAACAGGGCACAATGTATGGCACAAGCCAGTGAAGCCCCAATCCCCCATGCATCCCAATTGATCCTGAATTTCATGAAGTACAAATATACCTAAAAGCAACCTTGTTGCAAAACAATTGCCCGGGACCTTTGGTCGCAGGCTTTCGCTTGTGCTCGCAATGACGGGTTTCGTTCCGCTTACCCTTTTGAAAGCCTGTTCCTTTTCCCGTCATTGCGGGCGGAGCGGAGCAAGCGTTAACTTTGCCCAATATGTCAAAAAAGAAATTGCTCTATATCGGGTTCTTTGCGGCGCTTGCGCTCACGTTCTATTTCGTACTCACACTGGTGATACCGGGATTTGGGAAGAAAAAAGTGGACCCGATCTCTTTTGTAAGACCCTTTTCCTTTCTTAACCAGGATGGCCAAACCGTAACCAATAAAGACGTAGAAGGAAAGGTCTACGTGGCAGAGTATTTCTTTACCACCTGCCCGACCATCTGTCCCATCATGAATAACTCCCTGAAAAAGGTATATGAAACACTGAAGGATGAAAAGGATTTTCTCATTCTTTCCCATACCTGCGACCCGGATACCGATTCTGTGCCACGGATGAAAAAATATGCCGATTCCATGGGAGTGAACACCCAACGCTGGTTATTTTTAACCGGGAGAAAGGACAGCCTTTACAGCATGGCCCGGGTAAGCTATACCATTGATGATCCTAATGATAACCTGGTGAATATCGATGACGATTTCATGCATTCCCAGTTGTGGGCCCTCGTGGATAAGAATGGTTACGTGATAAAAATATATGACAGCCTGAAAGAAAGCGAGGTCAATGAATTGATAAAAGATGCCCGAAAACTACTCAAAGAGTGATCATGAACATTTAATCCCCGGGATTGTTATTTTTATACAGTATGTCAACACCGCAAACCATATCCCGTATCGACAGCCAGGTCAATGAAATGCTGAAAAAGAACAGCCTCAGTGTGACCGGCAGCCGCAAAAAGATACTCCAACTTTTCCTGGAACAAACCGGTGCGCTGGCGCATGGTGATATTGAAAAAAGGGCCGGAGAGAAATTCGACCGGGTAACGGTCTACCGCACGTTACAGACTTTTGTCGATAAAGGCATCATTCATACGATACCCACTGCGGACAACTCCATCCGCTATGCATTGTGCAAGGACCAGTGCTCAGAAGGCCATCACCACGATCATCATATTCATTTTGTTTGTACTAATTGCAGCAATACGTATTGCCTGGATGACGTAGTAACCCCCGAGATCAAATTGCCAAAAGGGTATAGCGCAAAACATGTGGAAGTAGTGGTGGAGGGAATTTGTAAGAAATGCAAGGGTCCTGTCCCATAAGGAAATTTAGTTCAATGGGACTTTTCGATTTATTGGTGTCTAAAAGAAAAGGAAAGAGCAGGTCGTGCCCGAAGTTTCCATGGAACTTGCTATAGCGGGTTGAGTAAAATCATTTGAAACTAATAAACCGAAGTCCCTTTTGGGACAGGGTTCAAAAAACAAAGCCCCGGTGTAGAAACATCGGGACTTTTTGGTTAAGGCTCTGATTAGTAGCTATGTGAAAGTGCGTTAAAACACTTGTAATTTCTAATTCAAAAATAAGTGCTGCCCGGCACATTTCCGAATTTAAACCATACCCCATTTGTGGTATTTTTTAGTGTTTAAGTCGCTTGTTATCTGTTTTTTAACAAATTGGTACGGTCAGTATCTCTGTTTAAAGGCGGGGAATATATTTTTTACAGGCAAATCGACAAAAGCCACCAATTAATATGATCTAATAACAAGCAGATAAAACCCGGCGGAATTAATTTTTCTTACAAGCTCTTGTAAATCATACAAGGGAAACAACCCGGTTGATTTTTTAGTTACCCAGATCATCCAATTCCTGCTTTACAAAAAGCATAAGCTCATGGATATAGGCCGGGGAAAGATCGAAGGTCAAACCGGCCGCTTTGAATAGTTCCGGTAATGTTTTTGTTCCTCCCAGTTTCAGGGCATTGATATAATTATTGATGGCGACGGCCGGATCTTTTTTGTATTGCTGCCAGAGCCCGATCGCTCCCAGCTGTGCGATCCCGTATTCTATATAGTAGAAAGGCACTTCGTATAAATGCAATTGCCGCTGCCAGGCAAAGCGACGGTATTTATCCAGGCCGTCCATATTGAGAACCGGGGATGTAAACTCATCCAGTATGATCAGCCATTGGGCAGCTCTTTCTTCTTCTGTATGAACGGGATGTTCGTAGATCCAGTGCTGGAATTTATCGATCGTAGCGATCCAGGGGAAGATCGTGATCACTCTTTCCAGTTGCTGTTCTTTTGCACGGGTCAGCTCTTCTTTGTTGTTAAAGAAAACATGCCAGTGGTGCATGCTGAATAGTTCCATTGCCATACTGGCTACTTCCGCTATTTCAGTGGGATATTCCTTAAATCCCGTTAGCTCTAATTCATGTGCGAGGAAAGAATGAATGGCGTGCCCGCCCTCATGGACCATTGTTGTAACATCATCCAGTTGTCCCGCAGCATTCATAAAAATAAAAGGAGCGCCGCTTTCTGCCAGTGGGCAGTTATAACCGCCGGGAGCCTTTCCTTTGCGACTCTCCAGGTCCAGATGTCCCATCGCTTTCATTTTCCGGAGACAATCTCCGAAGAAAGACTGTCCGCTGGATTCTGTGAACATTTCATCAAAACAGGTAATTGTTTTTGCGGCCAGTTCTTCGCCATTCTTAAAAGGGCGGAGTGGTTGTATCCCAGCGGGTTCCGCTTCCACATCCCAGGGTCTTAGTGTATCCAACCCCAGCTTCTTCTTTTTCATTTCGTAGATCTGGTCCACCAGGGGCATCACATGCAGCTTCACCGCTTCATGAAACTGGTAACAATCTTCTTTGGTATAATCAAATCTTCCGAGTTCGGCGAAACGGTAATCACGGAAATTGCCGAAACCGGTATTGAGCGCTACCTGGTGTCTTTTTCCAAGCAGTAAGGAAAAAAGATTGTTCAGCTCTTCTTTATCGTTTAGCCTTCTTTCGTTGATCTTATGATAAACCTCTTCCCGCAATCTGCGATCGGGGTCTTCTAAGAATTTCGCAGCCTGTTGTAATGTATATTCCTGGCCATTTACCTCTACGGTCATTTTACCGGAGATCACACCAAACTGTTGCTGCATCACATTCAGGTCCGCCTGCAAAGGGATATTGGCTTCCCGGAAAAGTTCAATGTTCTTTTTTACATTCCGGAGATAGGTATAATATTTTGACTCGTCGAGGTCCCTGGTGAAAGGACAGTCGAGAAGCTTTTTATTCAACCGGTCCGAGTACGGCTGGATCTTTGGCTGGATCTCCATCATGAAATACGTAAAAGCATTTTCGAGCTCTTTACTTTCCGTATCACAGGTCATCCTGATCTGCCGCCAGCAGGCATCTTCACTGATCACGGCTTCCAGTTCACTGGCGTCTTTCATCCATTGTTCCAGGTCAGTCAATGAACTGATCGGGCGTTCTTCCAGGTCTTTAAAATACGGTTCGAGACCATCCCAATCGGTGATGGAAAAATCGCCGGGTAAAAAATGACGGGGTAGTTTTTGTATATCCGCACTGTATTGCATAATGATCCCTGTTTAGAAAATAAAAAAGCCACAAATATCAAGTTGGTTCTTGAGGTTTGCAGCTTGTATAAGGTGATTTTAATTTATTCTGCTTTTTTCTTTTTTGCCGTTTTCCTGGGAGCTGGTTCTTTTTCTTCCTTCACTTCGGCTTTTCCACCGGATCCAACGGATTTCTTTGCCGGTGTTTTTTTAACAGTAGTGAGCTTAGCCGGACTATCTTCTTCTACCTCTGCTGCTTCTTCTTCTTCAGGTTCTTCTTCGGGCAATTCAGATAACTTGAGTTCAACTTTATTTTTTTGAAGAACATCGAACCATTTTACCATTTTCTTCATATCGCTGGCGTACACCCTTTCAAAATCCATTTCAGGGTATACTTTTTCAAAATATTTTCTTACTGCGTCCGTGTCTTTATCATCCGGTAATTTTCCGCCGCCAGCTTCCATGGCCTTGAACAGGTCTACCAGGTTTATATTATCACCGGTTGTATAGATCTCGATACTTTCAAGATGAGAAAAATTGTGGATACGACTCGACACAAAACGGGTCGATTTGTCATCCAGGGAGCGGACAATAGCGCCATCGGTTTTGCTGTTGATCAGTTCAAAAAGTCCCGGTAACCCGGTCACGGCAACAAGTTTACTGTATTCCATAAGTGTTTTGATAATTAAGGAGCTGCAAGATACTCGAGTTCGGGCAAATGGCAGGCCGGAAAATAAATTCAGGGGTTTCGAATGTTTTTAGCCCTATTAGCGTCATAATAGACGGTGTATAACCTTTAAAATTAAAATATTCATTATGAAGAAAATGTCTTTATTGGCACTGGCAATCATAGCATTTGTGGCAGTAAATGCCCAGCCGGGAAATGGTTTTCAACGGCAAACCCCTGAACAGCGGGTTGCGGCGATTCATGCGAAACTGGATAGTGCGTTCAAACTGGAAGCCTCAAAAATATCCGCATTGGATACAGCACTTACCGTTCTGTATAAAAAACAGGATGAAAAAATGATGTCCATGTTTTCCGGTGGCGAAAGACCTGACAGGGAAACAATAATGGCGGAAAGAAAAAAATATTCAGACGCCCGTGATGAAATGCTGAAAGCAGTGCTCACCGAAGAACAATTTGGTATCTGGAGAGACAAGATCGAGCCTTCGATGCGACCACAGCGACAAGGTGGCGGAGGAAATTAAGCAGATTCAGTTTTGGCTATACATGACCGCCCCTTCCGGGTATTTTTACCCGGAAGGGGCGGTTTTATTTTACCTTTTAGTGCTGTGTGGCGGTAAACTGGGATGAACGTTTCAGCGATTAGCTTACATTAGTGGTCTTCATAGAAAAACACATGAGAAAACTAACTGTACTTATTGCCGTCCTCTTCTTTTCATTATCCTGCTGGTCACAACTTCCCTGTTCGAAACCTGAATACCGCCAGTTCGATTTCTGGATCGGCGAATGGGAAGCTTTCCGACCAGATGGCAAAAAAGCCGGCGACAGCAAAGTTTCCCTGGTACTGGACAGTTGTGTTATCATGGAAGAATGGACCAGTGCTACAGTGACCAGTGGTTTGCGTTATGCGGGAAAAAGTTTCAATACTTACAATGCGGCTACCAAACAATGGCAGCAAACCTGGGTGGATAATGTGGCTGGCAGTAATGAATACCTGCTGGGGAAATTCGAGAAGAACCAGATCATCTACAGCTCTTCCCCTTTTCAGTTGGATAAAGACACTATGGCGATACGGAAAATGACATTTACAAACCTGAGTCCCTCCAAAATCCGGCAGCATGGCGAAATATCAAAGGATAACGGCAACACCTGGACAACGGAATACGATCTGGAATACAGGCGTAAAGCGGAGAAATAAGCTGGTGCTGTATTGTTTTGTTTTGATAAACGGTTGGGTTTGGTCCATTATTCTGCTGAACTTTAGTAAGCTGGGGATGAGAAAACGGCTCCTTGCAATAGCTGCAATGACGGTTCTGTCGCCGGTAGCGGATAATACTTCGCTTCAATAATTTCTGCAAACAACAAAACACTGCTATATGAAACGCATCGTCTTTTTATCTTTTGCCCTGTTCTACATGACAGCTTTATTTGCCCAGATGGATCTGCCTCCCAGCGGCAATAACCCGAGAGCGACAGTTTCTGAAGAAGTAGGGATTACCAGCATCACTATCAAATACTCAAGACCCGATGTCAACAAACGGGAAGGAAAGATCTGGGGAGAGGTGATCACCTGGGGATTTACATCGCTCAATTTAAATACCAATAAGAGCAATATGCCCTGGCGTGCCGGCGCCAACGAGAATACTTTTATAACTTTTGAACATGATGTGAAAGTGGAAGGAAAGAATTTAAGAGCAGGGACCTATGGTTTGCATATGGCCGTATGGCCTGATAGCGCTGTTCTCATTTTTTCGACGCAGTCTGATGCGTGGGGTAGTTTCTATTATGACGAAAAGTATGATGTATTACGGGTAACAGTGAAACCGGTTGCATTGGATAAAAGCGTGGAGTACCTGAAATATGAATTCATTGAACATAAAGAAAAATATTGCGTGATCGCTTTGCAATGGGAAAAAATATCGATCCCGTTCAAAGTGGAAGTGGATGTTGATAATATCGTGATAGCAAGATTACGGGAGCAGGTGACCAGTCAGAAAGGTTTCAATGCCTTCAACATGCTCGGAGCGGCCCAGTACGCCCTGAATAAAAATATCAATCTCGATGAAGCATTGGGCTGGAGCCAGCGGGCAGCACTGACCAAAACCTTTGCTACACTCAATGTGCTGGGGACAGCGTATACCAAGCTCAACAGGCTGACGGAGGCCGACTCGACAATGAAAGAAGCGCTGGTCCTTGCCAATGTGAATCAATATATTGGCTATGGCCGGTTATTGATCGCTCAGAAACGAAATGATAAAGCACTTGAGATCATGCTGGATGCCAAAACAAAATTCGGGGATGTATTTGCCGTCAACAACGGGTTGATGTTTGCCTATTCTGCCAAAGGAGATTTTAAGAATGCAATCGCAAGCGGTGATAAAGCAAGTGCGCAGGCAGCTAACGCAGCAGCCAAAAAAGCGGTAGATGACAATATTGTCAAATTAAAAGAAGGAAAGGATATTAATTAATTTATGGCAACAGCAAAACCGAAACCTAAAACCAGGAAAAAGGCCGTACTTAAGACAATACAAAACGATGCGGATGTGGGTGACTTCATCAACTCCGTAGGGGATGAAACCAAACGCAAGGATGCTGACACCCTGCTGAAACTTTTCAAACAGGTAACAAAAGAAAAACCCAGGATGTGGGGCAGCAGTATAATTGGCTTTGGTAACTATGTATACGAATCGCCGGCAACGGGTCGTACCGGAGATTGGTTTATGACCGGGTTTTCACCGAGGAAGCAGAATATCACGATCTATTTCATTACCGGTTTTGGAAAGTATGAAGCGCTGATGAAAAAGCTGGGTAAATTCAAGATAAGCGGGGGGTCCTGTTTATATATCAATAAGCTGTCGGATGTCGATCAAACAGTGCTGAAACAACTGGTAGATACTTCTTATAAGCAGATGAAAGAAAAATATTCAGGAAAGAAATAAAAATAAAAAATGGATAACGCTATCAGTTGGTTTGAAATAGGAACCACAAACCCCGACAGGGCCACTACATTTTATGAAACGATGCCACAATAGTAAACTAAACGTCTTTGCGAGCGGAGGAAACGTCCTTGCGAGCGGAGCGAAGCAAAAAAATAAATTATGCCTGTTTTTGACTGGAGTCGTTTTGTGGTCCGGGTCGATATCAATGCCCCGGTAGAAGAATTATACAAAGGATGGGCCACCCGTTCGGGTATTGAGCACTGGTTCTTAAAATGGTGCGAGTACCACGGGCCGGCCAATATTCTGAAAGGAGAGAATGAGTTCGTGGAGAAAGGGGATACTTATAAATGGAGGTGGCATGGATATCCTGACAGTGTTACCGAAGAAGGAAATATTCTCGAAGCAAATGGTAAAGACCTTTTTAAATTCAGTTTTGGAAATGCAGGAGACTGTACAGTAAGGATCAAAACGGAACAGGGAAAGACGATCGTGGAATTGTTACAGGAGAATATTCCTACTGATGAAAAAGGGATGCAGTATTATCATGTAGGCTGCAAGACAGGCTGGACCTTTCACCTGGCCGACATGAAATCAATTTATGAGGGAGGGGTTGATCTTCGAAATAAGGATGAATCGCTTCACGATATGCTGAACTCATAAATTGTTATATGGCAGTTGATGAAAAATTAGCGGACCGGGTGCGGGAGATCATCGCGGTCACCCATAAGAAAGTAGAAGAGAAAAGAATGTTCGGTGGTTTATGTTTTATGGTCAATAATAAAATGTGCGTATGTACCCGGGAAGGCAGGATCATGGTGAGGGTTGATCCGGATGATTTTGACGAACTGATAGAAAAAGAAAATTGTGAGCCGATGAATTTTACGGGCAAAACGATGCATGGATTCGTGTATGTGAATGAAAGCGTACTCAGGACAAAAAAACAGCTGGACTACTGGGTGCAACTGGGTCTTGCGTTTAATAAAACAGTAAAGTCTTCCCCAAAAACTGCTGTCAAAAAGAAAACCAAGCACTAATTTAGAAGCAAATTTTTTATGCAATCAAAAGCAACAACCGTTGATGAATATATTGCTGAGTTACCTGAAGACCGGAGAAAAGCAATATCTCAGTTACGAAAAGTGGTGAAGAAAAATTTGCCAAAAGGATTTAACGAAGGCATGGGATATGGAATGATGGGTTATTCAGTTCCGCATTCTAAATACCCGGCAGGCTATCATTGCAATCCAAAAGACCCGCTGCCTTTTATGGGTATGGCTTCGCAAAAGAATTTTATTGCCATTTATCATATGGGTGTGTATGCGGATCCTGGATTGCTGAAATGGTTCACTGGTGAATATGCAAAAGCCGGTGCCGGCAAACCGGATATGGGTAAAAGCTGTATCCGGTTCAAGGACCCGGAAAAGATCCCGTTCAAACTGATCGGGGAACTGGCGGCAAAAATGACACCTGAGGACTGGATCGCTCTGTACGAGAAAAATCTTAAACGTTAAATATGAGCAGTGAATCATTAGACAAAGCGTATGCCACACAGATTGCCAATATTGAAAAGAGCACAGGTAAAAAATTGAATGATTGGATCGCCATTGTAAACAAAAGCGGGTTTACCAAACATGGTGAACTGGTCAGTTTTTTAAAAGAAAAACATGGTTTTACCCACGGCAACGCTAATATGGTAGTTCATTATGCAAAACAAAGCCATGCCGGTGCGGCGGAAAACTCAGATGACTTAATTACAGAACAATATAAGGGTAAGGAAAACCTGAAACCCTGGTATGATAAGATCATGTCAGAGATCAACAAGCTGGGAAAAGATGTGGAACTGTCTCCCAAGAAAGCCTATGTGAGCCTGCGCAGGAAAAAACAATTTGCTATTTTGCAGCCATCCACCAAAGACAGGCTGGACCTGGGTTTGAACATAAAAGGAGTTGCTCCCTCCGGCATCGTGGAAGAGGGTTCCAAATGGAATGCGATGTGTACACACCGGATAAAAATAACAGAAGAGAAAGCGATCAATAAAGAATTATTCAACTGGATCAAACAGGCCTATGAACAGGCCGGCTAAAATAATATCTGATTAGTATGTAAAA
>DASYLC010000082.1:0-13956 GCA_036009775.1 Chitinophagaceae bacterium
AAAAACAGGAGCCAAAGCGGTTTCCAAAAAAGGCAGCGACGACGATGACGATGAAGAAGACGACGCTGGAGAAGATAAACCGGATGATTGGGAAAAACCCGAAGAAGAAGAAAGTTGGGACCCCGACTTCGAAGAGTTTGATATTCCCAAATCCAAAGGGAAAAAAGCAAGCGGTATTGCCGGCAAGAAAGCAGCCGACGATGATGACGAGTTTAAGATCGATGACGAGTTCAAGGATATGTTCAATGACAAGGATTTTGAAGATGATGAAGACGATGATTATTAACCTCCCTGTTTTGTAAAGGGGATAAAGACATTGATAAACACAACCTCAACTAACTGCACTTTTATCATTGATGATTTCGGGCACGTAAAAGAAAAAGTGTTGAACTGGATACAACGGTTCGACACTTTTTCTTTTTTGGACAATCACCAGTACCAGTTAACCCCGCATTCCGTTGAATGCCTGGTGGCAGCCGGGGTAAGACGCGATATAAAGGCCAATGCAGGCCATGCGCTGGAGCAACTACAGCAGTTCCTGGATGAAAAAAAGAGCTGGCTCTTTGGCCACCTGGGATATGACCTGAAAAATGAGATCGAAAAACTTTCTTCCGGGAAAACCGGCAGGATCGGTTTCCCGGACCTGTATTTTTTTGAACCTGAAGTGGTGATCCGGCTCTCTCCCGGAGAGATAAGTATAGAGGCGGATGATCCGCGGGCGGTGTATGCTGAACTGTTGGTCAATGAAGTGTCAGACTCCCTGGAGGAGCCAGACACCCTGCCACCAATCAAAATCCAAAACCGCCTCTCGCAACAAGAATATATTTCGATCATTGATAAACTGAGAGGACATATTCTCCGCGGTGATTGTTACGAAATAAATTTCTGCCAGGAATTCTTTACAGAGAATGCGGTCATCGATCCGGTTGCTGTCTATAAAAAACTCAGTGCGGTTTCACCCAACCCTTTTTCTGCCTGTTACCGGGTAAAGGATCAATGGCTGCTTTGTGCAAGCCCGGAACGATTCCTGGAAAAAAAGGGAGATAAGATTTTATCCCAGCCTATAAAAGGAACTTCAAAAAGAATAGTGAATGACACTCAATTGGATGACCAGAGCCGGGATGAACTGGGCAGGAGCGCCAAAGACCGTTCGGAAAATGTAATGGTGGTAGACCTTGTAAGAAACGACCTGGCCAAAGTTTGTGCCGAAGGCTCCGTGAAAGTGGATGAGTTATTTGGGATCTATTCCTTCCCGCAGGTTCACCAGATGATATCCACTATCAGCGGGGACCTGAAAAAAAATATTTCATTTTCAGCGATCATCCGGGCTGTATTCCCGATGGGATCGATGACCGGCGCCCCGAAAAAAAGGGTAATGGAACTGATCGAAGAATATGAAGCCACCCGCCGGGAAATCTTCTCCGGAGCCACAGGTTATATTGCTCCCAACGGCGATTTCGATTTCAATGTCGTTATCCGGAGTATCATGTACAATGCCGGTTCACAATACCTGTCCTTCCAGGCAGGATCAGGAATTACATTTAACAGTGACCCTCAACAGGAATGGGAAGAATGTTTACTGAAAGGAGAGGCAATGAAAAAAGTACTGGAAGAACGATGACCTATCTTGAGCCGGTAGATTGCAATAATAATTTCAAGCTTTCATCAAGTATCTCGTAACGTTTCGTTATAAAGATGTTCATCTTGGCAGCAGGCAGGCGAAGTTCATATTTTCCTTCAAGGGACATCTTACTATCAAACCCGGGATTATAACGGTCAAATATGATTTTGTCCAGCTCAATATATTTCAGGATCACACCGGAATTAAAACGACCGGAAATATTGTAGGCGGTTGAACCAGCTAGCTCATCTTCTTTAAGGTCCGGACCTCCATTGATCAGCAGGTCCTTTGTTTCACCTTTCGTGATGGTAGTGATACCGCCTTCCCCTTCAAAAATATAGTGCGTAGCAATGAATTTTTTTACATGGTTCATTGACTCAACGGGTAAATTATATTGCAGTGACCAGAAATCTTTGCTACCCCCGCTTTTTTTAATGGCTTTGTTTACATTACCCGGTCCGCCGTTATAGGCAGCCAGTACCAGTAACCAATCGCCATATTTCTGGTAGAGGTCTGTCAATAATCTTGCTGCGGCATGGGTACTTTTAACGTAGTCCAGTCTTTCATCATTGTGCTTTGACATTTTCAGGCCATACTCCTTGGCGGCTGAAGGCATAAAGGCCCAGGGCCCGATCGCCCCCGCCCTGGAAATGTTATTGTATTTCAACCCCGATTCAATGACTGCGAGGTATTTCAATTCTTTGGGTAAGCCATGTTGTTCAAGGACCTCATCCATCATATCGAGGTAAGGTTTGGCCCATGTCTTCATTTCCAGGAATCCCTTCCGGTTCCGGGAAATATAATTCTGGACAAATGTGATGGCCATCGGGTTTAATTTGGCTCCGTTCACCCCATCACCCATCACGGCTGTAGTAAAGAGATTGGTAAAACCCTCTTTCGGATCATTAACAGCCGGTAAATTCTTTCCGGCCGAGTCCGTAATACCAGTTGTATCTGTCATCACGAGCCTTGGGTTTTGGTCTTTCCGGATACCAGTCGCCCGGGCGACCTGCACCAGTGAGAAGCCCAGAACGGCCATGATCCATATTTGATTTAGTTTTCTCAAACTGATTGGTTTCTAGCAGCTTACAGACCTTTTTGGTCCGTCAGGAGCTTCGAAACTTGCAGCAAAGATACTTCATCGAAACGGTTTGCCATCAGCTGAAGGCCAAAGGGCATGCCGTTACTATGTTTAAAAAGAGGGAGGGAGACGGCCGGGATCCCAACGAGATTGGCCAGAACTGTATAGATATCAGCTAGATACATAGCGATGGGGTCGTCCATTTTTTCGCCGGCCTTGAATGCAGTGACCGGGGATGTAGGAAGCAAGATGAAGTCAAAATCCCTGAAAATCAACGACATCCTATCTGTTAAAATTTTTCGCACTTTTTGGGCCCTGGTAAAGTAAGCATCGTAGTAGCCTGCGCTCAAAACAAAGGTTCCGAGCATGATCCTGCGCTTTACTTCCTTGCCAAAACCTGCCGATCGGGTTTGTTTATAAAACTCCGTCAGGTCATCGGGTGATGCCGTGCTGCGGTACCCATATCTCACTCCATCATACCTTGAAAGATTAGAAGAGGCTTCAGCCGTGGTGAGTACATAATAAGCCGGAACGATATAATCCAGCAATTCAAAGGGAACGGCTGTTGCTGTATGTCCTTCATTCTTCAATCCGATTATCCGCTCTTTTATGGCCGCGCTGATCTCCGGATCGTTCCCCGGATGGCTAAGCGCTTCTTCAAAATAAGCAAAGCGGAATTTTTTATGTGTTGAAAGTTGTTGAGCATAAGACGGTACTTCTTCCCCGGAAACCGTGCTGTCATATTCATCTGCCCCGGCCATAACTTCCAGTAACAGGGCCACGTCAGCGGCCGTATTTCCGAAAATACCTATTTGATCAAACGAAGAAGCATAAGCGATAAGGCCATACCGGGAGATCCTTCCATAGGTGGGCTTCAAACCGATGATCCCGCAAAAATCTGCCGGCTGACGAACAGAACCACCGGTGTCCGAACCGAGAGAGACCATACAGCATCCTGACTGGACAGCTACGGCTGAACCACCCGAAGACCCGCCGGGGACCTTTGTTTCATCAAGTGCATTCAGGACCTTACCGTAAGCGGAGTTCTCATTGGTGGAGCCCATAGCAAATTCATCACAATTCAAATTGCCAATAATGATGGCATCTTCGGCCAGCAACCTTTCCACGGCTGTCGCGGAATAAAGAGAAGTGAATCCTTTGAGAATTGCGGACGAGGCAGACAGGGTATGGCCCTTATAGCAGATCACATCTTTCAGACCGATGACAACGCCATGTAGTTTGCCGAGTGATTGGCCGGGGCATCTTTTTGTGTCGAGTTCCTTTGCTTTGTTCAGCGCTTCTTCGGCATAAACATCAATAAATGCATTGAGATGCCGGGTTGAACGTATACGCTCCAGGTAATGTTCAACAACCTCTAAGCAGCTGATCTCTCCTTCCAGCAACCGGGCATGGTACTGCTCAATGGAAGAGAAAGCGAACAAATGAGATGGCTTTAGTGTAAGGAAAATTCTTTAAGAGGATCACTCTTTCACAGAGTTTTTTACATCATTGGCACTCTCTTCTATTTCTTTCTTCACATTGCTTTTGGCATCGTTGAATTCACGGACACCTTTACCTAATCCACGCATCAGCTCGGGTATTTTGCGGCCTCCGAATAAGAGCAATACGATGACGAGGATGATGATGATCTCATTCGTGCCCAACATACCTAATAATGCAGATTGTATCATAATGATGAAAATTAGGATTCAAAGATACAATAAAGGAATAATTAAACAGGGTTCCGGGAATGAAAAAGCCCCGACGCTAACGGCCGGGGCTTCCAAATATTTTACCGGGAGAATTACCCTGCCTGTTCAACAGCCTGGCGTTTTTCACGGATCCTTGCACTCTTACCGCTACGGCTGCGTTGGTAGAACAATTTAGCCCTGCGAACATTACCTGTTTTGTTGACCAGGATAGACTCTACATTAGGGGAGAAGAAAGGAAAAACCCTTTCAACGCCTACGCCGTCAGATATCTTACGGACAGTAAAGCTGGCAGTAGCGCCATTTCCCTGTTTTTTGATCACATCGCCTTTAAAAGACTGGATTCTTTCCTTATTACCTTCAATGATCTTGTAGTTAACTGTGATATTATCACCGGCTTTGAATTTCGGGAATTCTTTCTTGCCTGTCAGTTGCTCGTGTACGTATGCGATGGCGTTCATAATGCTGATTTTTAAGGACTGCAAAAGTAGGAAAAATTTGTTTATGGTCTATAGTTTATGGTCTATTGTTTCGTGATTAATTCTGAACTCCCCCAAATTGTTTTACATCACAAAGACCCTGCTGCGTAATGCTTTTAAAACTAGCGATTTAAGCAATTATATGGACACCTTTTTCAAAATGGGAAATTATGCACGATTGAAGGAAACCTGTCCTTTAAACAACTATAAACAAAAAATCATAAACCATAAACAGTTCTTATCGGGCAACGTTCACTGCTCTCTTCTCCCTGATCACCGTAACCTTTATCTGGCCGGGGAAGGTCATTTCGGTCTGTATTTTCTGGGCTATTTCAAAAGACAGCTTATCTGATTCCTGGTCGGTCACTTTATCTGCTTCCACGATCACCCTTAATTCACGTCCTGCCTGGATCGCATAGGCTTTTTCTACTCCGGGATAGGCCATGGCCAGGTTCTCGAGATCCTTGATCCGCTGGAGGTATTGCTGCATGATCTCGCGACGGGCACCCGGCCTTGCGCCGCTGATGGCGTCACAGGCCTGTACGATCGGAGAGATCACATATTGCATTTCCATTTCATCGTGGTGAGCGCCGATACCATTTACAACCGCGGGATTCTCACCATATTTTTCCGCCACTTTAGCTCCGAGCAGGGCATGGCTTAATTCGCTTTCTTCATCCGGTACTTTGCCAATATCATGAAGAAGACCGGCCCTTTTGGCCAGTTTGACCATGCTCTGGTTCAATCCGAGCTCAGCCGCCATGGTTGCACAGAGATTGGCTGTTTCGCGGCTATGCATCAGCAGGTTCTGACCATAGGAAGAACGGAAGCGCATACGGCCTACCATTCTTACCAGTTCTTTATGAAGACCATGGATGCCCATTTCGATAACGGTCCTTTCACCGATCTCCATGACCTGTTCTTCAATTTGTTTTTTTGTTTTTTCCACTACTTCTTCAATACGGGCCGGGTGGATACGTCCGTCAGCCACGAGTCTTTGTAAACTCAACCGGGCGATCTCCCGGCGAAGCGGATCAAAAGATGAGAGAAGAATGGCTTCAGGCGTATCATCCACGATCAGGTCAACGCCTGTGGCCGCTTCGATAGCCCGGATATTACGGCCTTCACGACCGATGATCTGTCCTTTTATTTCATCGCTTTCCAGGTGGAAAACAGTGATCGTGTTTTCAATGGCCTGTTCAGCAGCAGTACGCTGTATGGTTTGAATGATGATCTTTCTTGCTTCTTTGGTAGCTTTCTGTTTGGCATCATCGATGATCTCCTGCTGGATGCCGAGTGCCTGTGTATGGGCTTCGCTTGTCAGGCTCTCGATCAACTGGCTCTTTGCTTCATCCGCAGTGAGGTTGGCGATCTTTTCGAGCCGGCGGATATGTTCTTCCTGGTGTTTTTCCAGTTCTGTCCGTTTGATGTTCACCAGTTCGATCTGGCGGTTGAGATTTTCCTTGATCGTGTCGTTATCCTTGATCTGTTTGTCAAGATTGTTCTCTTTCTGGCTGATGGATTGTTCTTTCTGCCGGATCTTGTTCTCGGTATCGTTTATTTTCTTGTTCTTGTCCAGCACTTCCCTGTCATGGGCTGATCGCATCTGGACAAATTTTTCCTTGGCTTCCAGCTCTTTTTCCTTACGGATGGTTTCAGCTCTCAGCTCTGTTTCCCTGAGAATGGTTTGGGATTGGATCTCGGCTTCCTCTACTTTATGACGGGTGTTTTTTGCATAGATTAACTTACCCACTATGAGGCCCGCAATGAGGGCGCCCACACCGATGATGATGTATAATATATTCGGATCCATGAATGTTTTTGTTTAAGTGTTGCACAATGCTATGTCTTAATAATAATTTCATACTGTGATGAGTATGTAATTAGCGAAGATACAAAACGGAGGCTAAACCCCGTAATCAGGAGGGAAAATGCATTTTTCCGGCTTTTTAGATGGTAATTACCTGGAAGCAGCCGTTGGCAGGTATCAGGAAAGCGGTTTAACATCTCCGCTTAATTGGCTATCCAGCATTTTTTCGATCGTTTCCAGTTGTTCGGTAAGGTTATCCTTCACGATCCCGGCCGCAGTTCCGGCATGTTGTTCGGTAGCATACCATATCAGCACCATGGCGATATAGTCCTGCATATCCTTCCCGGCAAACTCTGTTTTGAACTCGATGATCTTATCATTGATCGTTTTGAGTGTTTTCCTGACCACTTCTTCATCTTCCGGGTCGATCTTGATCCGGTAGCTGCGGTCGGCGATCTGGGCGGAAATAGCAATTAAATCATTCATATTGTTAGAATTTTCAATACCTATTTATTATATTCGGCATCCCTTAGATTGAAGCCACCACTTTACACTAAGGTTAAGGTTACCCTCTGGAAGCGACTAAACTAAAACATTGCCACCATGTTTGCTAAAGTTAAGTCATCGATGTTTATCGATGCATTACAGCTTCAATTAAGTAATCCTAAAGGTAATTTCCTTCGCGGAGTTTTAAAGGATGATAAAGGAAGTATCTGTCGCACGATCGAAAGAGATATCGCGACGGACCGGGAAGAACTGACCTGGGGAGGATTGAGTGACCTGCCTTACGGAAGATATACCCTTGAACTCTCGCAGGGCGGAGATGAGATGAAGATGAACCTGGTGAAGCGAGTTTAATTTACAGACCCGTTATTTTTGTATTGAAGGTCGTTTGAATCTTTCAAAGACTGTAATTCTTTGCATGATTTCCCAATCAATTTTTTTGCAGCCGCGTCTACGGGTTTTGTATGATTAAAAGTTTTGTCAGTCAATTTTAATATTTCCCGCAAAGACAGCGACCTTCTTGTCTTTGCGGGAAATACCGTTTTACATGGCTTGTAAGAAAGATAGTTTCAGTAAACCCTGAAATACATCCTGCCTTTTTTATTTACGAGTACCAGTTTGTTGTTATTTGCAGATACTATTCTGCCATCACTTCCGTCAAACTGTGCCCATGCACTGTCGCTCCACTCATAAATTTTACCGGCAGTATTCGTTAAAAAAACTTTACCGTCATTCGATGCCGCGATATCCAAACCGGCACTGCCGGCAGTCTGTGTCCATCCGGCTCCATTGTATTTGTAGATCTTACCGGCAGTATTCACCATCCAAACCTGTCCGCCCCCTGCACTGATCTTTACCGCATCGCTGCCGGGCATTTGATTCCAACCGCTTCCATTGTATTTATAGATCTTGCCGGCTGTGTTCACCATCCATATTGTTCCGTCACCATCGATGGCGATATCTTTACCTGCAGAACCGGGCATTTGTTTCCAGGCATTTCCATTCCATTCGTATATTTTACCGGCTGTGTTCACGAGGCAAATCTTTCCTCCGTTGGCGGCAATCGCTTTTCCGGCGCTGCCCGATAGTTTGGTCCAATCATTAATAGAGGTGTTATAAGCGTATATCATGCCCACGGTATTGATCATGTAGTAATTACCGTTGTTATCAACGGTCATATCCACCGCATCACTGCCGGTGAGTAATTTCCATGTGGCGCTGCGCAATGGTCTTGCTACCTCCGTGGCACAGGCGTTTTTCCTGTAATAGTCTTTTACAATTTCACCCTGCTGTTCCGCATTGTAGTCGCCGAGGGTTTTTGCCGGGTCACATTTGTAATCGTAGGGTTCACCGTCGATTACCTGGTTTCTCACTGCCTGTTTACCATACCACAATAATCCGTAGTGTTCAATCTGCCAGGCATGTGTCAGTTCATGCGCAAACAATTCCCGGCTGGCAGGTGTCGCGAGCGGATTGCCGGCGATATTGCCGATATTCATCTGCACACCGCCGTTGATGGAAGGTCTTACATAAGGTCTTCCCCCGAAGCCAGTGCCGTTGGTGATGGTGATCATGTCTTTGGGAGGAAATTCCCGTTCGAAGATGGAGAGGGCAAACTGGTACTCTGCCGTATTGATATCCCTTTCGCTGTAAACGATATCATTTTTTTTCGCGGGAGTAAATGAAACAACTGTTGCTGTCAGTAATACAGCCATGATCAAACCTGAAACGACGTACCCATGTTTTTTCATACATTTAAAGTTTAACGGTTAAGAAATGCAACATCAAAAAGCAATGCTTTTTTCCTCATGGTGTTTTTCGATGATCATACAATGGCTTCAGGAACGAAAGTAGGCTGGCAGCCTTGTTCATGTTTACGGATTGGCAGCCAGGTTTAATCACCTGCTTATTAATTTAATTTTCCAAAAACAACTTTACCGAAAACATTTATAAAGCCATAGGCGCCAATAATAAACTGTTTTGTAATTCCATCTATACCCACAGCATTACCAGCAAAATCCTGTTCATCACCCCCGGGGTCAATAATGAATTGTAGCTTTTGCCATCCCATACCTATACGCTGATAAATAGTTGCGCAGCCCTGGTTAATTTGCTCGGGAACGAATGTAAAAGGAGCTCCTACAATAGCATAATTTCCGGAAATTGAAACCGAGTATCCAAATGTGTTATGCTCAACACCATAGACATCATCTATTTTCTGCATCAGCGACCAATTGCTGCCATTGAATTGAAAAATACTGCAGGAGCCCTGGTCGTTATTTGAACCAACATCATCGCCAGGTGCTCCTCCTATAAGATAGTTGCCGGAAATGGATACACCAGACCCGAAATTATCTCCGCTGGCACCTGTAGCATCCGCTATTTTTTGAATCAGGTTCCAGGCGCTGACACCATTAAATTGATAAATAATGGCCGAGCCCTGATTAGTATTTGACACTGTTACGTTATCGTTAGGAACTCCTATTATTGCATAGTTGCCGGAAACGGATACGCTTTTCCCGAAATTATCATTCGCGGCACCAGCGGGCTCCGCTGATTTCTGCGCCAATATCCAGTTAATACCGTCGTATCGATAAAAGCTGGCTGAGCCCTGGTTGCTGTTTGCCCCTATATCGTCACCAGGGGCTCCTACTACAGCATGGTTACCGGAAATGGATACGCTTTGACCAAATTCATCACTGAATGCCCCTCCTCCATCAACTATTTTCTGCATCAGCACCCAAAGGCTTCCATTGAATTGATAGATACTGACCGACCCTTGATTGACAGTAGCACCTACATCATCAAAAGGAGCGCCTGCCATAAAAAAATTGCCCGCAATATTTACGCTATGACCAAACCCATCACCCGCCGCACCGGTGGCGTCGCTTATTTTCTGGAACAATACCCAGGTGCCTCCAATGTTTTGATAGATACTGACAGAACCCTGGCCGGTATTTCCTCCTATCATATCACCCGGCGTTCCCACAATAGCGTAGTTGCCACTAACTGATACACTGTTTCCAAATTTGTCACCAAATTCACCGCTGTCATCGGCCACAGGTTGGTAATTAATGATGTTCCCATTAGTAGCACAATCGCCCCATACACCAAAACCAACATTGCCGGAAGCAGTGGCATTGGTTTGCCAGGTTCCATTGCCCAAAGCATCGCTGGTTAAAATTTTTCCTGCTCCGGCGTTGGGTGTAAGTTTTATCGCATTGTGTTTTGCGGTATCACTTTTTATATTGCCCGCTACATGGAGCTTTTCATCGGGAGATGTGGTGCCGATGCCGACGTTTTGGGAAGCGGACTCCTTTGGCAGGCTGAGGGTAAGAAAGCAAAAATTTGAAGCGATCAATAGTACAGGCAGTATTCTCATATCTTGTATTTTAAAATCAACTGTAAATTATCAAACACCGGGGCAGTGTGAAACCAGTTTCATTGTACGGCGGCTTCTGTTTTTTTTCCGGCAAGGGCTATTTTTAAAATTTTGGGTGTATGGTTTTGTAAACGGCGGTAATAAAACCTGTGGCGGTAACCGGGACAAAACAAACGGCAGCGGTTTGCACGGCTAAAAGCAAAACAGCTTTTTTCCCGCTGCTTCAAACTATCTTTAAAGCACTCAAATAACCCGGCCTGATTTGCGTTGCACCACCAGGATTATATTACCCCTTGCACTTTTTTTTATCACAAAATTGCAGGCGCAGCAGCCGGATGAAAAAAATTTTGCACACTACACGATAAAGGAAGGTCTTACGAATAACCAGGTCACGTCCGTTACCCAGGACAAGTATGGTTATACCTGGATCGCTACCACAAAAGGACTGAACCGGTTTGACGGCAATTCTTTCGTTCAGTTTTATGCAGACAGCAGCCGAAACAGCCTGCCGCAGGATAATATAACGCAACTGGAATGGCTCGATAATGAAAACCTCGGGGCGGAGACGGCGACCGGGTTACATATCCTCAATACCCGCACACTTCAATCCCGCAATATAATAATACCCGCGGGTGAATTGACCTACCGGTTCCGGGTGAACAGGGTCATGGGCACAGCGCTTGATAAATCTGGTAACCTGTTTATCCTCACCGGCTCCGGCTTTTACCAGTACAATAAAAAAGATGAACCGGTTTTTCGCTACGACCATTTCAATAAAAAGAACGCCGATATTGTTTCTTACCAGTTTGGCAGGAATATGATACAATTGCATGGCGAGCTATACCTGCTATCCACTATCGGAGGTCTGTATATTTATGATGCGGCTAAAAAAGATTTACACCCTGCGGGGAAAAAAGATGATCCATTTTACACAACCATCAGCCCGCCGGGCCAGGGATTTTTCTTTATGCACCGGGATGAAGGATCTTTCAGCGTACAAAAAGAGCCTGGCGATGAGATCGCTTTTTTTAATACGCGGCATAACAGCAGGCAGGTTCTCGCATTCCCATTACCCATAGCTGGAAAATTCAATTGGAAGAGCAAAGTTTTCCGGCTCAGCGATAGTTTGTATGCCATCAACGCAAAGGAAAAAGGTTTCTACCTGGTAAAATATAACCGGCAGACAAACTATTACACGGTTGACCCTACATTGTATTTCGAAAATTATTTCTGCTCTTCCATCTGTCTGGATAAAGATGGACGGCTTTGGATCGGTACCAGCCAGGGGCTATTTCGTGAAAAGCGGCAGTCCGGTAAAATAGAGCGTGTAACGGTACCCCTTTTCATGAATCCTTTCGGGACCGACCTGCAAATACGCATGGTTGCAGCAGCCAATGATAAGCTATTTGCAGCGACTGCCAAACAAGGGATTGTGGTCTTTGACAGGGCCAGTATGACAGCGGTAAAACAAATTGATCTCTCTACAGACTGGCATTTGGCGAACAATGCCTTCAGCGCTATTATGGCGGGCAAAGACACGCTGGTCTCCGGCACTTCCGGGGTGATGATATGGGTAGATACCCGTAATTATACACATGGCATTGTGCCACTGCCCCAATGGATACCGGAAAGGTATTGGTTGCCGGTAGTTTTTAAAGATAGCCGGAACAATATTTATGCCTGCCGTGCCACCAGCGATGTGTTTTATTACCGGGGATATGGGCATAAAAACTTTTCGTTAGAAGATCATAGCGGGAATAAGTTTTTCAGGATTGCAAGGCCCCAATGCATGGCAGAAGATCCTGAAGGCAATATCTGGTTTGCAGCAGAAGGCATCAGCCGGTACAATACCCAACTGAAACAGTTTGACAGGCTGTTGGATTCTTTTCCTTTTATGAAGGATGTGCAAAAGAGGGTGAACTGTCTTGCGATTGATAAGAAAGGCGATATGTATTTTGGTCTGCGGGAAAATGGCCTTATCATCTATAAACCCGATCAGGAAAAATTCCTGCAGCTTACCCGGGGCAATGGCTTGCCGGATAATAATATAAACGCTATATATATACATAAGGACAAAGTGTGGATGGGAACCGAAAGCGGTCTTGCCAGCTATGACATTGTAACCAAAAAAATCTCGTCCTTCGGTATTGCTGATAATATGCCTGCCGAACCTTTCACCGCCAGTACTTTTTATTTTGACTCTGCTCACCATCATCTTTATGGTGCATTTGCCAATACGCTGGTCCGGTTTAACCCGGATTCATTGTCAAAAAACACTGCGCCGCCTTTATTTTTTATTGAAAGTATTATCGCTGAAGGGAGTAAAACTTTTTTCCATCCGGCCGATGCAATCAAACTTTCTTACAAGCATAATAATCTGGTGATAAGCATGGCGGCTATCAATTTTGAAGATGCCTACCAGCAGCGCTTTGCTTACCGTTTTGTAAAAAATGGCAATGATGCAGAAGCTGGTGACGAATGGCAGCAAGCCGGTCCGGAAAGAAGTATTATTATCAGTAACCTTTCACCGGGCAAACACCGGTTGCAGGTAAAAGTGTTTATTAAGAATAACAGCTGGGAAGAGCAGGTACGGGAGATCACCATTATCATCCGCCCTCCTTTCTGGCAACTATGGTGGTTTATTGTATTAATGGGTGTAGCTGCATTGGCTCTTATAACGGCATTTGTAAAATGGAGAGTAGGCACCCTGAAAAAAACAGCGCAGGAAAGGCTTCATTCGCAGCAATTGAAAACGGAGCAATTACAACTCCAGTTGGAAATGGAGCAGGTCACGAATTATTTTACCTCTTCGGTGGCCGGTAAAAAAACAACGGAAGAAGTGCTCTGGGATGTAGCCCGCAACCTGATCGGTCGCCTGGGGTTTGTGGACTGTATGATATATCTGTGGAATGACGACAAGACCAAAATGATCCAGAAAGCCGGTTATGGCCTGAAAGGATCTATTGAGGAAATTCAAAATCGCCCTTTTGATGTGGTGACGGGACAGGGAGTGGTGGGCTATGTGATAAAAAACAGGGAACCTGTGTTGATCGGAGATACAAGCCAGGACGGGCGTTACAGACCAGATGAGGCCGAACGGTTGAGTGAGATATGCGTACCTATTATTTACGATGGCGAATTGATCGGTATCATTGACTCCGAACATGCGCAGAAAAGTTTTTATACCAAACGTCACCTGCAAATGATGACCACGGTAGCCGCCCTGGTGGCCAATAAAATAAAATCTATTGAAAGTGATAACCTGTACCAGCAGAAACAGACAGAGATCGCCAACCTCAATCATCAACTCGCTAAAGTGGAAATGAAGGCGTTGCATGCGCAGATGAACCCGCATTTTATTTTCAACAGC
>DASYLC010000083.1:0-4022 GCA_036009775.1 Chitinophagaceae bacterium
CTGTGTTGTATAACCAATGGAAGTAAATACCAGCGTGGCATTTCCCGGCGCATCGATCGCAAAATTTCCGGATGAATTTGTTTGTGTGGCAGTAGGCGATCCCTTCACCTGTACAGTTACATTGGCTAACGCCGTATCACCGGTGGCCACTTTACCTGTAACAGTATTCTGCGCAAAAATAGCGCCGCTGCAAAAAAATAATGTGATGAAAAACAGAAACCGGAGCTTTCCCGAGTGGTCGCAGATGGAGCATCCGGAGGAAGAATTTATCTCCCGTTTTGGCAAGCAATGTTTCATAGCAATTTAAATTTGGTAAAAAATAAAATAGTTGTTCATGAAAGCAAACAGCAGTGTTCGTTCACTCAGTTTACACAGGGGCAAACACGATGCTGTTTGAAATAGACAGTTTACGTCGATTTTTCAGCGATCCGTGATAGATCAGTTCCATAACCGGTTTTTTAAGCGTATTAAAAATAAATTCGTTCAGGTAGGGGATACGGAAGCAGGAATAAGGTTTATAGTGCGTTCAAAAAATCTGTCAGTCTTATCAAATCATCTTCTTTATTAAAATTCACATTGTTCTTCCTCAAATATTCTTCTATCGCCTGCCTTTGCCGCGGTAAATTTTTAAGAATATTCTTTTTATCAGCAGGCATAAAATCATTGAACTTGTTTGCCATGAACCAGGAAGTATTTTTTACCAGCACGATCTCCTGGCTTATATCCAGATCAACTGATCTCTTCGCCAATATAGAAGTCAGCGTATTACTGGCAGTCGTAGCTGATGACAGCCCATAGGCCCCCGGTTTCTGAACAAACTCTTTGAAAAACACCTTCTCCCCCAGTTTAACAGTTCCGCCTCCTTTTATTATCCTCACATATCCTTCACTGTAATAAAATGTGTCAGCAGCTATCACAATATGCCTGACTGTTTGTTCATCTGCCAGAGAAAGTGTGTCTCCCTTCGGACTGATAAACTGCATTTCTGCATTAAGAAAATTATAATTGAGCCTGCCTGGCGATGAACGCCCATCCTTAAACACTACTGTTCCGGGAACAAAGGCAGGATATTGATAGATCTCTTTTACAGGAACCACGTCCAGCACCTGCACACCGGCTTTTACGGTATACGTTACAGGGGCCTGCGCCCATGAAATAGTACAGCATACAACCATATACACAAAACAGAACCATCTCATAAAAAAGATTTTTGGCTCAACAATGATTCTAAGAGTACAGATGCTTCGGGTATCCGGCTGTCACACTTCGACTAGCTTCGCGCTCAGTATGACAGCCGGATACAATTATCCTTTATTTACACTTTCCGGTTCTTTTAATTTATTTTTTACAGGACTTTGGCTTAATGTGAATTCCGGCAGGTACAATAGCTTTCCCCCCTGCATGGCTGACTCATGCGCCAGGATGCCTACGCAGGTTATGTTCGCCGACTGCCGTGCATTCGGAAAAGGATCTCTTTTTTCTACCAGTGCATTGATGAACTCATGGACAAGGTGCGGATGCGAACCGCCATGTCCTGCTCCCTGGATAAAAGACAAATGCTGGTTGCTGTCCGCATCATATACACCACCCGTAGTAAAGGATTGAATGGCCGATGGAAGCAAATGCGCATAGTCGGGGATCTTCACACGTTCCGGTGTTTCACCGGTATGTATCACAGAATCCTCGTGCTCGATCAGCGTCCATTCGAATGTCTTTTTTGTTCCGTATACATCAAAACTTTCGCGGTATTGCCTTGCTGTGTTGAACAAGGAACGTGTTACTTCCGCTGCCAGATCTGAATTGCGAAATTTAATATGACAGGTTTCAACAGCAAAGGGAGAATTGTATTTGCTGATCAGGTGCTCGTCTATCGTACCGGAACCAAGGCAGGAAACATATTCCGCATCAGCATTTGCCAATGCTACCACGGGTCCTACACAATGCGTTGCATAATGCATGGGAGGCAATCCTTCCCAATAGCCCGGCCATCCGGCCATTTCCTGCTGGTGTGATGCCCGCAGGAATTGCAGTTTGCCCAACTCCCCTTTCTCGTATAATTCTTTTACAAATAAAAATTCCCGGCTGTATACTACCGTTTCCATCATCATATAGGTCAAGCCTGTTTCCTTCACTGCCTCTACGATCTGCCTGCATTCTTCAACAGTAGTAGCCATTGGTACCGTGCAGGCTACATGTTTACCAGCCCTTAATGCTTTGATGGACTGTGCCGCATGATTCTGGATCGGTGTATTGATATGGACGGCATCGATATTTTTATCTTTCAGCAATTCATCATAATCGGTATAACGGTGCTCTATACCGAATGCATCACCGATCGCTTTCAGTTTTGTTTTATCCCGCTGGCAAATAGCATACATCGTTGCATCCGGGTGACGCTGATAGATCGGGATAAACTCCGCTCCAAAACCAAGTCCGATGATAGCGACATTTATTTTATTCTTTCCCATTTGTAAAAGATTTTATAGGTGTGCGATGCTGACTATCACTTTTTTCAGAAGCCCATTGTTTTAAGAACCGGATTCCTTCCGATGCAAATCCATCCTGGCTTTCAGCCATGGGATGCCAGAAGCAAACCGCTCCTGCCAGTTCTTTGTTTTCGGTGGTAAAACTTTCTATGGTTACCGTGCCTTTGTAATCAATAGCTTCCAATCCTCTTTTGTACGCGCCCCAGTTTGTTTGTCCTGTGCCCGGTGTGCCGCGGTAATTTTCAGAGATCTGGATATGGGTCAATTTATCTCCCGAAGTAATGATGGCGTTCTCAATATCCCGTTCCTCGATATTCATATGAAATCCATCGAGCATGATCTGCGCAGCCGGATGGTTGATATCATTGATCAGACGTACCGCGTCGTCCGCTGTATTGATAAGATCCGACTCAAACCTGTTCAACGGTTCCAATGCTATCTTCAATCCGCGTGCTCCGGCCATGTCGCAGACCTTACGCAGGTTTTTCACTGCCAACCCCCATTCTTTTTTACGTTGCTCCGGCGATACCATTCTTGCTTTGCCTACCGCCGAATACATGGGCCCGCCAAAGAAACCTGTTTCCAGCTCTGCACAAAAATCAAGGCAGGCTTCTATATACGCGAAACAGTTAGCATGTATGGCAGGATCTTCATTGGTGAAATCCCGTGTGGGACCGAAAGCGCCACAGATACCGGCTTTCAGATTATAATGCGCCAATGCCTTCTTTACTTCTTTGATGTCGATAAGCGATGGATCTTCCACGGCAATCTCTACCACATCATAGCCCATCTTCGCGATCTTCGGAAACAGTTCCTGTATAGACGCAGTTGTAAAAGGAGAGGTCCACAACCAGGTGCTTACGCCGTATGTAATGTTTAAAGGCATGTTTATGAATTAATGCTTTGAAAATCGGGTACCGGTTCTCTTTTAAGTACAACGGCCTTATATCCTCCTTTCGATCTGAAATAAAAAATGAGTAACAGGTAACTGACCAGCATGATCAACGGAAAGACCACGATATCTTTCAACGCGTCTCTTTTTGCAGTATCCCGGATAGTTGTTACGGCAGCATTGTCCTCCGGGCTTGCAGTGGCCAATTTGGTTTGGTCGAGCGCTTTGTACTCACCAAAAAAACTTGTTTTATTTTCCGTTACATATTTTTCGTGAATAGCTGTATTGTTGTTCTTGTCATAGGCTTGTATATTCTTGTCAACGGATTTGTCTTGTATAAAACCAAGGATACCGGCGCCGATCACGCCGGCAGCGATCATTCCCAATCCACCTGTAATATTCAGTGTTAAAGCACCGCCTTTAGGAAACCGTTCCGCTACAAGGCCCAGCATGGTCGGCCAGAAAAAAGTTTTTCCTAATCCATAGATCGTAGCTGCTACAAGGATCATGATACCCGCGGATTGTGATAGCAAATACAATCCTATCGCTGCAATACCCGAACAAATAGCGAGCAACCCCAACGGAGATACTTTGTGCACAATAGGACCTGCAAAAAAGCGAAGGATAAACATGATAGCGGATGT
>DASYLC010000084.1:0-9716 GCA_036009775.1 Chitinophagaceae bacterium
CTCAGGGTGACACAAACAGTTTATTATGAAAATATTAGTTTGTATCAGTAAGACACCGGACACAACGGCAAAAATAGCTTTCACCGATAACAACACGAAATTCGATGTGAACGGTGTTCAGTGGATCATCAATCCTTACGATGAATGGTATGCCCTTGTCCGTGCTATCGAATTAAAAGAAGCAGATGCTGCTACCGTTATCCATTTGGTGACCGTTGGTGCAGCCGATGCCGACCCCATCATCCGCAAAGCACTTGCATTGGGTGGTGATGAAGCCATAAGGGTAAATGCGGACAGTCATGACAGTTTTTATATCGCGTCACAAATTGCGGAGATAGCCAAACAAGGCGGGTATGACCTGGTGCTGACGGGTAAAGAAACGATCGATTACAACGGTTCTTCTATCGGTGGTATGGTGGCTGAATTGCTCGATCAGCCTTATGTGGCGCTGGCGACAAAGTTTGAACTGGCGGGAACCAAGGCAACCGTTACAAGGGAGATCGAGGGTGGTGAAGAAGTTTGCGAAGCTGAATTACCCCTGGTGATAAGTGCGCAGAAAGGAATGGCCGAAGCAAGGATCCCCAATATGAGAGGTATCATGGCGGCCAGGACCAAGCCATTGAAAGTAGTGGAACCAACAGCCGCCGACACATTGACCACTGTAGCAGGTTTTGGTCTGCCACCCGCTAAAGCCGGTGTGAAATTGGTTCCGGCTGATAATGTGGAGGAGTTAGTTCGTCTTCTCCATGAAGAGGCAAAAGCTATTTAAGTATAAACAATTTCGAAATTTCCCAATTCCAAAATCTCAAAATATTCTAAAATGTCTGTTCTAATTTTCATCGATACCACAGAAGGTCATGTAAAGAAAGCCTCTTTGGAAGTTCTTACGTATGGCGCTAAAGTAGCCGAACAATTGGGTACTGCTGCCGAAGGAGTGGTATTGGGAACGGTGACGGAAGATCTAACGGCATTGGGAAAATATGGTGTTAAAAAGATACACCAGGTAGCCAATGAATCGCTGAACCATCTCGATGCACAGGTATACACTTCTGTTATTTCACAGGTAGCGGAAGCTACCGGCGCCACCGTGATCATCTTCTCCAATAATGTGGATGGCAAAGCGATCGCACCACGTCTTTCTGCAAAGATGAAAGCCGGTTTGGTTTCAGGCGCTATGGCCCTTCCCGATACAACGAATGGATTTGTCGTCAGGAAAAATGTTTTCTCCGGGAAAGCATTTGCGAATATTGCTGTCAGTACCAACGTAAAGATCATTGCGCTCAGTCCGAATGCTTATCAAACCATCGCCGGCGAAGGAACCGCCGAGGTTGTGGCCTTCAATGCGAATGTGGGAACGGCGGGAATCAAAGTAACAAACACGACCAAAGCAAGTGGTGAAGTACCACTGACAGAAGCCGAAGTGGTGGTTAGCGCAGGCCGTGGGATGAAAGGACCGGAGAATTGGGGAATGATAGAAGAACTGGCAAAAGTATTACATGCTGCTACTGCCTGCAGCCGTCCCGTGGCCGATGCGCACTGGCGCCCGCACAATGAACACGTGGGACAAACCGGTATCGCCATCGCTCCCAACCTGTATATCGCCATCGGTATCTCCGGTGCCATCCAGCACCTGGCGGGTGTGAACAGGAGTAAAGTGATCGTCGTGATCAACAAAGACCCTGAAGCGCCCTTCTTTAAAGCCGCTGATTATGGTATCGTGGGTGATGCGTTTGAGATCGTGCCAAAGATGACGGAGGCGATTAAGAAGTTGAAGGGGGCCTGATATTTATGGTTTATGGTCTTTGGTTTATAGTTGTTTAGAGCCCCGGATCCCCTTTTGATTTTAATACTCGTTCATTTTACGGGTTATTGTGTTGATATAAACACATAATTCCGATGTTTTCACCATGGCTGACAAATGCTGCTGGCGTAGGTGTAGTTATGGCAACGATTTATAATTTTGAAGAGCTTGAAATATGGAAGTTGGCTTTTACCATTTACAAAAAAGTATCGGCTATCGCAGAGCGGATGCGGGCAAAGCATGAGTTGAAATCACAGCTTCACCAGTGTCTTTCCGATCGTTATATCAGCCAGGACGAGTTTAGACAGCTGCATGAAGAGACAGACCTGAAAACGAGGAAGATATCAAGCTTTATTATTTACCTAAACAAGTCAAAAACAAAGGGTCTTAAGTTCAAAGACAGGTACAAACCCTGATATCAGCCGATATCAAGCAAGGAAGAGGCTACGATCTTTCAACAACAACAAACAATAAACTATAAACCATAAACGATTTCCATTTATGGTTTTTTATTGCAAACTTGCACTACCATCAAAGCGGTTTTTCTATGAAAAAGGTTATTCTCTTTGCATTCCTCCTCTTCTTTATAACCAGTGCCCAGGCTCAAAAGAAAAAGACCAAAGGAAAATCAGACAAAGAAAAAAAAGCGACCACCGATTACCAGCAATCCGACCCGGTCGCGGATACAGCCACCAAATTCACCGGTGTCATCAAATACTATATGACAACCGATGACCCCTCCGAAAGAGATTCCATGTTCATCATTTTTGCAGAAGATAAGATCAAGGTCACTATGTTTTACCCGGGATATAAACCGGAGGACATATTCGAAGACAATTATATTGCCAATTTCAAAGACACTACTTTACTCGTACTGGATAACCGGAAAAAAACCTATAAAACGGAAAGACTGGGTGCCCGGAATGAGGGAACGGAAATGTCACTGGCTAATTATCGTAAAACAGGTCTCGTAATGAAACTGACCTGCAAGGAATACAGCGGCGAAATGACCATGAAGGACGGGGATGTATTTGAAGCCGCGGCACTGGTCAGCAGTCATCATTCCTATATCAATACCGTTGATTATAATTTTCTGAACATACAGCCGGTCGTCCTTGGCTATAAGATCGTGCTGGGCTACCGGACCAAGACCCCGGACAATGAGAATACCTATATCATTGCTTACAAGATCGAACCGGGCGATCCTGCCGCTTATTTTGACCTGGCCGGCTATAAAGCATTATAGTGTTAAAAAAAGGGAGACTGGCCCGATTTTTATCTTGTTCAAACAGGTTTTTGTAAATATCTTTTTGCCTGAAAACCTGTAATTTCGTTTGATCTTTTATGAAGAAAATAGAACTCGAAATAGTGGCATTGTCCCATAGCATCACGCAAACACATTCCTATGCGGTGGTGTTGGGTGAAGTGAACGGGTTAAGACGTTTACCCATCGTGATCGGTGGTTTCGAGGCGCAGGCCATTGCTGTGGCGCTAGAGAAAATGCAGCCAAGCCGGCCCCTTACCCATGACCTGATGAAGAACTTTATGAACGCTTTTTCGATCGATCTGCATGAGATCATCATCTGCGACCTGCAGGAAGGCATCTTCTATTCCAAACTGGTTTGCTCCACGGAAAATGACACGGTAGAGATCGATTCAAGGACCTCGGATGCCATTGCCCTTGCTGTCCGTTTTGGCTGCCCGGTCTATACATATGAGAATATCCTGGAAAGCGCCGGTATATTAATGGAAGACACCGGAACAACAGGTAAGAAAAAGAAAGTAAAACAGGAAGTGATGGTAGAACAGGATAGCCCAACGGGCAATGAAGACCTGAAAACCATGACACTGGAAGAATTAAATACACTTTTGAATGAAGTGCTGGAAGGCGAGGATTATATCCGGGCCATTGCGATCCGCGACGAGATCAACAGCCGCAGGAAGAAGTAAACCGACCATAGCAACTGACTTTTTTTGAAATCCATGTATCCGTTAACCAATGATAGTTTTCCCCAACTGCAAGATCAATCTTGGACTTAGCGTCCTTTACAAAAGAAGCGATGGCTATCATGACCTTGAGACCATTTTCTATCCTCTCCCGCTGACCGATTCACTGGAGATCATTGAGAACAGGCAGTTTAAAAACCCTTCTTTTCCTTTCAGCAGCAGTGGCCTTCCCGTTGCCGGAAACCCGGCCAGCAATTTATGTGTAAAAGCCTATCGTTTGCTGAAAAAAGATTTCCCGGGTCTGCCTCCATTGCTGATCCACCTGCATAAAGTGATCCCTTCGGGTGCCGGGCTGGGGGGAGGAAGTGCGGATGCCGCTTTTGCATTGCAGGTCATCAATAAAATAGGAAAACTGGAGCTCAGTAATGAACGGTTGATGCAGTATGCAGCTGAGCTGGGAAGTGATTGTCCTTTCTTTATTGTAAACAAACCCTGTTTTGCGCGGGGCCGTGGTGAGATCCTGGAAGAGATCGAACTGGATCTTTCGGCTTACCGGCTTGTCATTGTAAATCCGGGCATTCATGTTGACACCGGTCGTGCCTTCCTGGATATACAACCGGCCGCGCCTGAAAAAACACTGAAAGAGATCATTGCAGGCCCGGCAGAAAGATGGAAGGACGAGCTTTGTAATGATTTTGAAAAAGTGATCTTCCCGCAACATCGCAGGATCGTGGATATCAAGGACCGGTTTTATACCAAAGGAGCAGTATATGCTTCTATGAGTGGCAGCGGGAGTACGGTGTTCGGGCTGTTCGCGAAAGATAAAGTGCCGGTGTTTGATTTTCCCAAAGATTATTTTATCAAATTCTTTTGAGATTATTTGTTTTATTATAATTTTTTTCTTTTGTCTTTGACACAAAAGAAAAAAAAAGTCAAGGCACCAAATGATTCAATTATTCATAGACTTCAGGGCAAGGTCGTTGCTGCTTGCTCCGCGCAGAACATGAGGCGCTGGGAAAGAATGCTTTGTGCTGCTTAAATCGTTTACGCAGTTGCGAACAAAATCAAACTCTAAATTTAATAAACGACCCTAGAACCCTCCTTCGGAGGGCAGGGAGGCCTTCAAAAGATCATCCAGATCCAGTTGAGCCGTTATCATCTTAAGATTCCCCTTTTCATCGACCGGCCATTGTTCCTTTGGTTTATCCCAATACAATTCCACTCCATTTTTATCAGGATCGTCCAGATAGATGGCTTCTGAGACCCCATGATCCGATGCTCCGGTCAGCGGGTAGTTCGCATCGATCAATCGTTGAAGGATCACTGCAAGATCCTTACGGGCAGGATACAAAATAGCCGTGTGGTATAAACCCGCCGCCCGTACCGGTGCTGGTCCGGCGCCCTTGCTTTGCCATGTATTCAGACCGATATGATGATGATAACCGCCTGCCGAAATAAAAGCGGCGCTATCGCCATAATACTGCTGTAGTTCGAAACCCAGGAGATCCCGGTAGAATTGCAATGATCTTTCAAGATCGGTCACTTTTAAATGCACATGACCGATACGGGTAGCTGCAGGAACAGTATACATATGTTAATATTATACTTAAAAATAGAAAATTAAAATGGGGCGCCCTATAAATATGATTCCCGTATACGGGGAATAATTTCCCGAAGCCGGTGGTACAGGGAAGTGGTCATTTCCTTTTTGTTCGTTTCTGTTTAAGGAATGATATTTGCATTTCCCTGACGTTCTTTAAACAAGCTGCATGAATAGAAAAGAAACACTCGAAACCTTACACCAGAAAATGATTGAAGAGGTCCAGGACTATGCGATCATTTTACTCGATATTGACGGTAATATCCTTTCCTGGAATAAAGGTGTGGAGAAGATAAAGGGCTATAAACAGCATGAGATTATCGGTCAGAATTTCTCCATTTTTTATATGCCCCAGGACCGGCAGGAACAATTACCCCAAAAATTGATCGAGCTTGCAAAAAGGGAAGGCAGGGCCAAGCATGTCGGCCGGCGTGTCCGGAGAGATGGCACTACATTCTGGGGAAGTATCCTGATCACTGCCTTGCACGATGAAGATGGCAATGTACTTGGATTTACAAAACTTACGAGAGAACTGGTAGGAAACGAGATCGACTGATTGCTTCCGCCGATCAAAAGTGCAGAAACAATAGCGACAGCTTTGCCGGCGTCGCAATGACCAGCTTCCTCCTTCGTCGTCCCTTCGGACTTCCGTCTTCTGACTCCCGACTTCCCAACTTTTTCTTATCTTGCACAAAATTTCAGCTGATCAAACAGCAATCATCCATATCATTTCTGCGGCAGAATCTCGACCTGCTCAATCATCGATGATCATCATCTCTGACCGGCACTTTAGTTAGCCGGTCGTCCCTGTTTGAATCTTTTTTTTATTTCTCAAATCTTATTATGCAAACAACTATTGATATGTCATCAACGGCCGCCCGGTATATTGAATTGGAAGAACAATATGGCGCCCATAATTATCATCCCATCCCCGTTGTACTCAACCGGGGTAAAGGGGTACATGTATGGGATGTGGATGGAAAACAGTATTACGATTTCCTGAGTGGTTATTCCGCGGTGAACCAGGGACATTGTCACCCGGCTATTGTACAGGCGCTTATTGACCAGTCGCAAAAGCTCACCCTCACCAGCCGTGCTTTTCACAGCGATCTGCTGGGTGAATATGCAAAATTCATCACCACGTATTTTGGATATGATAAAGTGCTGCCCATGAATACCGGTGTGGAAGCAGTAGAGACCGGTATTAAACTTTGCCGCAAATGGGCCTATGAAGTAAAGGGTATCTCCGAAGGCAGGGCGAAGATCATTGTATGCGATGGAAATTTTCATGGACGTACTTCCACCATTATTTCTTTCAGCAGTGACCCGCTTGCAAGGAAAAATTTTGGTCCTTATATGCCCGGCTTTGAAGCCATTCCTTTTAATGATATTGCTGCATTGGAAAAAGCATTGGCCGATAAAAATGTCGCAGGATTTTTGGTCGAACCGGTCCAGGGAGAAGCGGGTGTGCTCGTCCCGGACGAAGGATACCTTGCCAAAGCCAAACAATTATGCAGTGATGCGAATGTTTTGTTCATCGCCGATGAGATCCAGACCGGCCTTGCCCGCACTGGAATGATGCTGGCCTGCGATCATGAAAATGTAAGACCCGATATTTTATTATTGGGCAAGGCTCTCAGCGGCGGCATGCTTCCGGTGAGTGCCGTTCTTTGTGATGATACGATCATGATGACCATTCAACCCGGTGAACATGGTTCCACCTACGGCGGCAATCCGCTGGCCTGTAAAATAGCGATCACCGCGTTGACAGTACTTAAAGAAGAAAAGATGGCGGAGAATGCAGCGGTAATGGGCGAATTGCTTCGCAGTGAATTAAAAGCACTCCACTCTCCTCATATCGCTATCGTAAGAGGTAAGGGATTGCTGAATGCCATCGTGATCCGTCATGCTAATAAAGACGCGGCCTGGGACCTATGTCTTGCGTTAAAAGAAAATGGATTACTGGCCAAACCTACACATGGCGATAAGATCCGCTTTGCTCCTCCTCTTGTGATTACAAAGGAGCAGGTGATGGATTGTGCCGGGATCATAGGGAAAAGTTTGGGGTCAATGGGCAATTAACAATAAGCAATTGACAATAGTTTCCGATAAAGCAAATTGCATTAATTATTATTTACACAAAAAGGAAAGTGATTTATTCCTTGATTATTTTGTGGTGGTTACGGTGTAGGTAATGCTGAATACCGGCAATGAAAAAAATATACCGGCGAAGAACATGATTATGTAGGCTTTTTTCATGGGACAAAATTTAAATGGCAATCTTGAAATCGGGCTATTATTTAATTTTTATGTCCCTGAATTTATCATGTTCGGCTTATTTTTTAAAAATAGATTTTTTTATTTGATTGTCAACACCTGATTGATACTAATCTTGTCGCCATGGACATTAAGATCAGGCCCGTTCAGGTTGCCTTTTGTCCCGGACCAGCTTAGTCGCCGCGTCTTATAAAAAGGAGGGTGCCTCAATACAATGAGACACCCTCCTTTTTATTTCAAGTTTTTCAATTACCGTATGATAAATGATCTGGTGAGGTTTACTTCACCACCGGTCAGCTGGATGCTGTACATACCCGTCTTTATTGTTGACGGCAATTGTACTGTTTCAGTTACTGCGCCACCGTTATGCAGGAGTTGTTTCGTATATACCTGCTGACCACCCGCATTGATCACTCTTATCGTATACTGACCTTTGGGCAATGCTGTCGCCTGCAGGGAGACCTGGTTGCCGGTGACAGGGTTGGGATAGATGGTTATCTCCGTATTGCCTCCTTTCGTATTCACTTTTACAATGATACTGTACTTGCTGATACCATTGATCGCTTTGGCATTGATGCGGTAATAGCTGGTTCCGTTTAGGGCACCCGCATCAAAATAAGTATAATCAGCACGGCTTCCATTGTTCAGCATAGCATTCACGGTAGTGATAGAAGTAAAGTTGCTTCCGTCTGTTGAACGATCCACCACATAATGCTGGATACCGGTCTCCGTTTGATTGCTCCATTCCACTTTAACACCACTGCTTTGCTGGCTGGCTTTGATCGACGCGAAGCTAACGGGTAATACAGCAAGATCATTGGTGATACCAAATGGCGAGAAACCCGTAAACCCTGAGCCAGTGGCAATCGTACCTGTGACGGAACCATTATGATAGTCGGGCGTTACACCATTACAATGAACGATCTGTGCGGTTGCAGGATCGTAAGCGCCGCCTGTTGTGGCACCGGTATAATCAAGGCTGATGGTACAATTGGAACCACCGGCCACGGCTTCACTGATATCCCAGGTGGCATTTACGCTGGTGGCACTTGCCGCACAGGGCGGGAAAGCAGAGACCACTTTCACGGAGAAATTATCTGCCACGCCGCTGTTGTTGATCGTTGCAGGGTGGTACAATGTCTGGCTCGGGCCCACCGGGAAAAGAACATCGGTTGCCGCTACATTGCGGACCACGGTTCCGGTACCGCTGGTTACAAAATAGCTGGCAGCTGAACCGCCGGTGAGGGTGCCGTTGATAGAAATAGTATGGGCATTGATATCAAATTTACCATTCGTCATGGTAAGATGGGTGAAGGTCACATCATCATCGGTAATGAAACCAGCTGCATTATTCAATACTATGGTCTGGTTGTTATTGAATGCAAGTATGCCGTCATGCTCTATCCATTGCAATACGGATCCGTTCAGGTTCATTGTCCCTGCGGTCAGGGGAATAAAGTTCAATGTGGTTCCCAATTCAGCATAGATATTTCCCCTGATCGAATGACCCGGAGCTCCTGTCATTCCAATATTTACTATCCCGGCGAACACACTTAGCGTATCCATTATTACTGCATTGCCCCCGGTCATCGTCCAGTTGCCGGCAGGATTGTTGAATACAATATTGGCATATGTTCGTCCTGAGAATGATGGTGCGACAGAAGTACCCGTTACACGATAAAGACTTCCGGTTTGAAAGGTTACAACAGACGCCGGTTGTCCTGCGCCAAATGGATTGGAACCTGCTTCATGAGTATAAGCAGATCCATTGGCGAAGATCACCGAGTTCAGGGAAGTCGTTCCAAAAGGATTACCATTAAACGCTGTACCTGCTGTAAATCCTGACCCGCTGGTAAACGTAACGGCACCGGCATCAGCTACATTTAAGCGATGCGCCCCGTTTGTAAATATCATGAATCCAGCAATACTTCCTGTAGCCCCTGTTGCCAGGTTGATCTGTAATACTGACCCTGAACCATTGTTCACTGCCAGCGCACCACTGATATCGAGATCTGTTCCGGTACCTCCCGCAATGGTCAGGGTATTGTTAGTAGCTGGTTCCAGTGTAATGTTAGCATTTTGCACGATCAA
>DASYLC010000085.1:0-5675 GCA_036009775.1 Chitinophagaceae bacterium
CCGATGGCGTTATCGCCCGCTTCATTGAAAAAAAAGGAGAGGGACTGCACCATATCGCTTTTGATGTGGCCGATATCGAAGCAGAGATGGAACGCTTACAAAAAGAAGGGTTTGTATTGCTGAACCAGACACCTAAACCCGGTGCTGATAATAAACTGGTCTGCTTTCTTCATCCCAAACATACCAACGGGGTGCTGATCGAACTCTGTATGTCTGTAAGGACTCCTTCCGAAGAGAGAAAACAGAATGGGGTTTAATTGTCCTTTCCCAGTTTATCCACTTCTTTCTGGATCTTATTATCAGTGAGTTTCATATGGTTCTTAGCCGCATAGTTCTCCTGTGCTTTCCGGAATGCCTCATCATAACCTTCTTCTTCTTTCCCGATCTTGTCCACGATACGGTTAGCTTCCGCTACATCTTCCGGGGTGATATTGTCTTCCCCTTTTTTACGGATCTGCAGCAGGTCCATGTAATCTTTTTCAAATATCCTTTTATAAAATGAAAAAGACCGTACGGCCGCGTCTCTCAATGAAGTATCCCCTTTATAGGCCGGCATCCCTTTTATCTCGTGGATCATTGTTTCCGCCTGGCCGGCATAGCGCCGCAGGTAGGATTCCGCAGAATCCATTTCGGAATCTTCCATATTACCGAACTCCAGCACGTTCTTCATCAGGTTGGTCTGGCGCTCCACGATATAATCGTTGTATTCCACTGCCGAGTCATAACTCACACCATTCTTTCCTTTTACGGGTTGTTTACAGGCCGCGATCGTACAGCCAAGCAACAGGATCAACAAAAGATTACGCATCAGGGATGATTTAGGTAACGAAAATAAAGTTTTTATAGGATCAGGGCTGTTCACCTGCTATGGAATCCGAATTGACAATGCCCAGTTTTTCCACCGCCACCTGCGCGGCTATTTGTGAAGCATCCTTTTTATTGAATGCTTTTCCTTCAGCGATATTGCGGCCATCCACCACGGCGGCTACGGTAAAGAGGCGGCGCCCGTTCTCCAGTTTCTCATTCAGGGTCTCGAATTCAAGCACCCGGCCATTCTTATTGGCCCAGCCATACAATTTATTCTTATGATTGATCTCCAGGTTCTCCAGGTCATCCATGAACATATGCGGCTGGATGATCGTTTCCAGCACCCATTTGGCGACCTTCTTATAGCCATGGTCGAGATAGATCGCTCCCACCAGCGCCTCAAGCGTATTCCCAAAGATCTGGCTGATCTTCAGCGAACCATCCATTTTGTTGTAAAGGGTGATCTTTTTCAGTCCCATCCGCACAGCGATATCGTTCAGCTGCTGACGGTTCACCATCTTGCTGCGCATTTCGGTCAGGAAGCCTTCTTCCTTATAAGGGTAACGTTTGAAAAGATAATCGGCGATCAGTGCGCTGAGTACGGCATCACCCAGGTATTCCAGCCGTTCATTGTTCTCATCGGAACCTTCGCGGACGGATCGGTGGGTAAGGGCGGTTTTGTATAAAGAAATATTTCCCGGTTTAAAACCAAGGATATTCTTTAGTTCTTTTTTAAAACCCTTGTGTTTGTCTGAAAAGAAATTAAAAAAATCCACAGCGGTTAAGCTACGAAAAAAATGTTTAACGGCATACAGGAGAATTGCGCTCTATGGACTATCGGCTATGGACTTTCCTCTCAACCATACTTCTTCACGATCACACAGGCATTATGCCCGCCAAACCCGAATGTGTTGCTGAGAGCGGCACGGACCGTCCGTTTCTGCGCCTTGTTAAATGTAAAATTCAATTGGGGATCCAGTTCGGGGTCATCGGTGAAATGATTGATCGTGGGCGGCACGATATCATGCATCACGGCTTTGATACTGGCGATCGCTTCGATCACACCCGCGGCCCCGAGACAATGACCGGTCATGGACTTGGTGGCGCTGATATTGAGCTTATATGCATGTTCCCCGAATACCGCGGTGATGGCTTTTACTTCTGCACCGTCACCAATCGGGGTGGAAGTCCCATGGGTATTGATATAATCGATCTCTTCCGGTTTCATATTCGCATCATCCAGTGCAGCCAGCATTACATTTTTTGCGCCCAATCCTTCCGGGTGCGGGGCTGTAATATGATGCGCATCTGCTGTAGCGCCGCAGCCTCCTATCTCGCAATAGATCCTGGCGCCTCTTGCTTTGGCATGTTCCAGTTCTTCCAGCACAACGATCCCACAGGCTTCACCCATTACGAAACCATCCCGGTCCTTGTCATAGGGACGGCTGGCTGTTTTGGGGTCGTCATTTCTTTCACTCATGGCTTTCATCGCATTGAACCCGCCTACGCCGGCTTCGCTGATCACGGCTTCACTGCCGCCTGATAATATAATATCTGATTTGCCCAGGCGGATCAGGTTAAATGCATCCATGATGGCATTCGTGCTGCTGGCGCAGGCACTCACTACCGCGAAGTTCGGCCCCCGCAGATTGTGCCGCATGCTGATCTGGCCGGCAGCGATATCCAATATCATTTTAGGAATGAAAAAAGGGTTGAACCGTGGTGTGCCATCCCCTTTTGCAAACTCGACAACCTCATGCTGGAAAGTAATAAGACCACCGATACCGCTGCCGAATACCACTCCTATACGGTCAGGATTGATATTCTCTTTATTCAAACCGGCATCTGTCATCGCCTGGTCGCTCACCACCAGGGCAAGCTGTGTAAAACGATCGATCTTGCGGGCTTCTTTTTTATCCAAAAATTGTGTGGGCTCAAATCCTTTTATCTCGCAAGCGAATTTGGTCCTGAATTTCGATGCATCAAAGAGAGTGATCATATCAGCACCCGGCACCCCATTGATCAATGCTTCCCAATAATCGGCAACATTATTACCCAGCGGGGTAAGAGCACCCATACCAGTAACGACAACTCTTTTTAGTTCCATATTACTTTAAAGTTATAAACGTACAGCATCCGGTCCGGGACACTATTCTACGAAGTAAAAAACCGCCTTCGCTGTCACACAGTCAGAAGGCGGAGTTATTTTACAGGCATTCCCCTAATAAGCGGAATACATTACTTAGCGTGTTCTTCCAGGTAAGCTACTGCCTGACCAACTGTAGTGATGGTCTCGGCCTGCTCGTCGGGAATAGAGATATTGAATTCTTTTTCGAATTCCATGATCAGTTCTACCGTATCCAATGAATCGGCGCCCAGGTCGTTGGTAAAAGAAGCTTCATTGGTTACTTCTGCTTCGTCAACACCCAGTTTGTCAACGATGATCTTTTTAACTCTTGATGCAATGTCTGACATGTTCTTTAAGTTTTGTTTATTGGGAGCAAAAATATACTTTTTGAATTAATCAGCACTTAAAAGGCCCTTTTTTCCCGTTTTATTTCAATGAGCTGAAAATTAGGCTATAGGAAGCGAAAAATAATGAGAACAACCATGAAATTAAGCCGGCAAAGCGTTGGCAGTATAGCAAGTTCTTTGTATTTTGTCCAGAGGACTCCTCCCGGAGATGTTCCCCCTGATTAATCAACCTGGTTATGGCTTTAAAAATTCTCGATCATGGCAGTCCTGAATACCGGCAAATGGTAAAACTGCGGGATGATATCCTCCGTAAACCACTGGGACTGGGCTTTAGTCCCGAAGAACTGGAGAAGGAAAAAGAGAATATGCTTATCGCAGCCTTTGAAGAGGAGGATATGCTGGGCTGCTGTATGCTGGTAGAAGAAAACGCCAATATTGTTCGGCTCCGCCAGATGGCGGTATTAAATGACCTCCAGGGCAAGGGTATCGGCAGGGCCCTGATGGGGTTCGCGGAGAACCTGGCCCGCGACCGGGGTTACCGGATCATCTCCATGCATGCCCGGAAAAACACCATCGGTTTCTGGGAAAAAATGGGTTATAAGGTAGCCAGCGAAGAATTCACGGAGATCACGATACCGCATTATATAATGGAAAAGAAGCTCTAGGGCAGATAATAACTGATAGTGGATAGATGATAGTGCTGCAGTTGTAATCATCTCTCTGATGTTTTAGTCTCTTTGAATCACAAACTATCATCTTTTTATCTATCCACTTTCATCTTATGAAGTTTCTTTGAATCATTGTCAACATTTACTCATTGTCCCCAAAACTATCATCTTTTCACTATCATCTTTTCACTATTATCTCATCCTTTAGGGACTTTCGATTTTATCAACCCCCTCAATTCCTGCACTTCCCCGATGTCCTTACACCCGCTTTTCGGTACCAGGAAAAACGAACGGCTGTCAAAATATAAATGAAAAAAATGCGGTGTTTCTAAATAATTCTTCAGCGCTGTCCATGGCCATGCTTTTGATCCTTTCTCATGACTGAGCGTAAACCCCTCGTCGGTGAAGTCCATACTGAACTCATGCCTGAAAGTAACAGCCCGGCGGTATACCATCATCGGAAGGATGAACCAAAAACTCACCATCAGTACGATCCAGAGAAAAGACCCCATTAAAAAAGCAATGGGCTGTACTTTTTTGGCAAAGAATAAAGCAATAGAGGCGATCGCAAATACATTCACCAGGATGATCATGAGCTTGATCTCGCGGCGGGAAATAAAATGATAGCGCAGCGCCTGCATCACCTGCGCCTTCTGGTATCCGAAATAAATAGTCATAGTTCTTTTTTAATCGTTCCCGATCCTGGCAATCGTCCATTGACCCCCTTCCTTTTTCAAACCCACGTATAAGAGCAATGAACCGGCCACGTAGTTTTTATCATCAGGAGTACCGATCTCTGCCCACGCCTCATCGCCTTTTACGTTGACCACCCATTTCTGCGATTTGGTGAGCCCGTTCAACAACCAGGAGGGATCTTCCTGGCTGTTGGTGTACCAGTCATAATCGAAATAAGCGGGCACATCTCCATCCACATCCACCTTAAAGGCTGAGTCGGCCTTGTCAAACATGATCTTTTGGTTCTTTATAAACTCGTCTCCCAGTTGCGTCACTGAATCCCGGATATAGGCCTGGTAACGTTTTACTTCTTCCCAGTTGATTGTATACGGCGCTTCATTTTTCTTTTTCAAACTTGTATACAGTTTATAGTCCATCAGTTTTTTGTAATTCGAATTATACCAGTTATAAAAATCAATGATGACGGCCCTGATGGCTGCGGAGTCATTTGCGGGATCCTGTGTCACCGTGGTTGTGGGCGGATCGGTTATTACTTCGTTCTCCTTGTCCTGTTTTTTATTATTGCAGGCGACAAGGACCGTAACCGACAAAAGAAAAACGATTGCTTGTTTCATGTAGATGTGTTTATGGTGTTTTTAATTCTTTTTCTGTAATGCTCCATTCTGCCAGTTGTTCTCCTTTCAGACCCAGGTAAGTGACCGTTAGTTTACGGCTGCCTTTTGCCCCGCTGAAAGAGAATCTTCCGTAATTCTGTTTTTCATCTATGCCGACGACCCGGTATGGATTATTCTTTTCTGCACCGGCAAAACTATGTGTACCTGAAGTAAGTGGCGAAACAGTAATATCATACAATGGATACGTACCGGGACGGTCTGCTTTTATTATTTCACTGTGATGCCGGTCCCCGGTCAAAAATACAACCCCGTTGATCTTATACTCCTTTAAAAAGTTCATCAGCTCATCATACTCCGCCGGGAAATCCCACCAGGTATCAAAAGGTGAAACCGGGTTCAGCACCTGGCTGCCTAC
>DASYLC010000086.1:0-14375 GCA_036009775.1 Chitinophagaceae bacterium
TGGGATGATTGATCCAGTCGCGGATCGCTTCGTTCGTCGCGTCTTTTAATGTCTTGCTACCGCTTGTCGCAGGAATTACAGTTGCACCGAGCATTTTCATCCTCGCCACATTCGGCGCCTGCCGTTCAATATCTTTCTCACCCATGTACACGATGCATTCCACTCCTTTTAATGCGCATACTGTTGCAGTGGCTACTCCATGCTGACCGGCGCCGGTCTCTGCAATAATTCTTTTCTTGCCCAGCCTTTCGGCCAGTAATATCTGCCCGATGGTATTATTTATTTTATGGGCGCCGGTATGGCAAAGGTCTTCCCGTTTCAAATAAATGTTTGTTCCAAATTGCTTACTCAATCTTTCTGCCAGATACAATGGCGTTGGCCGGCCCACATAATCTTTTAATAACAGTTGAAATTCTTCCTGGAATTTTTCTTCATAGATTATTTCCAGGTACTTTGTCCGCAGTTCTTCCACATTCCGGTGCAGCATTTCGGGAATATAAGCGCCGCCGAAGGGACCGTAGTAGCCGTTTAAATCCGGGTTTTGATATGATTGTTGCTCTGACATGTTTATTCAATGCCCCATTAACTATTATCTGTTATCTATCAACTATTATCTCATTTCATCGCCTGCTTGAACGCCAGCACCAACCCCATATCCTTCACCCCCGGGCTTTTTTCAAACTTACTATTGATATCCACCCCAAAAATATCCGGGTGTTTGAATGCTTTTACTTTCGCAGCATCTTCCACACTGATACCACCGCTTAAAAAGAAAGGTTTTTCGATCTTGGCCTTGCTCAAAATATTCCAGTCGAATTGCTTGCCCGTACCGCCGATACTTTCCTTCAATCCACCCGTGTCAAACAAATAATAATCACAGACCGCATCATAAGGTGCTACCATTTTATCAATATCCACCCCATCGCTTACCCGGAACGCTTTGATCACTTCTACTTCGCTGCTCAGGTCCTCGCACATCTCCGGGCTTTCATCTCCGTGTAGCTGCACTACTTTGAGCCCGTACTCATCGATGGCATCGAGCACATCGATCATTTCGGGGTTGACGAAGACCCCGACTATCTTCATATCCAGGTCAGCCTTCTTCAGATCTTTTTTAGAGATCTTATCGCCAATAAACCGCGGAGATTCGGGATAGAAGATCAATCCTGCAAAATCAATGTCCAGCCCGTCAAGTTGCTGGAGTTGTTTCATTTCGGTGATGCCACAAACTTTAATATTCATATTTCAATTTTAATGTTGGGTTAAAAACCCTCATAGTTTTTGTTTTTGGGCGCAGATGAACACAAACGGACACAGATAAAAGGTCAGTGTTCTGCGTGTATCAGCGTTCGTCTGTGGCTAGCATTTCATTGTCGCCACAAATTCTTCAAACGCCTTTCCCGGCTGTTCCGCTTTCATAAAATTCTCCCCTATCAAAAATCCTTTAAACCCCGCATTCCGTAAAGTTACAATGCTCTCCACCGAACTGATCCCGCTTTCAGCGATCGCGGGTTTCCCCGAAGGTATCTTCTTAAAAAGCTCCAGCGATGTTTCAATATTTACTTCAAATGTCTTCAGGTTACGGTTGTTCACCCCCACCATGCTCACTTCATCACAACAATGACCCAGTTCTTCTTCATTATGTACTTCCAGTATCGATTCCAGCCCGATGCTTTGCGCATAGGCAGCAAATTCTTTTACTTCCGCCGGGGTCAGGCAGGCAGCGATCAATAAGATGACATCAGCTCCAAATGCTTTGGATTCCGCGATCTGCCATTTATCAATGATAAAATCTTTCCGCAACACCGGGATATCCGTCAGCACTTTTGTTTGGATCAGATCGTCGAGATCACCACCGAAGAATTCTCCGTCCGTCAATACAGATATGCCTGCTGCATTCTTATTATAGGCTGTTACCACCGGCTCCACTTCCAGTTCCCTTGTCTTGAACCAACCTTTGCTCGGGCTTTTTCTTTTGAACTCGGCAATAATACCCGTACTCCCGGGAAACAGCAGGTTTTCGAGCAACGAACGGGTACGGATCTGCCAGAAAAAACCATCTTTTTCAAACCGTTCAATGGGACTTTTTGCTTTGAAGGGTTCGATCTCTTTTCTTTTAGCTGCGATAATGGTATCCAAAATATTGTTCATGGCGAAAGCCAATTTAATTATTCATCTGTTTGTGGGATTAAAACCCCAGCCGGTTAATTTGTTCATACATCCCTGGGTTGAAACCCGGGGCTATGCCGGGCAACGTGCTATTGTAATGCAATTAATTTTTGCAGCGACTCATTTGCTCTCCCGCTTTCCAGGCTTTCCACCGCCGCAAGATAAGCCGCATCATAATTTTTATACTTCCCGGTGCAATCCAGCGCCATCGCGGCATTGGCCAGTACCACCGCATTCTGCGCCCAGGTTCCTTCGCCTTTCAGGATCGTTGAAAATATCTTTGCCGCTTCTTCCACTGTATTACCGCCGCTGATATCCTGTGCGGAGACCATCCTCTTTCCCAATTGCTCCGGTGTCATGATCCTCTCGCCTTCCCGGGTGATCACTTTGGTATCGTTGGTCAGCGATATCTCATCATAACCATCCAGGCTATGAATAATGGTAAATGGTTTATCTTCCTGCTGTAATAAATAAGTATAGATCCTCGCCATCTCCAGGCTGAATACACCTACCAGCTGGAAAGCAGGTTGCGCAGGATTGGCCATCGGGCCCAGCATATTGAAAAAGGTTCGCATCGCCAGGTTCTTCCGGATCGGGCCCACTGTTTTTAATGCGGGATGAAAAAGCGGTGCATGTAAAAAACAGATCCCGGCTTCTTCCAGCTCCTTTCTCAATTTATCGCTATCTGTTTTGAATTTATATCCCAGTTGCTCCATCACATTACTCGCCCCGCTGATCGAAGAAGCGCCGTAGTTGCCATGCTTGGCGACCTTTTGTCCTGTACCCGCGACAATAAAGCAAGCCAGCGTTGAAATATTAAAAGTGTTCTTTCCATCCCCGCCGGTGCCGACAATATCGATCGTTTCATAATTACCCAGGTCGACCTTTACTGCCAGTTCCAGCAATGCTTCCCTGAATCCCTGCAACTCTTCAATGGTGATACTGCGCATGAGGTAGACCGTCATGAACGCGGTTACTTCATGTTCATTGTAAACACCCCTGCCAATATTCACCAGTACTTCCTTTGCCTGCGAACGGTCAAGGGTCTTATGTTCGAATAAATATTGTAATATCTTCTTCATTACTTTTTTGTTTAACCGCTAAGGCGCAAGGACGCTAAGTTTCGCCAGGAAAATTTTTGCGTTCTTTCGCGTCACCGCGTCTTTGCGGTTAAGCCTTCAGCCAATTCCGCAAAATCTTCTCCCCATCCGGCGTCAGTACACTCTCCGGGTGGAACTGCACCCCCTGCACATCATAATTTGTATGCTGCAACGCCATGATATAATTATTCTCATCTCTTGCTGTCACTTCCAGTTCTTCAGGGAAATCTTCATCACTAACTATCCAACTATGATAACGACCCACTTCCAGTTCATCCGGCAATCCTTCAAATAAAGGGCTCTTCACTGTTATCTCTTCGCTGTTCACTTTTATCTGCGTAGCCACTCCATGGTAGACGGTTGAAAGATTCACCAGTTTCCCGCCAAATGCCTGGCCGATGGCCTGGTGACCAAGGCAAACCCCCAAAATAGATTTTGACGCGGCATACTCTTTTATCAATGGCAACAACAAGCCTGCTTCTTCCGGTATGCCCGGCCCCGGTGATAAAATGATCTTATCATATTCTTTTACTTTCTCCAATGGCAATTGATCATTACGATATACTTCTACTTTTTTATGGATGATCTTCTCCACCAAATGGACAAGATTATAAGTGAACGAATCGTAATTATCAAAAACTAAAATCCTCATATTATTTTTTTGAAACCGTTTCCAGTGCGGCATGTGTCAGACACTCTGCGACCCTTCGATAAACTCAGGGCAGGTCGTCAGACCCCCGCCGCAACCTCGATCGCTTTTTTTAACGCTCCCAGTTTATTATTCACTTCCTGCAATTCACTTTCCGGGTTGCTCGCCACCACCACACCGGCGCCTGCCTGGAACGTGAGCTCATTGTTCCTGCTTAAAAAGGTACGGATCATGATCGCATGGTTACAACTCCCGTCAAACCCGATAAACCCGATTGCGCCCCCATAATAATTCCTGGCTGTGGGTTCAAATGCATTGATCAGTTCCATCGCTTTGAATTTCGGGGCGCCACTCAATGTACCCGCGGGAAATGTTTTAGCGACCAGTTCAAACGGGTTGCTGCCTGCCTTCACTTTCCCCTTTACTTCACTCACGAGGTGGATCACATGTGAAAAATATTGCACCTGCCGGTACTGCGCCACTTCCACTTCTTCACAAAGACGGCTGAGATCATTCCGGGCCAGGTCCACCAGCATCACATGTTCTGCATTTTCCTTGGCATCCTTTAATAAACGTTCTGCAGCGATCTTATCGGCTTCTGCATCCCCCGTTCTTTTGAAAGTACCCGCTATTGGATGCAGCACAGCTGTTCCACCCTGTATCACCAGTTGTGCTTCGGGAGAAGAGCCCATCAGTTTATAATCGCCGTAATCAAAAAAGAATAAATAAGGAGAGGGATTCACAGTACGCAGGGCCCTGTACACATTGAACTCGTCACCGCGGAATGATTGCTTAAACCTGCGGCTCAGTACGATCTGGAATACATCACCCCGGTGACAGGCTGCAATTCCTTTCTTTACCATTTCCCTGTACTCTTCATCGGTCATATTGGAACTTTCGGCTCCCGTTGCATTGAACGGATAGACGGGAATATCCTTACCTCTTATCAATGACTCAACAACAGCCGCATCGCTCTCTACGCCGTTTATTTTATTTTCACAGATAAAGAGTTCGTCTTTGAAATGATTGATGACAATGACGTATTGGTACAACCGGTACCTCATTAAGGGAATGGAAGTTTCGGGTCGTGAACCGTGAATCGTGAGTGATGAGTCGCGAATCGCGAGCCTTATAGTATCAAAAAACTCTACTGCATCGTAGCTCGTATAACCAAATAATCCCTGGGCGAATTTCTCTTCTTTGTTATCTCCTTTCTTTATATCGAATTTTTGCATGAAGTCCCAGAGCAGCTTTGGCACATCATCTTTATCCTTTAATTCTACTCTCTCTGCAGGCTGCCCGGGTAATTTAAACTCGATCATTTGGTTAGTGCGGATCTCGATCCCCCCAATGGCGTTGATGCAGATAAAAGAATAACTGTTCTCCGCCGAATGATGATCCGTACTTTCCAGGAGTATGGTGTCCCTGAACTTATCCCGCAGCCGCAAATAGATGCCGACCGGTGTATAGACATCGGCCAGCATTCTTTTGTAATGGGTATTTATTTCTATTCTCTTCATGCTATTCGATCTTTTCAACTTGTCTCCGCTAAAGTTACGGCGGGCAAGAAAAAGCCCCGAACATTGTCGGGGCTGGATATAATTGAACAATACAGTTATAACATTACAGACCCCGGAGAGTTGCATGCCACCACCATGTATTATTATATTGTTGTTTCATCAGCACAAATATAAAGGCAAAACCACAAGATTCGCTAATTATTTTTTAGATTTATAGAATGAAATCCCTGGTAACGGTCATTCTTTTCTCTATGGCGCTCCCTTCATTTTCCAATCCTGATACTAACGATACTACGATCAGGGGGGTGCGTATCGGTTTCAGTTATTCGAATACGATATTCCCCACTTCCTGGCAGGGCTCTCCTATTAGCGCTTATGGTCAGCCGATAGCTGAAACAGAGATCGGGCGAAGCAAAGCCATTATGATCAAAGCGCTCGGTAAATATCCCGTGACGGCTCTCAGCAAGGACCTGAAAGCAGTGTATTTTCTCAAATCAATGAAATTCTATGATGTCGGTTATGGGGGCACCAATTCCAACGATGCCTTATACCTTACCAATAATGGTTCGGCACAGGGTTATACGGATCTCTACCTCGAACAGACCTTCCATCATGAATATTCAAGCATCCTGTACCGGAACCATTCCACCTGGTTCAATGAAGCAGGATGGACAAATGCCAATATCACCGGGTTTGATTATAATGACCCCGAGAACGGCGTGGGCGCTATCCGCAATAATGAATCCTCACAGGACCTTGATACAGCGCTTTGCCGTAAAGGGTTTCTGACACAGTATTCTTTGTCGGGACTGGAGAACGATATCAATACGTTTGCACAGAATATTTTCAGTCCGTCCCCGGGTTTCTGGCAACTGGCCGATCAGTACCCGAGGATCAATAGAAAAATAAAATTACTGGTCGAATTCTATCACAGGATCGACCCGCTTTTTACAGAAGACTATTTCAGGAAACTCAACCCATAGCTCACATGATCATACAACATACAACAGAAGGATCGAAGGGGCGTTTCTTTACAGGAGAGGACGGCAACTACCTTGCGCAAATGACCTATACGATGCCATCACCGGATAAAATGATCATCGACCATACAGAAGTAAGCGATGAACTGAGAGGTAAGAATGTGGGATACCAGCTGGTATTCGCGGCGGTGGAATATGCAAGGGCCAACAACATAAAGATCATCCCGCTTTGTCCCTTTGCCGCTTCGGTGTTTAAAAAGAAGCCGGAATTACAGGATGTCCTTTCACCCCGTTAATTCAATTTCCATGAGAAAAATAATTTGCCTTGCTCTTCTTGTTTCTGCATTGAATTTTTCTCATGCACAATCCGCTGACAAATATATTTTATTGAAACCCGATCGTGTCTTTGATGGGGAACAAATGCAAACCGGCTGGATCGTGCTGGTAAAGAACAATAAGATCGAAGCAGCGGGCGCTATGACATTCAAACTTCCTGCGGGCACACAGGTCATCGACTTAAAAGGAATGACCTTGTTACCCGGGTTGATCGAAGGCCATTCTCATCTTTTCTTACATCCTTATAATGAGACCAGCTGGGATGACCAGGTATTGAAAGAGACCATACCCGAACGCTATGAACGGGCAATAAATCATGCTAAAGCAACATTGATGGCTGGTTTTACCACCGTAAGGGATCTTGGAACCGAGGGAGCAATGTATGCGGACGCTACTTTACGAAGGGAGCTCCTTGAAAAATCCATGCCGGGTCCGCGGATGATCGTTGCTACAAAAGCCATCGTCCTAAAAGGCAGTTATGGACCCAAAAGCGATGACCCTGCTATAATATTGCCGCAGGGTGCGGCCGAAGTAAACAATGTAAAAGAAATGATCAGTGAAGTAAGAACAGAGATCAGATATGGCGCTGACCTTATAAAAGTTTACGCTGATTACAGGCTGAAAAAAAATGGAGATGCAGAACCCACTTTCTCACAGGAAATGCTGAATACAGCAGTTAAAACCGCTAAAGCAAAAGGAAGACCGGTTGTTGCACATGCTACCACGCCCGAAGGAATGAGAAGAGCGGTCATGGCCGGTGTCTCCACTATCGAACATGGTGACAAAGGCACCGAAGAAGTTTTCAAATTGATGAAAGAAAAAGGAGTTGCCTTATGTCCCACCCTCGCTGCGGGCGATGCCACCGAACAATACAAAGGATGGAAAAAGGGAACAGATCCGGAACCTCCAAGGATCATCAATAAGCGAAGGACATTTTCGCTGGCGCTGAAAGCAGGTGTTACGATCTGCATGGGCGGCGACGTAGGCGTATTCCCTCACGGCGATAATGCAAGAGAAATGGAAATGATGGTGGAATACGGAATGAAACCGCCGGATGTTTTACGCTCCGCTACTTCCGTCAACGCGGATGTGTTTGGCCATGCCGGCACGATCGGGCGCATCAAAAAAGGTTTACTGGCAGATCTTATTGCCGTGGAAGGGGACCCTTCCATTGATATAAAAAATATACGGAAAATAAGATTAGTGATGAAAGATGGTAAGATCTATCCATAGTACCTGCATATTTTTTACCCCAATTTAAAACCACGCTAAAGAATTTTTTTTTATTGGCCCTGCTGACAGGTTATTTCTTTGTCAGTTCCTGTAGTGAACGAAAACCCAAAAGACAGATCAATGAAGAAACGGGTGTGACGGGACTGGAAAGAAATGACCCAACCTTTCTGCGACTTATAGATACAGCCCAGAAATATATGCCTGAATTTATTGCATCCTTCAGGGACCATACCGGGGACACCATTTTCATAAAAATAAAAGATGCAGAAGATTGGGTGATCTAGGATTACCTGAAAGGTGTCAGGGCAGGCGGGTTCTTTGAAAAATGTTTAAGCGGAGAGGAATAGCCCTGCCTACTGCAGGAACCGATCCAGTTTCCAGGCTTTTAAAATAGAATCGGCCTGAGGTTTCGTTAATATATCCTCCACCCTGTTGCTATCTTTATAGGTGCACATGAATAAATACTTTTTGTCCGCTGTTGATGTATCCAATTCATAGGCGATCCATAGATAATTTCCATACCGGTCCTTCTTTGGATCCTCCACAAAAAGATTCCGGTCGTATAGCAATGTATTCCCGTCCCATTCCAAAGTCTTCCATTTCAGAAAAGGCTTGTCTTGTTCGATCCACTCACCATCCTTCAGGTCACCGTGCCATCTTACCTGGTTATTGACAGAATATGTTTCTGCTTCAAAATCATCCGGCAATACGGGTATCCCTTTCTCCTTACGTATGGTATTATAGCCTGCAGAAAAAAGGTCCATATAAATATACATGGAGTCACGGGGCGGAGCCGGCCGGCATTTGCTGAGATCCAGGTTGTGCAGGTCGTCAGCGGTTCTCCATTCACAAGGTCTTTTTTGTTTACAGGAAAGACCCAATCCGAACAGCAATAAGAAAGCAGTCAGTTTCATGAATAAACCTTTATGACTATAAATCTACAGTTTCCGGAGAAAGATCGAAAATTTACATCAATGGTTTTTTCAAAAGCCATTACTTGCTTAACTTGAACAACAAAATTTTTACTATGGCAACCAACCGTTTTTCCCTTCTCTTCTTACTTTTTTCGTTTTCAACGATACTTGTTAAAGCCCAGGATGATGGCGCTTATAAAACACCACCAAAAGATATCGCTGATATGCTGCTGGCTAAACCCACTCCGGGTGTCAGCGTGGATGATAAGGGAGAATGGATGCTGTTCATCGAATCCAACAGTTACCCATCGGTAGAAGAACTGGCAAGACCCGAATTAAGGATCGCCGGACTGCGGATCAACCCCGCTAATTTTGCACCCAGCCGGCAGAATTTTGTGAATAATCTTTTCCTGAGGAATATCGCATCGGGCAAGGATCTTAAAATAACCGGCCTGCCCTCCCCTCTTTTTGCCGGTAGTGTTTCCTGGAGCCCCGATGATAAAAAGATCGCTTTTACCCATACCACTACCAGCCGTGTTGATCTCTATGTTATCGATGTAGCAACGCAAAAGGCAATTAAAATAAATAAGACAGCATTAAATGTGGTGACGGGTGGCTACCAATGGTATGATAACTCCACACTGATCTATCGCACCGCTATCAAACCGGCTACAGCTGCCCCGGCAAAACCACCCACGCCCACAGGACCTACCATGCAGGAAAATTATGGTAAAGCCTCTCCCCGTCCTACTTTCCAGGACCTGATCAAAAACCCTTATGATGAACAATTGTATGCTTTTTACGCCACCAGCCAACTGGTAAAAAATATGAACGGCACAGAAATAAAGATCGGCGGACCTGCTATTTATAATACGGTGAATGTTTCCCCGGATAAAAAATACATGATGATCCGCACACTAAAAACGCCTTTTTCATACACTGTGCCCGCCGGTGGTTTCCCTTCGAATGTCTTTATTACGGATATGAATGGTAAAGCTGTGAAACAACTGGCTGATCTTCCTTCTGCCGAAACAGCTCCCAGTGGTAATGACAATGTACAGATGGTTCCCCGCAGTTTCAACTGGAGAGATGATGAGCCCGCTACCATGACCTGGTGTATGGCATTGGACAGCGGTTTTATCAAAAAGAATATCGATTATCATGATGCGGTGTATGCGCTGGCGGCGCCGTTCAATACAGAAGCCAAACAATTGTTTAAAACAAAAATGCGTTATCGCGGAGTGATCTGGGGTACGCCTGCTCTTGCGCTTGTTTTTGAAGGACTGACCGGCAAACAACAAACACAGACCACCCGTTATAATCCTACCACCGGTGAGATGGAGAAACTGATGGAAAGGAATACGACCGATGCCTATTCCAACCCGGGTACACCCGTCACCGAAAAAAATCAATGGGGACAGGACGTGGTCAAACTGGTGGATAATGGCACTAAGCTATTACTGAACAACCCAACCGGTAGTTCACCGAAGGGAGATCTTCCCTTCCTCGCTACATTTGATCTGAATACCAAGAAAACTGATATCCTCTGGAGAAGCAATGAAGGATTTTTTGAAACTGTTGTCAAAGTATTGAACCCTGATAAGCTTGAATTGCTGACCAAAAAAGAAAGCGAATCGGTGGTTCCGAATTACTGGATCAAGAATTTGAAATTACGCATTGCCGACAGGCAGATCACACAGTTCACTAATCCCTACCCGCAACTGGATGGAGTTACCAAAGAAAAAATAAGATACAAGAGAGCCGATGGCGTTGATCTGACCGGTGATCTTTATTTACCCAAAGGATATAATAAGAGCAGGGATGGCAAATTGCCTGTATTCATCTGGGCATATCCTGCCGAATATAATTCTGCTGCCGATGCGGCACAGATAAGGGGCAGCGAACATAAATTCACACTGCTCAACTGGGGGTCGGCCATTTTTTATGTGACACAGGGGTATGCCGTGCTCAACAATGCCGAGATGCCTATCGTTGCAACAAGCAAGGACAAAAAACCCAACGATAATTTTATTGATCAATTGACAATGAACGCGGAAGCCGCCATCAATACCCTGGACTCAATGGGTGTGGGTGATAGGGACCGTGTAGCGGTGGGTGGCCATAGTTATGGAGCCTTTATGACAGCGAATCTGCTGGCACATACCAAACTGTTCAAAGCCGGTATCGCCAGAAGCGGCGCTTATAACCGTTCGCTGACCCCGTTTGGTTTCCAGAACGAAGACCGCACTTACTGGCAGGCGCCCGAACTCTACAATGCAATGAGTCCTTTCAGTTATGCCGATAAGATCAAAACACCGATCCTGCTGGTACATGGTGAAATGGATAATAATACCGGCACATTCCCCATACAGAGCGAACGGATGTTCAATGCCATCAAGGGAACCGGCGGTACCGTCAAATACCTCAGCCTGCCGTATGAAAGTCATGGATACCAGGGCCGGGAGAATATTTTACATATGCTGAATGAGCAATTCACGTGGCTGGAGAAATATGTGAAGAATGCGGATAAAAAAGAGAAAGAGGATAAGAAAGGGTTTTAAGTCCGGAGTCGTTGCTTTGTTCCCCGCAATGACGAGACCGGAGACGGGAGAAGGGCCTTGTTGTCACCCTGCCTGTCCCAACACTGGTGTCGTCGGGGAGTTTATCGAAGGGTGAGAGACGAGACTTGAAGACAGAACCAATAAAAATAAACAAAATGGTAAAATTCGGGTATACGATCCTATACGTCCCCGATGTGGAAAGGTCGCTTGCGTTCTATGAAAAAGCATTTGGATTCGAAAGAAAATTCATTGCTCCCGGAAATGAATACGGCGAATTGGCCTCGGGAGAGACCACTCTTTCTTTTGCAGCTACGACACTGGGAAATTCCAACCTGAAAGATGGTTTCCTTGAATCGAAGTTATCGGACAAACCATTTGGTTTTGAAATAGCGTTGGTGACGGATGATATAGATAAAACTATACTCCAGGCAGAGAAAGCAGGTGCAACAGTTGTTGAAAAACCCAAACAAAAACCCTGGGGTCAAACAGTGGCCTATGTACGGGATCCGGATGGTTTTTTGATCGAGATCTGCACTGCAATGGGATAAAAAAAACAAGTACGTATAGCATAAACCCCGGGAACAGGGTAGTGTCTCATTTTGAAAATCTTGAACCATATAGGACATAGAACACAGAGAGAAACATAGAATTCTATGTGAAAAGCCTATGGTCCTTATGTGGCGCAGCCTGCCTGACGAAGGAAGGGTGGTTCAATTTCTTCTAAAATCAAGCTAATTTCAAACGGAGATACTACTGGAAATAGAAACTCCGGGGTTTTATTTATTTTTATAGCCGGTTGTAATTAATACGAATAAAAATGAAGCTCTGCGTCGCCCAAACCAAACCCTTTAAAGGAGATATTGAAAAGAATATCGCTGTTCATAAAGAACTGATCAACCTGGCTATTACCAATGGAGCAGAGATGATCATTTTTCCTGAGCTATCCATTACCGGTTATGAACCCGAACTCGCAGCAACATTAGCGACGGATCATGATGATGAACGCTTTGGTATATTCCAGGACATCAGCAATCAAAATAATATTACAATAGGGTTCGGTTATCCCGCGAAGAATGATCCCGGTATTTCGATCAGCATGGCCATTTTTGAACCGGGTAAGACCGCGAAGACCTATTCAAAAAAATATTTACACTCGAGTGAAGAGCCATTTTTCACGAGCGGGGTCCATTTTACCGGGTTGATCGGACCCCAGGAAAATATCGCACCAGCCATTTGTTATGAACTCTCGGTCCCGCAACATGCGGAAGAAGCTTTTCAAAAAGGAGCTTCCATCTATATCGCCAGCGTGGTGGAAGATACAGAAGGTGTTGAACGGGCTATAAAAAAACTATCCGCAATCGCTTCCAGGTACTCTATGATCGTATTGATGGCCAACTGTACCGGTCCAACGGGGGCCTATGCATGCGGGGGGAAAAGTTCAGCCTGGAATAATAAAGGCGAGTTGAGAGGCCAGCTGGATGCGCATCAGGAAGGAATACTTATCTATGACACCGAAACGCAAAATACGGTCTCAACGATCTTGCGGGAAGAGCTTGTTAAATAGTTCCGGCCACCGGTATTTTTTCATAAGTTTCGTTTAAATTGCAACAGCACCCTAAAACATCCACTATGTACCGTTCTGCCCTGGTTATTTGCGCCCTGTTTAGTTTTACTACCCTGTCCGCACAACCACCCCAGGTTTTTGATTATACGATCGGGAACGTCAATCTTCCCTACGAAATGAATAACCAGGTATGCATCTCCGGGATGAAATTTTACAAAGGACAATTATACTTTGCTTCCGAACGCTGCCCTTTCATTTTTGTATTTGATCCTGCTACCGCTTCGATCAGCAAAACCATCAGCCTGCGGGTACCGCAGGAATTTGAAATGGAAGGCCTGACATCGTATAAAGACAAATTATATCTCGTGTCTGAAAATGTTGCCGCTGTATACGAGGTGGAGATCAGTACGGGTGCCATCAGGCAGGTAAGCATATCCCAGCCCCTTCCTCCCAAATCAAAAGGAGGTGATGGAATGGAAGGAATTGCCGCGAATGAAAAAAGTAACAAATTCTACCTGCTCAGGGAACGCAACGAAAACATGTCGCAATCACAGATATATACCTATACTATCGAGCCGGGCGCTGAGGACAATAGTTTCAGTTTGAAGTATGAATCCATGATCGAACTGCCGCTTCTCAGCCCGCAATGGCGTTATTCGGATATCTGTTATGACAAGGAGAACGATCGCCTGATCTGCCTGAAATCATTTTCTAAGGGCAAGCTGCGCCAGCAGTTCATCGAATCCCTCAACATTGACAAGAACGGCAACCTGGAAAAAGAAACACTCAAGAATATCCCGGTGGAGAATTTTTCAGAGATATCCAACCAGTACAAGGACCAGGACTACAGTATGAACCTCGAAGGCGTGACAGTGGATGCTTCCGGGGCCATCTATATCATCAGCGATAACACCTCCGGCAAGGCTCAATGTGGCGTGGTGGCGAAAGAAAAAACGATCCTGCTGTATTTAAAAAAGAAATAATTTTCCCAGGCACCCGCCCCACTATTCTCATTGCACCACATAGGTATATTATTGAACTTAGAATACATAATAGTAATATAGGGTTCACATAGTCTATGTATTTTCTAATGTGCACTATGTGGCTATGTGGTTCAAAAAAGGAATAACATATAAGTGGAATTGATTGTTATTTCCTTCCATCAATCAGACATAATTCTATTGAGCTTTAGTTCTTATCTTCATCATCAGTAATTCTATTGGGCTTCAGTGCCGGGCTGGACGTTATTAATGCCAGCACAGCAGCAAGCCCTGAACGTTGGCAATAATTTTAGAACGGCACTATGATGAAAGAAGAATTCAAAAAAATTTTGGACGACAAAATATCCT
>DASYLC010000087.1:0-14876 GCA_036009775.1 Chitinophagaceae bacterium
TCTGGTCTTGGTGGGTTGATAAATTCTTTTGGAGTGTCTCCCATAAGTTCTACCAATTCTGAATATGTCCGAAAGCCAACCTTTAATAAAGAACGATGGGTGACAGAAGTATGTTTTAAGAGTTCTTTCATGCTGGGCTGTTTACCAAGCTTCTTTTTTAGCTTTTCGTATGCCTCAATAATATATTCTTTTGTCATTTGTGATTTTGTTTAATCGAAGCGGTTGGCAATGCACATAACGGGCAGGTATTGCTGCAGGTGGGATATTTTATAACGTCCAGCCCGGAACCGCTGCCCAATTGAAAATATAAAGTTGAAGTTAACAACAAAAAGCCAAATAGATATCCGTCTGCCGGAACAAAAGTACAGCGATGCAAACAGCCGAAGTTTCAACGTCCAGCCCCAATTGCAGCAATACCAATGTTGGTGGTAGTTTATTCAGCCAATATCATTCCTTGTTTAACTTTTAGAATAATTGATTTATTGATTTCTTTCATATCGTTTAACGGGTTCGAACCTAATACTAAAAAATTTGCTTCATAACCCTCTTCTAAATACCCAATTTTTCTATTCGGGAATGTGGTCATAGCAGAATTTTCGCACCACATTTTGAGTAATTCGAGGTTACTGAAAATTTTTAAGTCATATAGTAATTGGAATTCTCCTACGGAATTATCATTAAACATATCAGAACCGATGGCGATCTTTACTCCCTCAGCTTTTAATAGTCTCAAGTTTGAACTTATGTTTGCTACTAATTGATTGTAATTTGGTTTATCTTTTCTTTTAGAAATTAATAAGGCGGTCGTTACTACAATTGTGCCCTTTTTTTTAGCCAAAGTCGCATCTTCAACTTTTATTAGCTTGCCATTGTCAATTTCTGGCAGGTGAGCAATCTCATCAACTCCTGCCTTAACTGCAACGTGGAAATCGTATGCAGTTTCAACGTGAGCGCTAACACGTAATTTAATTTGATGGGCTTTTTTCACGATTTCGGGAACTAATTCAGGATTCAGCCCTTTGTTGCCGAAATACGCCGTATCCTTTTTTCGTTTTTCGTACTCCTCAGAATAAAGTAGATTTATCTTAAGAAAATCTGGCTTGAAAGAAAGTATTCTATTCCACTTGCTTTCCAAATCTTGAAGATTGTCGATAATGAAATACCCATGTGATTCAATTTCTTCAAGGGTATTAAAAAGTCCGTTAAATTGGCCATTTTCAAGAAATCTTTTACGCAGGGCAATAGGATGTCCACCTGTTCCTGTAAGAGGTGCATGAGCAAAACTCACATCTATGCCACCTGGTTTATTATAATGATGCATTAATGGCTCAACACGCTTTTTTATTGATGAAAGGTGCTTAACGTAAAACACTCCATTTTTCAAATAAGAATTGATTCGCTCGTTTAATTTATTTTCACTTTCCAAGTTATGATTATGTGCTTCGCCAAAAGGGGGGATAACATATTTGCCAGTTAGGTCTATGATTGTGTCAATTTTTGTATCCTTGTTTGTAAAGCTTAAAATACCTTTATTGATCCAAGCCGTTTTATTTTCAAAAGTCTTTCCATTAAACCAATTTCCGTTGACTAATTTTATGGATAAGCTATTGGGGTTCTCATTTGCTGTTTTTGTAATTTTAACATTCGTTGAAAGACATGAAGCCAGAACGAATGCTACAATCAATAGAAAATAAAGGTTATTTTTCAATAGTAGTTATTGTTATTTAAAGGTCAAAATTACCGCCAACACATAAAAGTACTCATCTTTCCAAACCCTGCCGCTTTGAACAAGCTCTCAAAACATTCAACCAAACGAAAACTAAACCATGCAAAAAGTTACGCAGACACACTTAAAAAAGTTATGCCTGCGTATGGAAAGCCAATTCCTACATACAGAATGCAAACATCATCTACACATGATTATTGCTGGATAACGAATTTCATCACCCGGCTATAACCTGTACTTGCGTTCGAAAGATGAAGTGTATAGAAGCCGGAAGGCAGCTCATTGATCTGAATTGTAATTTGACTAATGCCCCGATCCAGTCTCCACCCGCCATTCTTCAAGCCCCGTCCCATATTATCAGAGAGATACCATGAAACTGATTGAGAGGAAGAGGAGTTAACGGATACAATGATCCTGTCTTTGGCGGGAACAGGACTAAGGTGTACAATCATATTTCCTGTTTGTTTATCCTTGCTGTCGTGGTTGATTGGTAAAGGATACATCCCTGAATCCAGTTGTAACCCCAGCGAATAACAATGAAACGGGTGGTAGGCTTTTTTATAGCCATACACGCGCACCCAGTAGCTTTCGTCTTTACCGTTGTTTACGACGATCGTATCATTGATCTTGAAAGGGTTGGTGCTGGCTCCGGCTCTTTTACCAGCCGCATTGAATATCTCCATATCGTAGTCCGCCGGCAGGTTGGAAAGAACTACCCGGCAATTTGTGTTGCTGCCTGTAGTTTGAAAAAAATACCAGTCATCGTCTTCGCCTGAACTGGCAGCGGCTTTTGCTATGGTGCCCGGAAATATGCAACTCGCCTGGTTCTTCGTGTTATTGGGTTCGTCACTATCATCACAACCTATGGGAAGGACGCTATGACCCATAAATACTTTTGAAATTGTATCGGTATATGACCATGTCCCGTTATCCACCTGTATTACATATTTCAAGATGGTACCGTTTGCCGTGAGAGGAGAGATGGTATATGGAATTGTGCCGTTACTTCCCTCCAGGAATGAGAGATAATTGTATACAACCGGAGAGCCCACTGATGTGATCCTGGCATCCAACGGTATCAGTGATACCGTGAAGTTTGCGTCTTTGATACTGTATCTCCTGATATCAAAGGAAAATGCAGGCGATAGACTATTAATAGTATCACTACCCGTTTCCCAAATAGCTGCATATGTCGCAGCCATCCTGTGCATTTTGATGTTAGCCTGCAGGAGGCTGTCGCAATAAGTTAGAATCAGGCTTTGTGCCGGGTAAAAGGATTTTCCTACTTCGATGGTAAAAGAGAATATTTTGCCTTTTGTGGATTGTTCACCATACATCCAGTCATCAGATGTGCCATTGGCAGTATAGCCCAGTGTTTGATTGAAAGTGCCCTTTTGAAATTTATTTTCCAATGTGCAATAGTCGGCTATGGCTTTAAATTTTAAATCATCACTGGTCAAATGACCGATGTCATAGTTCCAGGGATAGTTGAATGAATCATCCCATGCATGGTAGTTGAAGGCGGATGTGAATCTTCGGGCGTTACAGAGGTCCCTGATGGCTCTTGTTCCTCTCTCGCTCCATGCGGCCGTGCCTCGATAGTAAGCATTGCCTGCAAAATTTGAACCCGCCTGCCCTAATTGTCCTGGGTGAGTGTAAGCCCAATTATACCCATAATTCCTGTTGAGATCGGCCAGCTTTTGCAATCGGTTCAACTTCTCATGGAAATTCAACTTGCTTTCCTCCTTGGGATAACCTTTCGCATATATTAACTCCGCTTGCCCCACTTTTACCTTTTGTTCATTATAGTTTATCGCATCATTCAAGCTCTTACCGCTTCTTATCCTTGCAACCATTTTTCCCACATTTTTGAAATCCGTTGTTCAATTTGTATTGTTCGCTGCTCAACTTCTTGCTGCATATTCTCCTGCTTCGCAATCCAGTTCCTAAACTCGGGAATAGTTTTAAGTGTGTGCAGCTTCTTCACCGCCTGGTTCAGGTTGTGGCCGATGGCATTCAGCTCTTTCTTCATCGCGATCAATTCTTCCATGAAATTGTCCAGGGATTCATTCCGGTATTTGATCACTACGGGTCGTCCCAATAAGATTTCCCTCATGTAATGACTGAGTTGGGAACTGGTGGAATGCTGGAATTTCCGCTGGAGGCATTCCAATTCATTTTCCGTAAACCGGATGTTTTTCCACTTGTTTCGCTTCTCCTTTGCCATCATTTTTCTCTCCTCTAAAATCCCCCGAAACGACCGCCGAGTGAAGGGCAAGTTGCCAGTTTGTGACACAAACGTACGTCTTGCTGATTGCGTGCAACGGGCAATCTGATTTACGGTTTCAAACAATCTTATTCGTGGTGATTTCCTATTCTTGACCGATTGGATTCAATCAGCTTTTGTATATCTTCCTCTTTAAAATAGCGTCGTGTTTTGATCTTCACTGATTCAATGCGCCCCTGGTTCATCCATTCATACAAAGTCGGTTTGGATATCTTAAGAATGACACAGACCTCTTTCACTTTTAATAGAGGTCGTGGTCCGATATGATCTCCATTATTAATCGTCGGGCTATTACTGTTGTGTTCAATTACTACTTGCTCGACAATCGCTTTGAGTTTTTGCCAAAATTATTTAGGCTCCATTGGAAAGAGCATCTGCACATCTCCCATACTCACATTTTTTTCCTCAAACACTACTACCGCAAATTACCCGGCCTTACTGTTTTCTTTAGTGTGAGACGGCAATTAGGTTTTGTGGAATCGGAATTGTGAAGTTTACACGAGTAAACTTCAGTAAGTTGAGCCTGCTCTTTTTGAGGACATTTCCTATTTTTCGCTGAGTCTTCTTGGGAGGAACATGCTCTCCTTTCTCCCATGCCAATACTATACTTGGGTGTGCTGGTATCAACTCGCCAAACTGTTCTGGCGTCAATCCATGTTCCTGATCGTTAGGCAGGTGAATCGAAAAAAGGCCTGGTTTAATGCGATGGGCCCAATCCTTTCATTATTCTGAATTGGCTTGGAGGTATCTTATACTTCTTTTTGAATGCCTTGCTGAACGAACAAAGATCGCGAAACCCGGTTTTGTAAGCAATGTCGATGACACTGTGTTCATCCGACAACAGGAGAGCCGAAGCATAATCAAATCTTTTCTGGAGTATATATTGATAGGGTGATATCCCGAATACCAATTTGAAGACCCTGAGAAAATAATACTTCGATAAATGTGATGTCCGGGCCAGGGCATCAATATTCAAATCCTCGAGATAGAAATCATCGATCAGCTTTTTAGAAATGAGAATTCTCTTATAAACATCCATCTTTGCCTCGATATTCTGAATAGATGTGACCGCCAGATGCGGCCTGCTCTCCCCAAAGAAAATCAATGGGTTTATTGCCAAACAACTCCTATTTTCCTCATCAAACGCTTCACTATTGATCATACAAGGCGGATTAGAATAGACTATACTGGCAGCAAGCTAATCCGTAGTTCAGGTTCTGATACAGGGGGTTTTAAAACTGGCAGGTTTGGCTTTAAAACTGGCAGGATTGACCTTAAAATCGGTGGGGAACAGGGTAAAATGCAGGAAAAAGTTTTTCCTCCATCCGGCCGATGCTTTTGAAACAGCGACTTTTCACCTGAATGCTCCGGCAAAGGTTTGGTCGCGAACCGGTCCCGGTCCTGTCTGAAGCCATCTAAAGCCTGGTTAATGCGTCAATGCGGACCCATAGATTTATCTGCATAAAATTGTCCTTCAACTTATGCATGAGGAAGGAACCCCGGGGAAAAAAAGAACCCGGGGATAGAAATCCCCGGGTTTGACATACCATTTTAATTAAAAACTTATCGGGACCTTTCTTTTACGTAACGATCGGCTAAAACCATTACTCATTTGGTTTTTCATGACATTTATTGTACTAATAATTTTTCCATATACCTTGACCTGCCGTTTCGCAGGTGCAGATGGTATACTCCCGGCATCAATTTCGGAGGCAGGACGATTAATTCTGTACGAACGCCACCATTATACCTTATAGTTCTTTTCAGTACCAGCTGGCCGGTACTGTTGTAAATTTCAGCGGCGTATTCACCCGGTAGCAGGTTACTCAGATGAAGATCAAACATGTTGTCCCGGACAGGATTGGGAGAAACGGACACTTTAGTGTTCCCGTCATTCAGTTTGATCTTTATAATGGAGGAAAATTTGCTCCTCAGGTCATTGTCTACCGATCGTACCCGGTAATAGATAAACCCAAACGGCGGGTTCGCATCATTAAAAATATAGGCAAGGTCGATCCCTGCTGCCAAAGCGGGAATCTGTCCTATGTTGTCGAAATGAATGCCATCGGAGCTTCTTTGGATTTCGTAATGGTTCACATTTACCTGGGCTGTCACTTTCCATAACAGATCCACCGTTCCATTTATTTCCTGCGCACTGAAGGAAAGAAAATTGACGGGCAGTGTACTGAGTGCCAGTGGTGTTTTCGTCGAGTCAGCCGGTACACCCGTATCAGGATCGTCTGACACGATGCTGGAGAAATTGGTGCCCGCAATTGTTGCCCGTGTAGCAATATATGTTGTTCCTGCCGGTAGTCCTGAATTGATCGTAACATTGAAATAGACGATAATACTATCGTTGGGGGCGATCGGTCCGATATTTAATGGCGTCAATTGAGCAAACCCGCTTTGAGCTGCGATCACTAAAGAGACGAAAAAAGCATTTTTAAAAATTGATGTCCTTTTCATTATGATTCTTTTTCTGATATTTCGAGTTACTGGCATGGCAGCCCTCCGATAGTATTCAGGTATCCCGAACCTCCTGCAGCAACATTGTTCGCGTTTGCAAAATTGGAAATTACATTACGGCCTGAAAGATAGGCACCCATTGCCGCATCATCAGTGGTTCCGCCTGCGTAACCGGGAAAACGTGCAGTGGTTGAGAACCGAAGGTTGATCCGGAGACGGTTCACACTCACTCCCCCCGATGCTGTATTGAAATTGGTAATAGTGTTGGCCAGCGGTCCCGCTCCGCCAATGTCAAAGCAACCGTTGTCGGTATCCCCGGATGTTCTTCCATTTGTGACCAGTATCCCCATCCTTGCATTGTTCACAGAATTGCCCGCTTCCTGGATATTGTTGCCCGTTACGGTCGCCTTCATTGTTCCACTGCCCCCTCCTGCAACATCATCTCCCACCAATACCCAGATCACCTGGCTTCCATTCACCTGTCGTATTATATTATTACTGATAATTATACGGGTCTCACCCGGACCTGTATGGCTGGAAAATATTGCTGAGCCTGCCCTTGACCCGGAATTCACATCCCCGGACACTCCCACAATGTTACCGCTGATCGTTCCGGTAAACAACCCGGAACCTATTGCTCTGTCAGCACTGATGGCTGTTCCGTCTGTATGTCTTACCGTGTTATTGCTGATGGTATAAGTAAGCGGACCGCCCGCTACCGCGATGCCACCTGCTCCTGCTAAAGCGCCATTTGTATTATCGCAAAAATTATTGTTGATCGTTATAGTACTTGCAGTGGCATTTACCTGCGCAAGTACATGGATTGCATTACCCCACCAATAGTCCACCCTCGAATTTTGGATGGTGCCTGCAGTGATCGAACCATCCTGAATATGAACCAACAGAGCGGTTCCCCTGACATCGGCTGTACTACCCTGCATCGTAGTAAGTGTGTCCGTATCGGCAAGCAGGGAATTGATAACGGGCGCTGTTCCGGTAATATTCTCGATACTTATTGTATTATATGCGCCGCCGCTAAAGTAAGAATTTGTCAAACTGACCGCGCCACCCAGGTCAACCATACGCAGCACTGACTCGTCGAACAGGCCACTATTACTTGTTCCATGGTTTCCGGTAAATCTTGACCGCGTGATTGAAAAGCCTCTGACACCTGTTCCGAAGATCCCGTTATTCTGATGGTCGTTGAAAAGCATATAACTTAATGATACATTCTTTGTGTTGTTCAGGTAGATCCCATTGCCGGCGGTTGCCCCGTCACCCCCGGTCATATTACGGACCGTACCACCGGAGCCCCATTGATTGACCAGGCCGGTTACGGTCAGACCTGCCGTCGTACCGGTCGCACTAAGTATAATTCCGTTGGCCCCACCGTTGGCGGAAATACTCTGAAAGACCAATCCGCCCGAACCAATGGTTGTGCTGCTAACATTCAGCGCAACACCACCCTGCGAAGAAATAATATTCCCGGTACCGGTAACATTCACGATGCCACCGCCAGTTGCAATAATTCCAGTCCCCGAACTGGTCGTAACCGATAAGTTGCCATTTGTAAAACTGACTGTTGCCCCGGTGTTCGAATTGAGAGTAACAGCAGAATTGGTACCCGTATTTAATATTTTGCTGGTACCGGACAGGTCTATGATACCGCCACTGTTATTCGAGATATTGATACCTGTACTTGTACCAGTGGAGCTAAGAGCGCCGGATAATGTCATGTTACTGAAAGTCCGGTTTTGAATATCGATCAACCGGCCGGCAGTTGATTTTGTAATGCTTCCGCTGTAACTGATTGTTGCATTGCCGCCATTGACATTAAAAGCGGTACCGCTAGCGCCGCTCAATGCGCCATTACCGGGTGTGAACACCCCTCCTGTATTGACGACCGATATATTATTGACGCCGCCTGTGGAATTCACCGTGGTAAGTGTCATTCCTAATGTTGTGATGCCTGCCGGTCCGCTGATAGTAAGAGCATTTGAACCTGCAGCATCGATAATTCCCGAACTGCAATTAATGGTTCCGTCTGCATTGGTGGCGACCAGGCCCGCTACACCTGTTACATAGATATTTAATGCCCCCAAATTGTATGTGCCGGTACCGCCGGTGATCGTAACAGCCTGGGTTGTCATTCTTGCAGGGCTTGTTCCGAGGGTTACTCCGTTGGAGAAGGTTACATTTCCGTTGACTGCATTGAAATTCACTCCTGATCCCGCTGCTCCCGAACTTAATACCCCTGTCTGGAATAGAAGTAAACCGGAGGCGGTTGTATTTATATTTATGAGTCGCTGACCGGAAGTGTTTTGTGATATATGACCATTGTAAGTGACAGACGCTGTAATAGTGCTTACCGTACCATCCACATTGAAAGCCGGACCCGAAGGGTTGGTTATGGAAGTAGTCGTGGAAAAAACAAAGGTACCGCCGCTTCCATTCAGGATATCGATCCCTGCATCACCCCCGTTCAATGTGTTGGTGCCATTGAAATTATAGATACCATCAGCATTGGAAAATTGCATTCCATTGCCATTGCTTCCGGTCAAAGAACCGGTTTGGAAAAGTACAGTACCGGTCGAATGATTAGTTATCGCGATCAGGGATCCGTTACCTGTTTGTGTAATACCTGCATTGCAGGTGATATTAGCGGTATTACCGCTGATCGTAAAGGCAGTTCCGGTCCCGCTGCTTGTTATGCTTCCGCTGGTATAATTAAAAGTGCCGTTATAGGATGCGGTCGCGATACTTACGCCGTTCGAGGTTCCACTGGCTGAGATGATCACTTCTGTAACAGAATGAGTCCCTGCAGCCGCTCCTGAAAGAGAGAGTGCAGATCCGGAAGATGAACTTAAAGTAATTCCTTGTATAACATTACCTCCTGCTGCAGAGAGCGAAAGGATCGTTCCCGCGTTGCTGAGATTGGCTGAATTGCCACCGGGATTGGTTGCAGGCAAAGGGGTACTGTAGGAAGGTATTGCATAACCGGTTATCGTTGCCAGGGAGGAAGAGGCATCCTGGCCTGCTAATTTTTGGTTTTGTAATAAAGTAATGCTGCTGGCAGGATACGCTGCAGCATTTTCATATATAAAGATATGATCATTCGCGGCGGGGTTGCTTCCACTGCCATCATTCAATGTTTGAAATGCTGCTATCGAATTAAATGGTGCCGATAATCTTCCATCTCCGGCCGCTCCACCGTTAGCAATGAACCAAATCATACCGCTGACCGTTATATTTACGGTTACCGTACTCGGTGATGAAAATCCGTTATCGATCGTATAATTGAACTGGTCTCCGCCTTCATAACCTTTGGGAGGATCATATAAAAAACTTCCATCCGCATTCAATGTCAGGTTACCGCTCTGTGTTGTGAGCGTAGCGATCCCCACCTTCGCTGGGTCGCCATTAACGGCCACAACCATCTTTCCGGATCCAACATCATTGGCCAATACACCCGCAACAGCATTTGGATTGATCGAAACATTTCCTATACAGTTATAATTATCTGTAATGGCAGTGGAGGCTGATCCAACGGTTATCATTACGATCGCAGTATTATCGGGTAAAGAACCGCCGGGAAGCGTTGTAGCAGTATAGGTAAATCTGTCCAATCCGCTGAAGCCGTTTGCCGGGGTATAGGTAAAACTTCCATCACTGTTTACTGTCACTACCCCGCCATTGTCCGATATACCGGAAGAGCCTGCAAGATAAGTTGTGGCTCCGGAAGCAGGACCAAACGAGCTTACACTGATCGCCGGCAAACCAAAATCGTTTGCAAGAACATTCTGATTAACCAGTGGGGTATTGAATGCAATGCTGAAATTATCATCCCGGGCAAGAGCTGATGTTTTTACACTTCCTGCCACCAGCGTGGTATTGACCGGGGTCGGGTTATTATAAGTTAAGTTCCTCGCTGTATCCGCACCTGTGTTCCTGATCGTAGCCTTATAACGTATGCCGTCTCCCTGGTCTGCCTGGCTGTTGTTGTTGACATCTATATTCAATTGATCCTGTAAAGAAGCAGTAACTGTTGGTGTTCCGGTTCCGGCAAGTACGCTTACATTATCCAGGCCAATACCCTGGGAATTTGTTCCGGATGTAAAGACCCATCGGAAGTAAATGTCTCCGTTGCTGGGGATACTAAGGCCTGTGATAGCAACAGTTTTTACAGTTGTCTTTGGAGTTGCAAACTGGTAGGCAGAGGTCCCTGTACCGAAAACACTGACGGATACATCTCCGGCCGGCCTGGCTACCCAGGTGCTGCCATCGGCAGAGCTGTAAAAGAGCAAAGAAAATTGCCCGGTATTGATACGATAACATTCCAATTGAAAACTGATCGTAATAGTTGTGGCGGTCGAGCCGGTTCCATTGCGAAAGTAGGCCAGGATAGCATTCGGTGAAGTATACGACCCGTCGGTCATAAACCCCGGGGCACGATCGGTCCCGGCACTGGTTCCCCAGTTATATCTTCCTCCTGTCACCGGAGTTCCGCTACTGGCAGCCTGTGTTGTCACCGTTACATTGGTCCCACTTCCCCAGTTTGCGGAAGCACCGGATCCTGCGGAAGACATTTTCCAATTCGCCGGTAAATTGACTGAACTGCCCGTTCCCAATCCATTAAAATTTTCTGTAATGATGGTACTTAACGGTAACACCGTCTGCGCCACAACTTCTGCACAGGAACCAAATGCAAGAAGCATAAATAAATATCTCATAATGAAATGTGTATGTAATTCTTTTATCAGGCTACATAGTTCCCGAATAATCGTGGAAAACGCTTGGTAAAAACTGCTATTATACAGCTTGATCCGGAATAGTTAAGTAGTGGACAGGCTGATCATACGAGAGGGGTAATAAACATCTTTTTGCGCATAGGTCCGGACGCCAGTGAATTGTTCAATGATCTTAGGAGAAGCCCTGTTGATCTTTCCCTGGGTCTGTCATAGTTTTCTTTATCTTATTTGAGTTTTGATCCATTTATCGATATCATTGATCAGTTCATAATTGAAATTATTTTTCAGGTATTGATTATAACCCCGCGAGTACTGGATCGCAACATTTTCTTTCATAGTTCCGGTCTTCACCATCTCATGATTGGTTTGGGGAACGAACAAATAAGTTGCGGTGCCCGGCCGGTAATTATTAACGATCTCGGTGATCCTTACCATATCGGTAGCTTTGAGCGCAGCGATATCGGCTTCGCCGAAAATCGAGAGTACCGGGGCTTTGGTATCTTTCCAGGCCCTGGCGAGGTTATGCCGGTTTAACTCCTGCCAAAAACTATAATGCCGCTGTATTAACTGGTCTTTGCCATCGAAGTTCAGGGCCGATTTTAATATCTCCCTGTTAGCCGGATCTTCAGCTATCAATTCTTCCGGCGATTTATTCTCAAAAAAGTATTTATAAAAAACTGCCCGGTATTTTGCGGCACTATCCTCGGCATCGGCATAATCAACCCCCAGCAAGGGTTCCTGTTCACGAACCAGGTCCAGGTAATAATCATGCCAGGGCTTCAATCCGCATCCGTACACGATAACTCCGCCGGGAGATGTTTGCGCCGCGATAAGCGGGGCAATAAAACCTCCCAAACTATGGCCGAAAATGAATACCTTTTTTTTATCGATCTCCCTGACCGACAATAATTTTTCATAGCCTTTTTGAAAGATCTGCAACTCTTTATTGAAGCCGATCCGGCTGCAATTTTCCGTTCCCGGGCTCGCCTCATCGCCCATACCTGGTTTTTCGACAACATATACTGCATACCCTTTTTCAACAAAGGAATTGATGGCGGTACGATAAGGGAAATCAGGTTGCATGTACTGCATGGAGAAACAGGGAAATCCCTGGATAAAATAGATTACGGGTAATCCCGTATCCGAACCATTGGGCCGGAAAAGAATGGTACGTATATACCCATTTTCAAACGGGAACTCGTCAAGATCGATCTTAACATTGTCAGGATACCCCATGGACCTTGGCAGGATCACCCCCTCCTTGCTTAGAATTTGTTTATTTCTGTTCAATTCGATCTTTACCGGATCCCCGGCAATACTCATAGCTGAAATTTCTGTCAGATCTTTGTACGACCTGATCACCTTATCATTTATCTTAAGAATAACGTCATTCGCGAGCACGCCCATTTTTTCAGCGGCGGTGCCCGGTGTAACACTTTTTACAAATACTCCATTTCCCGGATCAATACCCAGGCTTTTTGCCAATGAATCATTCATTGGTTGCTGAATAATACCGATAGCACCACGTCTTTTTATGTGCTGAGCATGAAGGGAAAAACAGGTTATGAACAGGAAGAGAAACAGGAAGCTGAACCTCATTGCCGGCTTTTTACAAAAATAAACCCGGAGAACAGGGCATTGCTGGCAATTAGTGTTTTTAAATTTCGCAGAATTTGCTAAGCCTCCCATATCCTCCCGGATTATATTGCAGGAACATATACCGATCATAATAAGACAATTTTTACAGCGTTACTTATATACTATTGGCGGTACTCAGCTCTCAACTGGTTAACCAGGCCACCATCTTAAACAAAATGGTAATCATGATTGGTTGCAGTCCTAAGAGCCCGCTTACAAGGCGGGCTTTATTTTTGGGTCAGCTCCTTTCTCCTGTACCGGAAATCGATCCAGGTTGATCAAATTCCAGTTCGAAGGCGACATAAACATATGCCGGCGAAATGCACGGCTGAAAGATTGGATGTCAGGAAACCCGGTCAAATACGCTATTTCTGTGAGGCTATGTTCACCTTTTGCGATCAGGGCGGCCGCCCGTTGGATCTTCTTACGCAAATAGAATTGATGCGGTGAAATACCATACACCATTTTAAAACTCCGGAAAAAATGGTATTCGGACAACGCAGCTTCCCGGGCAACCGTATCGATCTTCAATGTTGTGCCATTACACTCTTCGAGTAGCTCACGGGCAATCTCGAGGCGGGCGTACAATTCTTTTTTGGTTGAGCCCTTGATCGCCTTTATTTTGGACATCTTCCCGGCAACTTCAACCTGTTCTTTAAGTAATGCTACAGAAATCTGGTAGAATATTTCGCCGGATGTTACGGGTCCGGCACCCGCTAAAATTTGCCCGTAGAGACGATGAATAAAACTGCCAAGGGCATTTCCCCGGGTATATACAAGCTCATGCAGGCCCGGGAAGGGACTAAACTGTTCCATTGCATTGTCCAGTAACATACCTTCAGGTCGTGACAGAACATTGTAAACTCCGGACAACATCTGTTCGTCCAGGGTTATACAAAAACCATTTACCTGTTTTTCGCTTTGAAAGTTGCACTCATATATTTGCTTCTTATTCAGGAGCAAATATTGTCCGTCAGAGACCTGGAAATGTTTCCCGCCTGCTATATACCTTTCGGTACCCGAGAAAACGTACTTGATGGCATATCCCGCCAATTCCTTTTTTGTAGATTCAAATTGGGTAATGTTAGAAAGGATCATTTCACTTGACCCATGCTTGGCGATCCTGTTCAGGTCTCCTGTAAATTGGATTTCATATTTCACATGACTAAATTAAAACGGCCCGGATATCAACAAAAATAAAAAGTGGATGAATGGTGCCTGGCGATGATACCAGCAATGACTGAAATAACTGTTAAAGAAATTTATGATTTGAAGTACCTGCAAAAAAACAGAATGGCAATTTTTACCAAATTGATGCCGGGATAATTACTTATATAAATACCGGGGACATATCTATGTGCGCCTCTATATGTATTCCTTTATTCCCTGGCGGGTTCCTTACAATATTGATAATAATGCAGGCCATGAAGAGCTATCAAAAAAAGAGCGGGTAGTAGAAACCACCCGCGTTGTTAACGTATTAACGTTAACATGAGAAAAAATTTTATCCCGCCGTTACCTGCTATCTTGGTCCTTCATATTGAAAGGTATTCCAATACTCTCTGAAGGCAGGAGCAGTAGAAACCCATCTGAAAGACACGCTGAGTCGCTTAAGTGCAGGATCATATGTGTTCGGATGTCCGGCAAAGGGAACAAGAGTTGCATTGGTAGCTGAAGTGGGGGAAACCAGGTTGGTTCCAGGATCAATAGTGAATTTTAAACCATCGACACCGGCAACACCCTGCCCGTTAGCCCAGGTTACGCCTGAGCCCAGACCATTACCATCGTGAGGATCTATCGCTGTAGGCCCGGAAGTAAACATATATACATCCGGAAGGCTCGGGCCTAAAGGTCCGGTCAATCCATCAGAAACCGGTGTCCCGGGACCGCTATACCTTTGAACAAAACCTGACACCTGGGAATAAATACCATCATAAGCATTCTTTACAGATATAGAGATCAGTACATTTTGCATAGTAGAAGCAATATTATAACCGCCATCTACGCTTAC
>DASYLC010000088.1:0-25833 GCA_036009775.1 Chitinophagaceae bacterium
TGACTTATTGAACAAATGAAAAAGAAAACCACTATCTTTTTGCTTTGTGGATTATTCCATCTTCAACTGCAGGCCCAACAAAAATCAACCAGGTATGATTCAATGTTTAATAGAATTGAAGAACGGCTAGCATCTGTAACCAGGATAGTTGATTTGTTTCAACGTACGCCTTCTGAGAATCATGAAAATAATGATGTGGAATTGGTGGCGGTAAATTTAAAAAATGCAACTTTTTTGGTTGAGGGCATGGCAGTTTTGATGACACTATTCCTCGCATGGCTCTCGTTTCTTGGCTATAGCAGGTTTAAAGAAGCAAGGAATGAAATCAGAAAAATCAGCAACGATGTAAAAGGCAAATTGGATGAGCTTAAGGAAATCCAGGAATCAATATTAAAATTAAGCAATCATTTAAACGGCGATTTGCTATATACAAAGAATGGGTTGGAAAGTATTTTCTTTATTATGAATGAACACGCCGCTTCCGAAGGGCATAAGGATACACTGGAATTGATTTTTGTAAAATCTAATATTTGTAAACTATATTCTCTTGATCCAAATGATAGGTTCATAGGCATCACTGCCTTAATGCAACAAGGTAATCGCGGTAGTGTTGAACATTTAGAAAAAATTCTTTTGAATGTAAATGAAACTAAAGGCAATAAACTCCTGGCCATTCAAGCCATTTCGGAAATATCGAAAAGAGTAGGAAATTTAATGGCTAACAAGGGAAAACACTCAAAAGATTGATTTCAAGTGTTGAGGAGTGTGGCGGATAACAATATCCGGTTCCATTCTTTTAACCGCTCTTATCCTGATATCCGGTACACCAGAAACTGGCCGGTCATCCTTTTGTCCTGATAACAATCAAGACCTATTTAACATTCACCGTCCGCATCGCCTCCGCAAACACCTCATACGAATGCACCCTTGCAGCATGATCATAAATATGTGAAGTCGCCATTATCTCGTTCACCTTAGTTGTTTCAAGAAATTCAATCAATGAAGTTTCGATCGTAGATTGGTTGCCAATAAAAGAATACTGCAGCATTTGTTGCACTGCATAAGCTTCTGCTTCACTCAGCACAGTTGCCACATCATCAACAGGTGGTTGTAATAACCTGCGTTTCCCGCTGATAACTCCTAAAAATAATTGTTGCACAGAAGTTGCGAGTCTTGCCGCTGCTGCATTGGTATCTGCGGCTACTACATTTACACAAGCCATCACATAAGGCTCCTGTAAATATTCCGATGGTTGAAAATTTTGCCGGTACAAACGAATTGCTTCCAAAAAATAAGTGGGTGCAAAATGACTGGCAAAAGCATAAGGCAAGCCCACGGCCGCTGCTACCCTTGCACTATCGGTACTGGAACCCAATACCCAGATAGGAATATCCAATCCTTCACTCGGAATAGCACGAAGCTTACTATTACTGTTTTCAATTGAAAAGAAGTTTTGGAGTTTTTGGATGTCTGCCGGAAAATTATGTTCGACATGGAAGTTTTGTCCACGTATCGCCATTGCTGTTAACTGGTCTGTACCCGGTGCACGGCCCAAGCCGAGATCTATCCGGCCGGGATATAAAGAAGCCAGTGTACCAAACTGTTCGGCAACTATCAGTGGTGCATGATTGGGTAGCATGATACCACCGGAGCCAACCCGTATGCTGGTAGTACCACCCGCCACATAGCCAATCAACACAGCAGTAGCCGAGCTGGCCACGCTTTCCATATTATGATGTTCGGCAAACCAATAACGGGTATAGCCTAATTGCTCAGTCTTTTTGGCTAAGGAAAGACTATTGTGAAAACTATCGGCTGGTGTTTTTCCTTCGATGACAGTGGCGAGGTCTAAGACAGAATAGGAGATTTGGGCAGAGAAGGCAAGGGGCATTGAGAGGGTTTACTGAATAACAAGAGTGGTTCGTAAAAGTTTGGTCGAAATTTGGAATTATAAAGTCCCTCGCAGACTATCTTGCTGTTTCACATCAACTGAGCATAAAGGCTTACTTCAGAACGCTATTTAAAAAACTATCAGGGTCAAGAGATAAAAAAAGTGATTTTAATTCATCAAGCTGCGATATCCGGTAATCAACTTCTGCATTTATTTCGGAAACTATTTTTTCCAGTACGTCTTCGGGTATTTCAGTTTCCAGTATTTCAAAATAAATATCCTTTTTCATCGCCGGTAATTTCTTTATGTTCCCTCCAAAATCTTGTTCGTAAAGATGGTTGATAATTTCGCTTATATGCAAGCCCAACGCTTCTGCCACATAGCCAAAACTATCGACCCCTTCTTCCGCTTCGGTTTGAATCTTATTCCACAGAGGGGTATTTTCGAAAAATTCAATCTCCAAAGGAGAGCCATTGATTTCTCCGACAGTCCTGATCATACGATGTTTTTCCAGCTTGTACCTGACAAGTTGGAGATTACGATCTGAGTTTAATATCGCATTCTTATCTTTATTCACAACCTGGCCTGCGAATTTTATTTTAGCACTGCCAATTAACAGTTTATATGATCCCTCCAGGTATTCTATTGTAAATTTTTGAGTATTCAAATTCCGACGGCGTTCCAAAAAATTTTTATCTGACCACATTGCCAAGCAATGGCATCTCTTAATCGTATCTTTTCTTCGCCATCCCCGGCCAACATGTTGATAATATTCTTCAACCGAATGCGGGATTTGTATATGCACAACACTTTCAATATCAGGAATATTAATCCCCATCCCGAATGCTGTTGTAGCAAACAATAACTCGACTTCCGTATTGAGAAACTTCTGATAGACATTTGCTTTTTCTTCTGCTTCTACTTCAGAATGATAATAATCGGTAGTATACTCATCTTCGAATTTGTCTGCATATCTTTCACATTGCGGTCGACTATATAAATATGCAATAGTTTTTTGAGGAGAATACTTATGAAGAAAGCTCCGAAGACATTCTTCCTTTTCCTTCTCCGCATCTACTTTCTGAAAATGTAAATCAAGATTTTCTCTGATAATCTTGGGAGTCACATAAACGTTTTCTGCAGGAATATGGAATTCGCTGATTATATCCTTACGTGCCAGCTTCGAAAGAGTAGCTGTCAGGCATAACAGGTAAGGATGCTGTCCTTTCTCTTTCAAAAATTCGACAAATCCATATATCTGTCCATACTCTGGTCTAAAGCTGCTTCCCCATTGACTGATGCAGTGGGCTTCATCAACAACGATCATTGAAATTTTAACTCCCGAAGCCATAATAGCAGCTCTAAAGAAGGGATTTTGCAATCTTTCAGGAGAGATGTAGATAAGTTTATAAGTTGTGTTCTTAAGATGCCGCAGAATTTGTCGTTGTTCTGGGAACGATATATTTGAATTCAGTGCCAACGCACTGATGTTGCGAAACCTGTTTAATTCGTTAACCTGCTCGTCCATTAAAGCAAGGAGTGGCGAAATTACCAACGTAACCCCTTCCAGGTCTAATGATAATAACTGATATAAAAGAGATTTGCCGCCACCGGTCGGAATAACGGCAAGCGTATTTTTTTTCTTCTGAAGCATGTATAATACATCACACTGATAGTCATACAGCGAAGGTATATCCGGGAAATATTTTTTGTATTTTTTAAGCAGCGGATCCATTATCATTTATTTTTAACCCATTCGTGTAAAAGGGCAATATCCGGCTTGCGTAAATCATAGATCGACGATAAAAACATATTTACATACCCGAATCTGAAAGATTGATCTAATACAATCTTGTATTGTGAAAGCCATTCTTCGAGTTCACTTGCAAGTTCATTCATCAGGAACGTAAATCTGTCGTATGGGTACTGCCAGTTATGTGATACTCTCATGACCCCTTGCCTGTTTTTTTGTTCAATGGTTATAAACTCATTTGAACTGTCGCAAAGAAAGTACATTGCCCAAAGGCTCTTTTGGGTCATGACAGGGAAATGAGCAGGATAATACCGGTGAAGTAATTCAGAGCGGATTCCGAACCCGATGATCCTGTTCATGAACATTTCCACTTTATCAAGGTATTTCAGCTTTAGTTCTTTGGTAGAATTGATATTTCTGTAATTGAATTTGGAAGCAGTTTCTTTTGCATACTGGTGGCTGGCATCAAGTATTCCATTGACAGTATTATATATTTCTTCTGCATCCGCTTCCCGGAAATCCTTTTTATATCTTGCGAGATCGGGATCTCGCGTACCCAATGCCGCTCTGACAGTCCACAGTTCCTTTGCAAAGACCTTATTTTTAAAATCTTCCAAATGACTATTCAGGAGTATCATTTTCTTCGGATTAAATTTGGATACCAGTTGCTGGTGATACTCTTCTATATCTCCCTTCCATTCCTGTATTTTCAACGAAGCCTTTAACTTGGTTGAAACACCGGCGTCTGAGCTAAACAACATTTCAAAATATTTCAAAGCATTTGCTTTCATTCCCTTTATCAGCGGTGGTAGGGACTTATAATCATTATCCATAACAGGTGTATTTGTAGTTTTAAGCTCCGGCTGTTTTAACGGAGCTTTAATTATTTGCCGCAGCAAGTCCCGCAGATCTTTTTCATATCCCTGCTCGTCACAAAGGTTGACATATTTGAAGTCTTGCAGAAAGTCGGGCACACTAGTATCGTGATTTCCTGCTCTTAGGACAGGTATATACTTTTCGTTTGAGTCAATTACTTTAAACAACTCTTTTGTGATGATATTATACTCATAGCCAACGCCCCCCTTCAATTCCTGTGCTTTCTGTTTATAGCTTGGGGTGAGTATTACCAGTACAACATCGGCGGCTTTTATATTGCGTTCCATAAACAGTCGCAAATGGCGGCCATATTTGAGATACTTGTCGATAATCGTATTTCCACCATAGGCATTGATATTTTCTGCAAGAGAAAGTACCCATTCCTGATGCTCGACACTATCCCAAGAATAAGAAATGAAGACGTTTACTTTATCCTTTGATGGCATATCATGAATTGGATGGTGGGGCCACAAATTAATGAATGCCCAGCATAGCGTATAATACAAAAAAGGGGTACCCCTCTGATCGCTACTTAGGGCTTCAGAATAAAAAACTCGACGTATTCATCCATGTAATCCTCAGACAACCTGGCGCTATATTGATAACCTAACCTTGTGAGGTGAAGTAAAGCGGGGATTTTAACTCTTGAATCTTCGTTGAATGACATGAATTATTGTGATGATAGAAAGTGAGTCACAAAATAGGAAATGATGAGCAGAGTAACAGAAAGATCAGCTCCTATCTAATGAGCGAAAAGTCCGTAGCTTAGCAAGGATTTTCTGCGAATAGCCGGGGCTGGTACTGATCAGAGGATAAACCAAGAGCTTTGGATTCCTCGCTCACTCGAGAATGACAAAGATATAGCGTAACAAAGTTCTAAAAGATCGGCACTGGTTCACTTCAGGTCCATCTAATGCCTCAATCGGGGCTTATACTCATCTCCATTCCCAACTGCCCCACCGGGTTACCCCGATAAAGATTTCCACCGGATCGCATATTATTTTACCTTGAATGAGTTAATCCTTTTTTAAAACAAACCTCTCACAGGATTGCTTTAAATTCATCAACTATTTTTAACCTAAAACCCCAACCTCATGGCTACACCCACCAACGTCCCCCTCACCATCCAGACCGGTATCGACAACAGTTATCCCAGCAGGATCGTATTCGGCTCCAACAACCTGGAGCAGGACTATAGCCTGACGAACCTGTACTGGGCACTGGTCATCGACCGCGCCAATCTCAACATCATACAGAATTTTACATTTAGCGATAACCAGACATCGCCCGCACAGCTACAACCCTATCTCAACAATTCACAATATATACTGATCCTTACCACGCAGGGGATCGCTTCCACCAACCTGCCCGCCGGCGCTTTTTATAAAATGCTGATCGGTATTGGCGCGGGCCCGGGACTCAGACGCCTGGAACAAATATTCGCGGCGCTCAACTGCGGCACCTGGGGCCGTATGGGCTACACCCTCGTAACCGTCATGGATACCACCGAGGGTATTGAATACGCAGAAATCTCTGAAATCGCCGCGGTATCCACACTCCAGTTCATACCGGTACAGATCGGAACGGGAGTGCTGTATACGCCAAGCCCTCTTTAGATGATAGTGGAAAGATGATAACTGATAGTGATTCACAGGACAAGTTTCCTGGTCGAGTGGATAAGAACTAAAAGATAATAGATAAAAGTTTGAGGAGCAATGGATCAATGCGGACAATGATGAAAAGGGATTGCAGAGATAACAGGTAATAGTTTTTGATTCATTGAAACTAATTGTCAATACGTCTATAACTATTATCTTCTGAGCTTGTCGAAGTATCACTGCTGGTTATAATCTTCAGACTAAAAAACAGGAACCAAATAGTCAAAAATTAAAATGAAGGACCAACAGGTTCGAAAAGCAATTTTGGTTGCGATTGGTCTTCACGTTCCTGGAACCGGCTTCACCCGCGTTCTCTTATCACTATTCGAATATCTCTCTTCTTCTTTTGAGATCCACTGGCTCGGCATCGGGTACAAAGGCGAAATACTGGAGCATCCGCATTATACCCTGCATCCCTGCAATCTGCACGGCGGTGATATCTACGGCGCTTATGGTGCTGTTGAACTGGCGGAAAAAGTCAACGCACAAACCATCTTCCTGCTGAATGACTTGTTCATGCTGAAGAATTATGAAAAAGCATGGATACCCCTCCGTGAAAAAAATATCCGTTTGGTTGTTTATGCACCGCTGGATGGTGATGTCATCCTGCCTGTCCCGGCAATACTGCCGTCGGGGAGTTTATCGAAGGATTGTTCCTGGCCGGACGACCTGGCATTGTATAATCAATGGGCACTCGGGCAGATAAAGCCGGCGATGCAATTCGATTCCGCTGCATCCTTCGACTCCGCTCAGGGCAACAGCGAAATGACTCCTCATAGTGTCCACCGGAAAACACCGCGGCTGCATGCGATCGGTCATGGAGTGGGGCGGCAATTGTTTTCTCCGGGTAATGTGGCGGAACAAAAAGAATTAAAACAAGAATTATTCAATGTGCCGGATGCGGCTAACAGTATTTTTATTTTAAATGCCAACCGCTACAACGAACGCAAGGATATCGAAACAACCATAACGGCTTTTGCGGCGGCCTTCCCGCTTTTTCAAAAGCCGGCCTATCTCTGCCTGCACACACCCAACACGGACCCGCAGCTGAAACAAAAACTGGAAGCAGCGGTCGCCAACAGCGGCTGCCACGGCAATATTTTATTGAACCCGCTCGGGGAAGAGTATAGCAATGATGATAACCTCGTTAAACTTTACCGGGCCTGCTCCATCGGTATCAATACCAGTCTGGGCGAAGGTTGGGGGATGATCAGTTTTGAACATGCCGCCTGCAGGGCCGCGCAGATCGTTCCGGATCATACGGCGCCGGCGGAATTATGGAAAGGAGCGGCTATCCTTATTCCCAGGGCGGGACCGGTACAACTCTCCACCAACCCTTTCATGATGTATGCAAGTGATACAAATTTCCTCAGCCGGCAATTGATACAACTGGTGAATGATGAAAATTACCTGACCCTTGTTTCCAATGCCTGTTACAACCGCGCCGCGGAAGACCGGTTTGACTGGAGGGTTATCGGGGAGGAATGGAGGAGATTGTTAATGCAGGGTTAAGGAAGGATTTTAACCACAGTTCCGCTACGCGGAAACACAGAGTGGTTTCACAGAGCCCGGCTTCGCCAGGACACGGTTATGTTTCATAGGAACAAAGAGTCCTTATCTCTATGACACACAACTGTGTCCTCCGTGGGCTGTTCCCCTCTGTGCTCTTCGCTTGCGAAGAACTGTGGTAAAAAACAATTTGCGCCAGCAAACCCCTTCGCGCAGCGCCCCCACTAGCCCCTTATTTCTTCAACCCCCTTATATCATCAATATGGAACTGCGTATGCGCCGCAAAGATATTATTGATAAATAGCAATTCATTGATCCCCTCCGCCTTCAGCATCGCAATAAAATCTCCCTTATACTCCCGCTGATCCACCACGATGATCTTCTCATAGTTATTGACCAGGAAAGGAGCAAAAGCATTACCATACGATTCCTTTACCAGCACTATTTTCCTGCCGTTCTTATGCTGTGTCTCCATTTTACATATAGGCAGATCTCCCTGGAGAAAGACAGAATAGCTGTTGTCCCCGCTGGCCTGCTCTGCATACATATGCGATTTGGACCAGTAGCCGATCGAGCTGCTGCCGATATAAAAATCCACGGAATCCTTAAAGAGATAATATCGTACCGAATCAGGATTGTTCTTTAAGACCGATGACCGTGTCAGGCGATGAAAGAAACCCAAAAAACCCGGCTTGACTTTCGAGGCCACCGTATCAAGGGATACAGGCGTAAGTCCTGCTGCCCCGCAAAAACTCTTGTACGCATAATAGGCTCCTAAACTGGTCCAGTGATGGTCCGTATTAAAGTAGATGTATTCCGACCGGTGCTTTCTTATTTCATCTACGGGATTGACTTTAATGATCTCCGGGTCTTCCGCGGCAAACACGGCGTCGATGGCTTCTTTGGCCGGTTTGGCCTTGTCCTTGTACCGTTCGGTTATTTCAAATTCAAAGCCGTTGGGGATGATTATATTATAGATCTTCAGCCCGGGGATATTCAGGCGGCTGTACATATTGATCACATCCGCGTAGGCTTTACCCATGCTGGCGCCGCCACTGAATACTTCAAACCCGCGGTTCTTGAAAATAAAGACCGCTCCTTTTTTTACGCCTTCCTGCCCGTCGTCGGGGAGTATCCTGGGTGGAATTACTTCAACAGGTTTTGCCGGAACGACAGATGCCGTATCCGCGCTGTTGTTTTTTCCTTTGGAAGAATTATTACACGACATGAACAGTATCATGCCGATCAGTAAATGGTGGAGTTTCATGATAATATTTATAGTTTATTGGTCCTGAGTTTATCGAAGGATGGTTTATGGTTGTTAAAAGAGCAGGGTTTACGCAAGAAATAGAGTTTTTGGCATCACACCAGCGATAAACTCTTTTAATGGTCCTTTTTTTCAATAGGGTTGTTGCAAGAGCAGGGTTCCGTAAGTAACAGGGTTTTTGGCATTACAACAACCATAAACCTGTCATTGAGAGGTACGAAGCAAAACTAAAAACCATAAACTATTTCAACAGTCCTTTTATTTTTTCAATATGAAAAGGAGTATGTGCCGCGAAAATATTGTTAATGAACAATAACTCGTTGATGCCCTCCGCTTTTAGCAATGCGATAAAATCACCGGTATAATAACGCTGATCCACCACCAGCACTTTTTCATAATTATTGATCAGGAAAGGCGCGAAGGAGTTACCATAAGATTCTTTGACAATGGCGATCTTCCTGCCGTTCTTATGCTGCGTTTCCATTTTAACCACCGGGAGATCTCCCTGTAAGAAAACCAGGTAACTATTGGGCCCGCTGGCTCCTTCACTATACATCTTTGATTTCGTCCAGTGGCCGATCGCGGCACTGCCGATATAGAAATTCACGGAATCCTTAAAGAGATAATAGCGTACCGAATCGGGATTGCTTTGCAGTGAAGGGTCACGGGTCAGCCTGTACAGGGAACCGAGAAAAGCAGGTTTTGTCTTATAAGCAACGGTATCCAGTGAAACGGCTGTCAGACCGGCTGTCTCGCAGAAAGCACGATAAGCATAATAAGCGCCGAGGCTGGTCCAGTGGTGATCCGTATTGAAATAAATATATTCGGAACGGTGCTTTCTTATCTCATCGATCGCCCATACTTTTTTGATCTCGGGGTCTTCGCTGTTATAAATATTCTCAATAGCCGGGCGGTTGGGTTTTTGATATTTGGCGTATTTCTCGGTCAGCTCGAATTCAAGCGCGACAGGAATAATGAGATTATACACCTGTATACCGGGTTTCAGGAGACGGTTATACGAATTGATCACATCCGCGTAGGATTTTCCCATAGCGGGTCCGCCGCCAAACATTTCAAAAGCCCTGCTCTTGAAAACGAAGACCCCTTTTTTCTTTTCGCCCGTTGCGCCATCGTCAGGAAGAGGGCCATCTTTTACCGTTGTTTCCCGGTTCTTCGAAGTATCGGTTTTCTCATTGGCTTCGGCATCATTGTTGGGATCGTACATCTTTATTTCGCTGCTGTTAAAACCGATACTGTTCTTGAATTTATCGGAGAAACTTATCCATCTGTCCCGCAGGGGGAAATTATCAGCATAATATTCATCTATCTGTTTAAAATAAGTTCCGCCCCAGAATGAACTGTCGGAATATTTTGGGAAAGCTGCCAGTTTCCGGTTTTCCATTACAGAGACCGATTGCTTTTTCATTGCCAGTGAAGCAATACCTCCTGCTAACAGGAGCACGCAGAAAACGGCCGTATTCACCGTATGCAGTTTTTTATTTGTTCCCTCACTCCTGGTCGTTGTTTCCATTTTTACTGTTTTTTAAAACCGGAAATAAATAAACGGGTTATAGCTTTTCCCCACTAATTGTGCCACACACAGAAAAAGCAGCACCACATTGAATCCAATGACCGCTGTATCATAAAAACCAATGCGGCTTTTCTTCCTGTCGATCCAGTTTTTTATGCTGTGATAAACCGGCATGCAAAGAATAAGGGCCAGCACCAGCCAGAACAGGTGGGTGCTGAGTGTATTCATTACATCCGTATTACCGGTTGGTCCGCCGCTAAAGGAAAACATTTTTTTTACATACGCGACCAGCATGTCCGTATCGGTAAAATAAAAAATAACCCAACCGGGAATAATAATAACCAATGCATAGATATGGGCAATAAAGGCCGGTGCTTTTTCAAGCCACTTTAATAAAAAAGCCCGTTCGAGCGCAATGAAGATGAAAAAATATAATCCCCAGAAAATAAAATTCCAGCTGGCGCCATGCCACATACCGGTCAGGAACCACACAATAAAGAGGTTGAGGTATACCCTTTTTTTATTTCCGCCCAGCGGGATATAAACATAGTCCCTGAAAATACTTCCTAAGGAGATATGCCATCGTCGCCAGAATTCGCCGATAGATTTAGAGATATAGGGGTAATTAAAATTTTCCCTGAAATGAAAGCCAAACATTCTTCCCAGGCCGATGGCCATATCTGAATAGCCGGAGAAGTCAAAATAGATCTGTATGGCAAACATGATCAGGCCTACCCATGCTTCTAAACTGGAGAACGAAGCCAGTTCCGAAAACGTTAATGCGTGCCGGCCATCCCCCATATATTTAGCAACTATTTCCGCCGCTATATTAGCGATCACTACTTTTTTAAATAAGCCGATACAAAACCGGGATACACCCAGGCTGAAATCGGTCAGGTTCTCTTTTCTGCCATAAATTTCCTTTTCTACATGAGCATAACGGATGATAGGTCCGGCTACCAGCGAGGAGAAAAGAGAGACATACATTAAAAAATCAGGAAAATTCCGTTGCGCTTTTATATCTCCCCGGTACACATCCACTACATAAGAAATGGTATGAAAAGTATAGAAAGAAATACCCAGTGGTAATGCATATCCTGTGGCCTTAAAAGAGGTTCCAAAAACAGCATTTAACTGATCGACTAAAAATTGATCATATTTAAAAAGGGCCAGTAAGCCGAGGTTAAAACACACCGTAAATGTTACGCCGATCTTCGCCCATTTGGTCCCCCGGTGTTTATCTATAAAGATAGAGTTGCCCCAGTCGATAAAGGAAGAAAGGATGAGTAAAAAGATCCATCTTGGCTCTCCCCAGCCATAAAAGGCCAGTGAAAAAACGATAAGCACCCAGTTCCGCCATTTGGGATTCCTGGTGCTGTAATACAGCATAAGGCATAGTGGCAGAAATACAAAAAGGAAAAGCAGGCTTGCGAATACCATACAGGTGTGGGTTGGAAGTGTTTAGCTGCGTAAAATACTACTTTGATTATGGATACAAAATGAATGAGAGTAATTTTTTAAAAAATAGCATACGCTGCCGCAACAAAGATTTATCAGTTTTCAATATGTACCTTCGCAGCCTAATAAATTTCACATGCAATTAACGGCAAAACTGGTACAGCTTCTCCCCCTTCAAACCGGAACCGGTAAGAATGGTCAGTGGAAAAAACAGGATATCATCGTGGAAACCGAGGGGCAGTACCCCAAGAAGGTTTGCGTCTCCATCTGGGGCGATAAAATCAATGAAAGCCTTTTACAGCCCGGCTCCCAGCTTAGCATCTCCTTCGATGTGGAAAGCCGGGAATACAATGGCCGCTGGTATACCGATGTAAAAGCCTGGAAGATCGAAGCAGCCGGAACTGCCAGCGCCGACAAGGCCGCACCGCCAGGCGATGAGTATTTTGATGGGGGAGAGATGGAGAATAAGGACGATTTGCCGTTCTGAACCTTTCACGTCATTGCGAGCAGAGCGAAGCAAAAGGACGATTTGCCATTCTGAGGGAAGGTCCATAGTTGATTGACCATAGAGCCATAGACAATGTGCCATTGTTCATTGACGCACTGTCTCCTGACCATGGACTATCAACTATGGTCTATGGACCCCCTTACAATTCCTTTCTTAAACGTGCAACAGGTATATTCAGCTGCTCCCTGTATTTTGCCACCGTCCTTCGGGCAATATTGTAGCCTTTTTCCTGTAACAATTCGGTCAGGCGTTCATCGCTGAGCGGTCTTTTCTTATCCTCGCCTTCGATCAGGTCGCTGAGGATCTTTTTTACCTCGCGGGTAGACACTTCTTCACCGCTGTCGGTACTCAGTGATTCGCTGAAGAAGAATTTCAGGCGGTAGGTACCGAATTCGGTTTGTACGAACTTACTGTTGGCCACCCGGCTTACCGTGGAGATATCGAGCCCGGTCTTCTCGGCAATATCTTTCAGGATCATCGGTTTTAATTCGGTCTCATCACCGGTCAGGAAGAAATTATACTGGTGCTCCATAATGGCATTCATCGTACTGAGCAGGGTATGTTGCCTTTGTTTGATCGCATCGATGAACCATTTGGCCGCATCGATCTTTTGCTTGATGAAGAGTACTGCTTCTTTTTGCCGTTTGTCTTTTTTGGCACCACGGTCATATTCTTTCAGCATATCCCGGTAACCTTCGCTGATACGAAGCTCGGGAGCATTGCGGCTGTTGAGAGTGAGTTCGAGCTTCCCCGCGTTATTCATGATAAAGAAATCGGGCACTACATAATTCTCCGCTTTGTTCATCTCACCAACGGTCCCGCCCGGCTTGGGATTCAGCCGGATGATCTGCTGCATCACTTCCCGTAACTGGTCGTCATCGAGGTTCAATCCCCGTTGTATCTTTTCGTAGTGTTTCTTGGTGAACTCATCAAAATAGCGGGAGAGGGCTTTGATAGCGGTATCAACGGGTTTGCCTTCATCCTTGAGTTTATATAATTGTATCAGCAGGCATTCCTGGAGATCTCTTGCGGCCACACCGGGGGGATCGAACTGCTGGATACGGCGGATCAGTAATTCTATTTCTTCTGCCGTAGCAATAATGTTTTGACGGAATGCCAGGTCGTCTACGATCGCGGCGGTTTCCCGGCGGAGATAACCATCTTCATCAATGCTGCCGATGATCTGTTCAGCGATCACCTGTTCTTTTTCTTCCAGTTTGAGAAGACCCAGCTGGTCGATCAGCATTTCATAAAAGCTCGCTTCTGTCTTAAAAGGTAACTGGCGGCCTTCATCTTCTTCGGGGTAATTATCATCGCGGAGTTTGTAGTCGCCTACTTCATCATCACCGTCCTGTACATATTCGCTGACATCGATATTCTCGTATTCGTCCTCGCTGCCATCCTTTTCTTCGTATTCCTCTTCACCGGGTTCGCTGAATTCATCCTTTATTTCATCGGCATCCTCGTGTTTTTCTTCATCCAGTTCCAGGGCAGGATTTTCTTCGAGCTCTTCTTTGATCCGGGTTTCAAGATTGGCCGTAGGTACCTGTAGCAGTTTCATGAGCTGAATCTGCTGCGGGGACAATTTTTGGAGTAGTTTCTGCTGTAAGCTCTGGCTAAGGGCCATGGTTCGTGTTAATTTTAAACGGGGCTGGCCTGAATTTTTCAAAAATCCGGCCAAGCACAAAAATAATGCCGTAAATTTAAAGATAAAACAATCAAATGAGCTGGCAACGACAATTTTCTTTTCTTGTTGTAGGTTTTTTAAGTTTTTATGGGGAAATTTTTGGGCAAAAAAATACCCTGAAAGGGGAGACTTTTCCTGCTTTACTGAGCATCCGGAACGTTCCGGCCTCATTCACCCCAAAATTTAAACAGAAATCATTTTTTCATTATAATGATTGCACGGGCGTTAATAACCCACGTTTCAGCTTATTAAATATGCCTGCTGCTTCTTATTATCCCATGAGCCTGGGTTTTATCTGCACAAAGGAATTACAACTCGACAGGATCACTCCTATCCCTTTTCGTTTCCGGCTGGGTTCGCTGGAGTATGTGAACTGGCTGGAGCAGAAACCGAATGCGAGACGGTTTTGACCTTTTACATACGAACGGTGTACAACTAGTAAGTAAGGAAATTTCCCAGCGCCTATTTTTCGTCATCGTCTTTGTTGCGGGAGGTAAGAAACTTCCTGACGAAAAATCCAGCGCCTCATGTTCTCTGCATAGTAAGCAGCAACCTCTGGCACTAAGGTCTATAATTATTGACTCATTGGATCGCTGACCGCAGAAACGACGAAGCTTCGTTTCTGCGTGGCTTTTTGGCTACCTTTTTTCCACAAAAAAGGTAGGAAAGAATGATTTTCAAGTACTATTTTACCTATCCGTCATTGCAAGCTATAGCACAAATCGTTCCGCTGGAACGACATCAAACCTTCTTGTAACAAATCTACCCGGAAAATGTCCCTACGGGACAATTGATTTCTTCTGGCACAATAATGTATTCTATAGCACCGACACCCCGCAAGGGAATCAAACATTTAAATATAGTATATGAAATTTAAAACGCAAGCCATAGCCATGATCGCAGTAACGGTATTCGTATCCTGTGGAAACAATTCATCAGATAAGGAAACGACCGCCACAACAGATACTATTACTACCGCCATGGCGGACACCGTTACTGCTGTTGTTCCCATGACGGATACATCAAAAACAATTGCTGTCAACGTGCCTGCTAAAACAAAAAAGGGGTTTGAAGAAAAATATCCCAAGGCCACTGATGTAAAATGGGAATCCAATAAACCGGCGACGAAAGACAAAGATGTTGAATGGGATCTCCCGGAAAACGAGGATGGAACTGGAGTAGACGAAGAGGGTCATAATGCCTGGTTTCACTGGCAGGGTAATGATAGCAAAGCATATTATGATAAGCAGAGTAATTGGGTAAGTACGGTGGATGTCATCAGCGATCCGGCTTCCTTACCTGCAGCCGTTACCAGTTCAATCAAAAATCAATTTGCTGGCTATACCGTTACTTCTGTAAGAAGGGAGAATGATAAAAGCCGCACTAAGTATAAAGTCATCCTGGAGAAAGGTGACGAGCGAATAAAGGCCGTGATTGATGAAAACGGTACAATGCTGAAGAAGAAATAATAGAGTCCGGCAGCGATACAAAAGAGAATCTGAACATCAACCACATAGAAAGATAGGCATATAGGAATACACACATAGTTTTTTGTATTCTCATGTAATACCTATACTTCTACTGCTTCTATGTGGTTCAAAAAAATTGTGTGGAGGTAATTTGTCAAATTACACAACAGTTGACCTGCTATTTTCGAGCACTTTCTTTACCACATTCACCATCTTCTCTCCTTTCTCTTTGATCTGTTCCTCTGTCCACAATAAACTGATCGAAGTAGAGATACACCGGCCCATGATCGCATCGCTGGCTGAAAAATCTTTGGTAGCATGATGCACCACCTGCGCTTTGAGATCAGGATGCAATCCATTTAAGGTGACGGCATTTTTCAGGTGATCCCATTTGCGGATATAATGCCAGTTATTATCGAACCAGTAAAAGTTACCGGGAAGTATTCCCTGTGCCTTCATTTCTGCTACAACGGCCCTTGTTATTTCTTCGGTTGGCAGGAACCAGCTGATGAATGTGCAGCTATCGCCTTCCGGATCAGGGATGCGGCGGAAAGAAATTTCAGGCACCTGCGCCAGGATATCTTTCAATTGCGTGTGATTCTTCTTTTGGATGCTTAAGAATTCAGCCAATCTTTTTATTTGTGCTAATCCAACGGCTGCGTGTAACTCAGAGATCCGGTAATTATACCCGATAAAAGGATGCAGGTCGGCACCACGATCGACGCCACCTTTATGGTCATGACCATGATCGGTATAGCCATCGGACTTAATATACAGATCCTTGTTATTGGTCATCACCACGCCACCTTCCGCACAGGTCATGGTCTTTACAAAATCAAAACTGAATGTACCCACGTCACCGATCGTGCCCAATGGCTTTCCTTTATAGCTGGCACCGATACTCTGGCAGGCGTCTTCGAGTAAAATAAGTTTGTGTTCTTTGCAAATAGCGATCAGTGCATCCATATCCGCCATGCTGCCGCACATATGTACGGGCATGATCGCTTTTGTTTTCGGGGTGATCGCTTTGCGGACAGCCGCGGGGTCCACGGTGAGAGTATCATCTACATCGACCAGTACCGGCACAGCTCCCACACTCAGGATGGCTTCAAAGGAAGCGACAAATGTAAAGGAGGGAGTTATCACTTCATCGCCATAACCGATACCCAGTGCGCTCATAGCGGTGGTCAATGCAGAAGTACCACTGGAGGTCAGCTGCGCATACTTGCTTCCAAAAGTTTGGCAGATCGCAGCTTCCAGCTCTTTAGATTTCCAGATCCCTTTCCGGGGACCGTCGAAACCATAGCGCATCAGGATACCGGTTTCCAGTACGTCGTTTACTTCTTTTCTTTCTTTATCGCTCCAGAGTTCAAAACCGGGCATAGTTGAATTATTGAAGATTTGCTTATTGCCTATTGTTTATTGCTTATCGCCTATTAATTCCCGCAAAGGTAATACAGAAGGCGAAACTCACGCCTCCCGACTCCCGACTCACGTCTCACGTCTCACGACTATGGTTTATAAAAATTCCACTTCCCATCCGGCTGCACCAGTATAGCTATCTCGCTGAGGTCGCTTTCCTGGTTATTCTTTCCTACAGCGGTGATGACATAACGATAAGAAAAATGTTTGGAAGAAAGGGGTTCTGACAAAGTAAAACCTGCGGGAGTGGTCACGATCTTCGATAAGTACTTTGGTATGTTCCCGAATGTCTCGCTGTGCGAATCGGCAGCATACTGGTAAACCACGTAATACTTGATATCGATATGATTCCTTGGATCCGGCCGCACCGTTAACTTTATCATGGAGTCATTCGTGATACTCCTGTCAACGATAGGCGGCCATGGTTTCTCATTGCTGATCCAGCGCATCGGGGGGAGGAGAGCAGGGTACTTATAATAATTATTTTGCAGGCTGTCATTCCAACCCAAAGGATTTTTATTGAAAGAATTACTGCTGAAATAGATACTGCCCTGTACAGTAGGATAACGGCGCAATAGTTTTATCTGGTTAGGCAATTGTTCAGGCTTGCTCCATTCTTTTGTTTCCCTTGTGGCGCCACGGTAAATAGCATGACCGATATAGACATGGCGGCCGTAACTATGGCGGCTCCACCAGTCGACCATTTTTTCGTAGTCCATTTTATCATCTCCGATCTCCCGGTATAATTGCGGGGTCACATAATCGATCCAGCCATTCTTCAGCCATAGTAAAATATCGGCATAGAGATCGTCATAATTCGTCTGCCCGGCTTTGCTGTCGCTTCCCTCCGGGTCGTCTTTATCGTTTCGCCATACGCCAAAGGGAGAGATACCAAACCGGCACAGTCTTTTTTCCTGGCGGATGACCTGGCTTATTGCAAGGATGATCGAATCGGTATTACTCCGGCGCCAGTCATCCTTTTTCAACCTTGTTCCGGACCTTTCATACGAGGCTTTATCAGGAAATTCTTTCCCCGGTATACGATAGGGATAAAAATAATCATCCATATGAATGGCATCCACATCATAGCGCTTTACGATATCACGAACCACGTTCACGACAAATTGCTGCGCATCCTTGTTCCCGGGGTCGAAATATCTTTTATCGCCATAGGTCAGGAACCATTCCGGGTGCTGGCGCATGATATGATTACCGGCGATGGACGAAGTGCCGATCCGCTGGACCGCCCGGTAAGGATTTAACCAGGCATGAAATTCCATTCCCCTTTTGTGTGTCTCTTCTATCATGAATTGTAACGGATCCCAATGCGGAGAAGGCGCTACTCCCTGCTGGCCCGTAAGCCACTCGCTCCAGGGTTCATAGGGAGAAGGATAAAAAGCATCAGCTGCGGGACGTACCTGTACGATCATGGCATTCATGCCATTCCGCTGGTGCATATCGAGTATCTGGATGAAATCGGCTTTTTGTTTTTCGGGATCATTTACCGGCGCCAGCGGCCAGTCGATATTATTCACAGTAGTGATCCACACACCACGGAATTCGTACTTAGGCTGAGCGTTGACAGATCGGGAAGAAAAGAAAAGACTTGCGAGCAATAACCAGGCGGCGGACTTCATCATCATGTTTTCAGATTCGGGTGATTATGGTCGATATGTGTAGTTGTCATATTGTCTCATTTTTGACCTATATGACCCATATGACTATTTTGACAAAATTAAGTCATTCACCTCCATCGCGGATCTTATCGAGCAGGTCGCTGAGAATATTAGCATCTTTTTCTGAAAGATTGCCGAGTACAGCGTCTATTTCATCCTGGCGGGCATCCAGTCTTTCGAGCAATTTTTTTCCTTTATCGCTGATGATGACATCTACCAGGCGACGATCATTCTTGCAGGTTAGTTTTTTTACAAGACCCTTGGTGATGAGCCGGTCCACGATACGGCTGGTATCACTCATTTTTTCCAGCATCCGTTCCCGGATCTGCAATGTGGAAAGTGGGTTGGGGAAAGATCCTCTCAATATCCGGAGAATGTTGAACTGTTGCTGCGTAATATCTTCTGCGTCAAAGATTGCTTTGGTCCTGTCCTTTATCCAGGAGAGGGTATAAATAAGATTGATGGCAGCCTTCTGTTGGGGGTTGCGGAAAGATTCCTGTTGTATGTCCTTTTCAATGCCCATGGTAACGGATAAAAGTAAATAGTTTTGGGCTAAGCAGCACACTTCTCCACTAACTTTTTCATTTTTAAACCAGGGGGACACAAAGACAGGAAGTAGCACAGGTCATAGCCCGCGATCCCTCACTGCCGCTGTGCCTCCATGTTTTGAACTTTTAATTATTATAATAGAATTTCTCTTCAACGATCTTGCCATTCTTCCAGCGCTGTACGGTCAGCTGGCGGTAGGTACGGGTGCCGAAATCCTTGTGGGTGAAATCGAGCCACCATTCAATGGCCGCTATATCATCGCTGATAATGGTGTTCAGCACTTTGGCGCTCCTGAATTCGGTCAGGCCATTCACAAAAGTCTCTTCGTACTGGCGGTTCACATCCTTGCCTATACGGGCAGGATAGTCGTTGTCCTGCATTACCACGTCTTCCGCATAGAATTTTTCAAAAGCTTCGAGGGTTTTGCCTTCCAGGATCATTTGATTCAGCTGGTCAACATTAGTTCTTAAGTCCATATTATTTGTTTTTAAAGTTATTAATCAATGGCTAAACAACAAAGTTAATGTCGCAACATTGATTTATCAAATATTAACTGGAAAAAGTCATCTATTAGCCATTTATTAACATTGGAGAGGCAGCGGAGGTGCAAAAAAACCCCTCTTTGTGGTATTGCCGTATATCCGGGAAATGACTTGTTTTGCAGTACCAAATTAAACCACCATGAAAATCTTATCCGAATCTATCCGCAACTTTTTTGAGGGCTTTGCTTCTTTTTATACGTCTTTGTATGATGAGATGAAGAGATGGTGAGAGAAAGGCCCCGGGCTGATGGCTTTGGGCTGCGGGCCTTGAGCCATTCATCCAAATTTGATCCGCGAATTATTTATTCAAAGTATTTTTAATACAAGCTATCGGCAGTAGCACAGGCATTTGATGCTATTGTGAACAAGCCCATAGCCCGCAGCCCATGGCTCAAAGCCCCTTAAACATTCCCCGCTTCCTTCTTCAACTCCGCCGCCAACTTAAACATCGTGAACAAATGATGCGCCTCGTGCAAGAGGAAAAAATTCAGCCATTGCAGTATGGTCATTTTTCCAAAAAAAGGATGGGTGCCGGTTTTGAGAAGATCCGACGGCGTAAAAGAGAGCATGGCTGCCGACATGTCTTTGCGTACGGTTAAAAGGTCCTGCATTATTTCCCGGGACGACCTTCCGCAGTTATCAGCAAACAAAGGATCTGTTTCTGCACTATAGCGGGGGAAAGAAGGTTCATTCGTCTCCAGCATTTGCTTGACCCGGCTGATAAAAGTGTGCTGGTAGGTTTGGAGGTGAACGATGTTTTCAAATATTGACCACTTGCCGGTAATGACCTGGCGACGGATCTGTTCATCCGATAAGCCGTCAATGATATCCATTAAAGATTTATGCTGGTATTGTAACCGTGTCGAAATAGAAGAGGGCATGTGCATAGCAATCGATTTTTTTCTTCCGTATAGATACACGGAATGATAGATTTAATCGCTACTAGACTGTTCCTTATAGTTGGTCAGGTTCGTGGGTTTTAGACAGGATGCAGAGATTGTTATTTCGATGCGACAAGATAATTCTTTTTTTTTCGCTTGTTCAAGCTACTTCAGAATGGGCATTAGGGTTTACCCTTATTTTGTAGAAGATCTGTAAGTTCCTGACGTTGCCAAACCTTTGTTCCTTCCCTGCAATTGGAACATCCTTCGCTTCACTCAAATAACAAGTCAACCATTTATTATCGCTCCCATACTTTTGTTCCTTCGCTGCAATTGGAACAGATATCAATGTTGCTTCTTCCTTCTAAAATTTTCTTTCTGAATTTCGTGTACTCGCCGTTCTTCCAGATCTCTTTGAATGATCTTTTTTTGAGGTCGCCCAACCGGTGCTGTGCATCTTTGTCAAAACAACAGGGCGCTACCAATCCATCCCAGGTGATAACCGGATCGTGCCAGAGCCGCCAGCAATGATTGGAGAGCTTACCTTTAAAAGCATGCCCGGTCTCTGTTTTACGATACCGGCTGTATTTATCGATCGTGGGGATCAGTTGGTTGGGATCTTTTTCATAATCGTAGATCTGTGCTGTTTTAAACCACACATCATCCACACCCACTTCTTTGGCTAATTTTTTTACATCCCCGATCTGATGTTCATTTGGTTTTACCACGAGGAACTGGAAGACGACAAAAGGCGTTTTACTTTTCAATTCCTTTTTCCATTTCACAATATTCTTTGCGCCTTCGATCACTTTACTAAGATTACCCCCGACACGATATTGCTGGTATACATCCTGCGTGGTGCCGTCAATAGAAATGATCAGACGGTCCAGGCCGCTTTCAATCGTGCGTTTTGCATTGGCATCCGTTAAATAATGCGCATTGGTGGAAGTGGCGGTATAGATCTTTTTGCGGGAAGCATATTCCACCATATCCAGGAAGTTGGGATTGAGATAAGGTTCTCCCTGGAAATAAAAAACAAGATAGAGCAGGTCCTTCGACAGCTGATCAATGGTTTCACTGAAGAAATCCTTTTTCAACATGCCGGTAGGGCGGGTGAAGGCTCTTAATCCACTGGGACATTCCGGGCAGCGGAGATTACAGGAAGTGGTGGGCTCAAAGGAGATCGAGACCGGGTAGCCCCATTGTACCGGCCGCCGGGTCCATTTGCTGATATAATAGCTGCTCAGCACTTTCATCCCGTTCCAGGCACGGCGGGGCGTAAGCTTGGATAGTAGGTTGAAACTGTCTCTGCGGTTGAATCTTGCCATCGGGAGTAAAGGTAAGCCATTAGCTGTTAGCTGCCGGCGATGGACCGTGGACTATCGACTATGGTCCTTCCTCATAGTAAGTTGTTATCTTCAACAGGCTTATGGGACAGCCCGTTTTGCCATACCGTATTTTCTCTCTCGGGGATTCTGCCATCACCATCGATTTTGGCAATAGTATCGATGAAGCCATCAACAGGGAGGTCATTGCAAGGTTCCATGAATTTACACAGCAACCATTACCGGGCATGATAGAAGCAGTACCGGCCTATAGTTCCCTTACTCTTTATTATGACCTGTTCCTGCTAAAGAAAAAATTACCGGCAGGTCTTCTTGTGTCGGACTGGATAAAGGAAAATCTTGAACAGCGATTGTCTAACCCCGTTAAGGACCATACCAGGGAAGAAAGGCTGGTAAGGCTGCCTGTTTGTTATGAAAAGGAGTTTGCACCGGATCTTCAGAGCCTGGCGTTGTCAAAAAATATTCCGGTGGAAGAACTCGTAAGCCTCCACACCGGAAAGAATTACAAAGTGTATATGCTGGGGTTCTTACCCGGCTTTCCTTATATGGGCGAGGTGGACGAAAGGATCGCTATGCCAAGAAAACCACAACCCGTTACAGTAGCAGCAGGCAGCGTAGGTATTGCCGGGAAACAAACGGGGATCTATCCACTGGTATCACCGGGTGGCTGGCAGATCATCGGGCGAACTCCTGTAAAATTATTTGATAGCGAAGGAGAACGATCAACCCTGTTACAAACAGGCGATACCGTTCAATTTTATTCAATCAGCAGGGATGAGTTTGAAAATTATTAAAGCAGGTTTGCTCGATACCATCCAGGATGCGGGTCGTTATGGCCACCAGCAGCTGGGCATCAACCCTACGGGTGCTATGGATAAATATGCCCTTGCGGTAGCGAATATGCTGGCAGGGAATAAGCCCGGCGAAGCGGCGATCGAGATCCATTTTCCGGCATCTGTTTTTTTGTTCACGGGACCTGCGTTGATCGCATTGGGCGGAGCAGACCTCTCTGCAAGTATCAACGGCGAACCCGTTCCGGCTCATCATCCCATACTGGTAGGTAAAAATGATGTATTACAATTTCATAAGCCGGTGAATGGAGCAAGGGTTTATCTCGCGGTGGCGGGTGGCTTACAGATCGGTCCGTGGATGAACAGTTGCAGTACACATCTCAAAGCGAAAGCCGGTGGTTATAAGGGAAGACAATTAATGAAAGGGGATGAATTGCTGTTACGGATGCCCTTACCCTTTCCGGTAAAGCAAAATGATTTTATCGTATTGCCCTGGCAGGCGGATACCCATTGGGTCGATCAGGGCAAAGAGATATTGGTATTGCCCGGTCATGAATGGGACCGGCTGAGCACAGAATCCAAAGAGAATTTCACCATGACCGCTTTTGTGATCACGCAGCAATCCGACAGGATGGGTTACCGGCTTAATAATATTCCGTTGCCGGTGATGACACACGAAGAAGTGATCTCTTCCGCCGTGAATTTCGGTACGGTCCAGTTATTACCGGATGGCAAGCTGATCGTTTTAATGGCCGACCACCAGACCACAGGTGGCTATCCCAGGATCGCTCATGTTATTTCCGCGCATCATTCAAGACTTGCCCAGATGAAGGCCGGTGATAAGATCTATTTCAGGCTGACAGATCAGCGAATGGCAGAGGAACTGTTCATCAAACAGCAGCAACATTTGCAGCAATTACAAAATGCCTGTACATTCAGGCTGGAGGAATATTTCCATGCTAAACATTAATTGCGATATGGGTGAAGGCGCAGGTAATGATGAACTGATCATGCCCTTTATCCGGGCAGCGAATATTGCCTGCGGTTATCATGCAGGTGATGCCGTAACCATGAAAACGACCATGGAAAACTGTTTGAAGCATAGCGTTGCGGTGGGAGCACATGTTTCTTTCCTGGATCGCGAAAATTTTGGCAGACATGAAATGAATTTAGGGAAAGAGGAATTGTATGATCTTATTACACAACAGTTGTACCTTTTCAATGAAGTAGCAGAGGAGTTTGGTGTACAACCTGTTCATGTAAAACCGCACGGAGCTTTATATAATATGTCTGCAAAGGATCCGATGATCGCTGCAATGATAGCAATGGCCATAAAAGAGTTTGATCCGTCATTGATACTGTTCGGCCTCAGCGGCAGTCATTCTGTTACTGAAGCGAAAGCGTTTGAATTGCAAACAGCCAGTGAAGCATTTGCCGACCGTACTTACCAGGATGATGGATCACTGACACCCCGTTCGCAACCGGGTGCATTGATAGAGAATGCGGATAAAGTTGTGCAGCAGGTGCTGCAAATGATCAATGAAGGAACCGTAACAACGGTAAGCGGGAAAAAGATCCCGATACTTGCGGAAACGATCTGTATCCATGGAGATGGGGAGCATGCGGTGGAATTTGCAAAAGCTATTCATGAGAAGTTAGGAAAAAAATAATGATGGCCGGCTCAATGATCGCTTAAAGCGATAGAATAGGCCTGCGAAACTGGAAGTTTCGCAGAACGAAAGTTGAATTTGCAAAAGCTATTTATGATACTATATAATGCAACCAAAGCCTTCAAAATATAAGATCTTTGGCGGCGTAGGGCTCGGTGCTGCTTTCCTGATGGCCAATTCTTCGATCGGCCCCGGCTTTCTTACACAAACAACGGTATTCACACAACAGCTGATGACGAGTTTTGGTTTTGTCATCCTTGTCTCTGTGTTGATCGATATCGGCGCTCAATTGAATACCTGGCGGATACTGGCCGTAAGTGAATTAAGGGCGCAGGATATTTCCAACCAGTTATTACCGGGTCTTGGTTATTTTTTATCCGTATTGGTCGTACTCGGAGGATTTGCCTTCAATATCGGTAATATCGCAGGCTGTGGATTGGGAGTAAATGTATTGACAGGTCTTTCGTTCCAGCAGGGCGCCATTATCAGCGGTGTGGTGGCATTGATCCTGTTCTGGGTAAAAGAGATCGGCAAAATGCTGGATGGATTTACCAAAACACTGGGAACGATCAAAATACTGCTCACCTTATTCATTGTGTTCAGCGCACACCCGCCATTACTGGAATCGATACAACATACGGTGATCCCGGAAAAGATCAGCATGATCGCCATTGTCACGATCGTTGGCGGTACCGTAGGAGGCTATCTTACTTTTTCCGGGGCGCATCGTTTGCTGGATGCCGGTATCAAAGGGAGAGAAAATCTGAAAGAAGTGAACAGGAGTGCTTTAACAGGTATCATCATTTCCACGATCATGCGTTTTATTTTATTCCTTGCCGCTGTAGGAGTACTGGCACAGGGAGCTGTATTGAATAAAGACAACCCGGCTTCCACTGTTTTTAGTTTCGCGGCCGGTGAGATCGGTCTTCGGATATTTGGCGTTGTGTTATGGAGTGCCGCTATTTCTTCAGTGGTGGGAGCTTCCTATACTTCTGTTTCTTTTTTCAAGACCTTTCATCCCTGGCTGGCCAGGCATGAACGGCTCTGTATTTCGATCTTTATTGTGTTAACTACTGCCGTGTTCGTATTGATCGGGAAGCCAAAAGAGCTATTGTTATTTGCCGGCGCTATCAACGGACTGATATTACCAATCGCACTCTCGATCATGCTGGTGGCCGCTACCAAAAGCAGGATCATGAAAGGATACAAACATCCCCTGTGGATGCAGGCAGCCGGGTGGGTAGTAGTGGCGGTGATGAGTTGGATGGGAGGTGTTATTATTGAGGAAACGATCAATAAACTATAAGACTTCCTTGCTGGAGACCACAGCGGCAGGGATATACAGAGAA
>DASYLC010000089.1:0-7197 GCA_036009775.1 Chitinophagaceae bacterium
CAAATTACTGAAATCACCGAAACTGGTCGCTGTCGCACCCACGTTTGTGCTTGCACCGGCAGTACTCATCCTGACTTCCATACGGTCAGCGAACGGACCACCTTGTGAGGTTCCATCATTAGCCCTTGACCAGAAAGTAAGTACATCACCATTCTTGATGCTCAGCTGCGGTGTGATCAACCAGCTGCTGATCGTACCGACAGTTGTTGTTGCTTCAAAGTTGGCACCTGCATAAGAATTAGGCGGGCCGCTTTGTGCAGGGAATACAGTCGGGTTACCCTGGAACCAACTGGTGGTACCTAATGGCTGGCTCAGATTTTGAACATTCCATCCGGCAGGAAGCATGGTATTGAATCCTTCAGTCAGCAGGTCTACGTTACCCAGTGTATTGGTCAGTGTCAATGGCTGAACAGTACCCAAACAAATGGTAGCTGATGCAGGGTTAACTACAGGTACGAGCGCAGTTACTGTAAGTGTTGCAGCTGCGGAAACATCAACACCAGAACATCCGCCTGTAGCAGTAGCACGATACTGGAATCCGTCGAACGCCTGTGATACATTGGTTAATGTCAATGTAGCGGTGTTTTCACCGGAATATGGTGCTGCGCTTGGAACAAACTGCCATGCGGCAGTCGCATTCGGTCTGTATTCCCACCTGTAAGCAGGAAGGCTACCATTGGTAGTTACAGAAAAGCTTGCGTTAGATCCGCAGCTAATTGATGTACTAGATGGATTACTGCTGAAAGTTACAGGTACGCAAGGCTGAATATTTACATTATAATCTTCGGTTTCACCGAAACCGGAAGGATTTGTACAAGCCTCACCCGGCAGATATGGCACGCCACCAAACCTGGTTCTTACCCTCATCCTTGTAGTTCCACTTAAAGCTGATGCCGGGATATTGATATTAGTTGTAAATGACGTTGTAGCAGCAGGACCAGATCCAATATTTGTGAACTCAGATGCTTCGAAAGCTCCATTACGATTATAGTCGATCCACACGCCAACACCTTTAGACCATATACCATTGAGGTCTACGGTGATCGGGTTAGCAGCGCCTGAATATATTGTAGGAGCGGGCAATGCTGTAAAGTTGCTATAGCCTGCAGGCGGGCCTGTGCCGCAAGTTGAAGGATTGTCCAATGTGCTGAAGCGTACCCTGATGATCTCGTCATCATCAGTGCAATCCATCGCCGGAGGTGTGCAATAACATCCTGAAGCAGGAGTCAGCGCAACGCAAATTGGAGTTGAAGTCCCTGTACCGCCACCTGGGCTTGCACAGATAACCCGGGCACGATAACATGAAGCCACAGTTAATGTGGTTGAATAAGTAGCAGCAGTAGCGCCTGGGATATCGGTATATGATCCGCCTATTCCTGTTGTACTAACTTGCCACTGGTATGAAACACCAGAACCTGTTGTTGGATTCTGCAGGGATAAGGTGAAAGGAATCGTAGGACATGCAGTTGTTGCGGTTGATTGAGTAAGACCTGGCGCCGGTGTGCCTGCGCAAGGAACAGTAGATATAAAGGTAACTGTACCGCCAAAGAAAGTAGGTTCGTTAGTTGGTGAAGGAGAAAGACCACCCCAACCAACATTCAGTCCGCCGATTTTGTTATCACCCACTTTCAGAACAAGTCCACCATTGGTGAAACTGTTAGGTGTAGGTAATGGGAAACCAGCGAAAGGACCAGATATCCTTAAACCTTTTGTACACTCAATCACAAATCTGTACTGAGCGCCGGCAGGAAGGACAAAACTTGCACCAGTAATAACCGGGGTAACGGTTACAGCAGCAGGTACAACAGCAGAACCGGTAGCAATTTGCGTCCAGGCAGCTGTAGAAAGGTCATAAGTACCGGAAAGAGACGTCGTACTAACAAATAATTTTGTAGTTAACGCATCACCCGGAAAAGAGATAGCCCCAAAAGGGCCCAACTGAACACTCACATCGGTCAGTGCCACTGCAGCACCAGTTGTGTTTTGAACAACGAAAGAAACGTTAAGAGGAAGTGTGTTGTTCACGGACAGGTCACCACCGTAACCTGTACCGGAAGCAGTTGACAGCACCTGGGCGCTGACCGTTCCGGTCACCCCAAAGCACATCGCCACCAGTGCTTTCCGCAAAAAACTCACCACTTTTTTTCGAGTAAATTTTGGTTGCATAATAAAATGTTTAAATGAATGATTATTAATGCCGATATACGGCAAGTCCAGAATTCGGGGCGTAAGATAATTTTTTTTTAGATTATTTGTGAAAAATTTATACCCCCCTACAAAATATCCCGCAAACCCGTTACTGGCCTGAATACTGGCAGAATTTTTCTACCAGTGCAGGTATTGGCAGGGGATAAAAAAACCTGCCATTTCTGACAGGTAAATTATTTATTGGGAAGAAAGGCGGGCAAACCGGGACGGGTATTACCATTTATCCACTTCCTCTGTATTTGAATCAGAAGGCGAATTGATCTCTGCAACAGGAGCGGTCTCTTCCGTTTTTTCTGTGACGGCCTCCTCCACTGCCTGGCTGGAATTACTATCCGTCGTTTCCTGGTGATTACTCTCAGGATGATTGCCTTCGTGGTGGTTGCCTTCATGCTGGTTGCCTTCAGTGTTCTCGTCATGATTGAAAGCATCAAAATCAAAATCCGGCATCAGGTCGGTCTTTACATAATCAACAGCTTCTCCAAGCGCTTTGATAAATTTGTTGAAATCTTCTTTATAAAGGAAAATTTTGTGGCGGTCGTACCCGTTGTCATCAAATCGCTTGCGACTCTCTGTAATGGTGAGATAGTAATCGTTACCCCTGGTAGCTCTTACATCAAAAAAGTATGTCCTCCTCTTACCGGCCCGGATACGTTTACTGTAGATGCTCTCCATTTTTTTGTCAGTATTCTCGTACGCCACAGTGTTAATTTTTAGCAGTTTATGAATAGTTTTGATTTGTACCCTACAAATATATAAATGTTTTTGAAACAGCCAAATTTGCTATTGACCTGTAATTCATCGTTCCCCCGAAAGGTTGGCCGGTTTTTTTATATCTTTGCCGGCGACTTATTTTGGGATTATCACCCCCGGTAAACATCCTTTTTACCGGTATACTCATCATTAAAATAAAACTAAAACAGATATCATGAAAAGAATTCCCCTGCTTTTGTCGGCCGCTTTTTTTACTACCCTGTCTTTTGCCCAACCAGGTAATGACGGAACCCTTACTCCGCAGGCCGCTATAACGCCCGGAAAGACACAACAAAAACAGACAGAAGCGATGAGTAACAGGAATAAGAACGAGGATAAGCTCGATGTGCTGGAAATCACCGGTATCGGCGGATCTGTTTTTACAACCATGAACTACCCCGATATTTCTTCAAAAGGAATGGCAAACGCCACACTTAAAGTGAGCCTGTCGGTTTTAACAGGCCCGACCAAAGCAACTGGTTATCAATTTGTCTTTACGCCCGAAAATGAGAAAATACCTTCCGCGGTGGAAACACAAAATGGTGTTACCAGCGTATTCTTCCCGGTAAACTTATACGAAACGATCAATCACAAACTGGAGACCGCACTTGCACAGAAAAAGAAAGTGCAGTTGAAGATCACGCAAAACCCGAACGGTTACAGGGAAGCGATACTGGTATTATAATAAGCACACGGATATCAGAATATCTTTAAGGGCCGCGATCGCGGTCCTTTTTATTGGGGTTGTTCTTCCGGAGAAGATTCCTGTTTTTGTTGCCGGGCATAGAGTTCCGCATAATAGCCTTTCAGCCCGAGCAATTCATGGTGCGTACCTTGTTCTACAATCGCCCCGTCATCCAGCACCACGATCTTATCAAAATCAAAAAGGGAAAATATACGGTGCGTGATAATGATAGCCGTTTTATCCTCGAGATATTCATTCAGGTTCCCGATGATCTCTTTTTCGGTGCCGGCATCCACGGCACTCAGGCAATCATCAAAGATCACCAGGCCGGGGTTTTTGATCAATGCCCGGGCAATCGATATCCGTTGCTTCTGCCCGCCGCTCAGGGTAACTCCCCGTTCCCCGATCATTGTATCATACTGCTGGGTAAAATTAGCGATCTCTTTGTCCACGCTTGCCTGGGCAGCGGCCTTTTCCACAGCTATCCGGTCCGCATGCTGAAATCCAAAGCCAATATTGTTCTCCACCGTTTCGCTGAAAAGAAAAACATCCTGCGGCACATAACTGACCTGCTCCCGTAATGTTTTGAGATCATGCTGCTGAATATTGATCCCGTCCAGTTTCAATGTGCCGGAACTCACATCATACATCCGTAATAATAATTGCGCAATGGTCGATTTACCAGATCCTGTCCTGCCGACAATGGCGATCTTCTCTCCTTTTTTCACCTCCAATGTAAAATTCTTCAGCGCCTGTATGCCGGTATGCGGGTAGGTGAAACTGACTTTCTCAAAATGTATAGCGCCCGACAGTGTTACCGGGACAACTCCCGGGACGTTTTGGATCGTTGGTGCTGTTTGCAGGAATTCATTGACCCTTTTTTGAGAGGCAGCGGCCCGCTGGATCATACTCGCTGTGAGCCCGATGGCACTGACCGGGAATGTCAGCATATTCACATACATCACAATCTCCACGATCGTGGCCAGGTCTGTCTTCCCGGGATTGGCAATATGATGCATCCCCCCGATCATAATAGTAAGCAATGTACTCAGCCCGATCAGGAAAGTGATCGAAGGGAAATAAATGGCTTCCACTTTTGCCAGGCTCACCGCATTCTTTTTATACGCTTCACTGTTCTTCGTAAAAAAACCAAGCATTGCTTTTTCCTGGACAAATGATTTGATCACCCGGATACCCGAATAGGATTCCTGTGCATTGGTGGTGAGATCCGATAAAGATTCCTGTATCCTTTCGCTTTTTTTATTGATCGTATTGTTGACAAAATAGATCGTGATGGCAAGGATCGGCAGCGGCGCCAGCACATAGAGCGTCAGTTCCGCATCCCGTTTCACCATAAAAAAAACGCTGAGTGAAATGATCGCCATGAGGTTGGCCAGGTACATGATCGCCGGGCCCGTGAACATTCTTACCCGGCTGATATCCTCCGCGATACGGTTCATCAGGTCGCCCGTGCTATGGGTCTTGTAAAAGGCGGTATCGAGCTGCTGGTAATGTTTATATACTTCGTTCTTCTGATCGTATTCGATATGCCGGCTCATGACGATGATCGTCTGGCGCATCAAAAAAAGAAAGAACCCGCGAAGCAGTGCCAGTAGCAGGATCGTAATACCGCAAAGTGCCACTATTTTGATCCAGTCGGTACCCCCGGATGTTTCGATTCCTTTTGTCAGTTTTGATACCAGGGCATCGTATTGCGGCGGGTTGTTGCGCGGCGTATACCCCTCGAACTGCTTTTGTACAAAATCGATCACGAAACCGGTGACCTGCGGAGAGAGAACGTTGAAATAGTTGGAGAGAAAGACAAAAATGATCCCTCCTCCGAGACGGATACGGTATTTCCAGAAATATTTATTGAGGGCTTTTAAATGTTTCAAGAATGCGAAATTAATTGATCGCAGTGAGTAGGTAGCGGCAAATAATAAATAGGGAAATAATTAGTGACAAATGGTGAAGGAGCAATCTCAAAAAAATTCGCCCCCATAAATAAAAACCTGGTTTTTAAATACACATAGAATGCAAATTCATTTTGCAATTAAGCTCCGCAAAGCTATTTTTGCGCCGGAGAGATGGCAGAGCGGTCTAATGCGGCGGTCTTGAAAACCGTTGACTCAAAAGGTCCGGGGGTTCGAATCCCTCTCTCTCCGCGAAATACTCACAAAAGCGTTGATTTTCAAAGCTTTTCGCAATTCTGAACAAAAACCGGGAACAAAACCGGGAATAATCATTTGTTCAGAAAAAACGAAAAGCAATGACCCCTGAAATCTCTTACACGCTCCCGCAAGGGAACACCCACGGCAAAGAATGGTTTATATGGTTCCGCTTCCATCATGCGGACAAGTGGCACCTAATTAAGCGCAAAGAAGGCGTTAACCGGATCAAAGAAACCCGTAAAAAACGGGCCGAAATTGAGGCTTTAAAAGAGGCCCGGACCCTATGGTTAAAAGAGGGTTGGAACCCGGTTATTGACCCGGATTTTAAGTTACGGCACCTAAAGACAAAGGACGGCCGAAAACAAATGTTTTTGGGCGAAGCTTTGGACTACGCCCTAAGCAAAAAGGACCTGAGCACAAAGACAATGCAGGGTTACCGGGGCCAACTCAATTATATTAAAGAAACTGCCGATAAGACCGGGCACGGCCTGCTTACTTTGGACCAGGTTGACCGCGGGGTTTTGTTGGATCTATTGGACGAATGCGCCCGCGATCGGTCATTTTCAAACCACGCATATAATAAGTATTCCGGGACCCTTCGCGCAATGTTCGTTGAACTGGTCAACTACCGGGTAATTGATTTTAACCCGCTCAGGGATCTACGCGAAAAGACAATACCGGAAAGCAATTTTTACGCAACATTCACGGCCGCCGAAAAGGTCCGTATTACAGAATACCTGAGCACAACGCACCGGCCCCTTTTCGTGGTAATGTCCGCTATTTACCACACGGGAATAAGACCAAAGGAAATGTTGGCTTTACGGATCCGGGACGTTGATCTAAAAGGCCAAATGATAACCATTGCCCCGGACCTGGTAGCGGAAAACAGCAAAACAACCAACGTGCGCCGGGTGCCTATCAATACGCACCTTTTGGGCCTGCTTAAATCAATGCACCTGAGCAAATACCCCGGGGAATATTTTCTATTCGGCTCCCCTTTCATTCCGGGACAAGGTAACCGCGGTTCCGGCTCCCGAATGGTCAACGGTAAAAGGATAACGGGCGCAATGCGTCCCGATTTTCTTACACCGCATACCACGCCGGTTGATCGGGATACAATTACAAAGCTTTGGAAGCGGTTAATTATTGACGGGTTGGGGATCAATAAACATTTGTATGCAGCGAAGCACACGGGCACAGACGATAAGGTTGAAGCCGGGTTAGATCTTGCCGATATTCAATATTTATACGGGCACAAATCGGAAGCAATGACCGAACGGTATAATAAAAAGAAACGTGAATTGCAGGCCCGGAAAGAATTGTTAGACAAGTCACCGGCATTTTCCAACGGTACAATACTTAAAAAAGTTTCTTAACCCCCGG
>DASYLC010000090.1:0-7212 GCA_036009775.1 Chitinophagaceae bacterium
GCCAACCTGAGCATTTTAAAGACAAACAAGGCAAAAGCGGTGCGGTTCTCCACCCTGGATGATATCTGCCGGATCCTTGAGTGTCAGCCGGGCGATATACTGGAGTATTTGAATAACAAGGATTATAAAAAATTGATGGGGTTGTGAGGAGGGAGACGTGAGACGTGAGACGTGAGACGTGAATCGTGAGGCGTGAATCGTGAGTCCGAAGATCATCCATTATCAAATCTAAAAGAAGTTGTTATGAACAACACGGTCAATACTGCATTAGAAACAAAGATCGGGCCTTACACCCCGAAAGAGCTTGCCACGATGTACGGGGTCAGTATAAAGACCTTGCGCACCTGGTTATTACCGCACCGGAAACAAGTTGGTGAAAGAATAAGCAAGTATTACACGGCGAAACAGGTTCGAATTATTTTTGAGCGGTTGGGGGAGCCGGGGTAGGATTTTTGATTTAAGCTTTTAGATTTACGACTTGGGCCGCCTCCCGCAAAAGCAGTTAAAAATAAGCCGGCAAATGGAGCATCTGAGACCTTAGCCGGGCAAATCAGTTTGAGATTCCTCCCTTCATGTGTCAGGGCAGGCCCAAACCCCGGAATGACAATGAACCGCGGTTTTGTGGCTAAAAGCTAGCAGCTAAAGGTCCAGAGCCCAAAGCCTGCAGCCCACTCTCTAAACTACTGATACAACTTAGTCTTCAACACCCCTTTAATACTATCCGCCACATTCCTCAAAAAATCCAGCTGTACACCGGTCATAGCGGCATCCGCTTCCAGCGCATTGATAGTAGTAATATAATTGCGCCAGAGGTTTTGACCGCTGGTAGTATAGAGTGAATTATTATTAGGCATGTTTACCGCGAGTACGGTCGCATTGCTATGTATCCGGGAGAGATCACTGTTTCCTTTTGGTATGATCAATACCACTTTCCATACTTTAGCCGGTACCGTCACCGCGCCATTGGCAATGGTATGATAGATCCCGTTCGAATTATAACCGCCATGACCTGTATTACCCATGTAGATAAAGGCTTCGTTGGTAGAACCTACTAAACTGTTCCTTGTAAAATCTTCCAGTCCGGCCCAGGGTCCCTGGTTAAGGTTGGGTGCCTGGGGAATGATATTCGTCATCAGGAAAGTAGAAGAGTTGGAACTGAGCGATAAAGTACGATCGCCGGAAGGACAATTATGCCCGCGATCAAACAAAGTCCCTGTATAATCACTGGTCTGTACCTGGTACCATCCTATCGGTAGTTGTGAATCGCCGCGGAAATCATCCTGTCTTGGAGTGCTCCCGACATCACCGCTTTCCAGATGCCAGGCTACCCAGGTGGCTATACCACGGCTGCGGCTATATGCCAGTTTATAAAAACCGTTATCCTTTAAATAATTTTCGGGGAGCGCCGTTAAGCTTTGCGCCTGTGTGGGATTGCCCGGTGTCAGCGGGTCGTTATCACCCGTTACAACGGGCGCCTCAGGAATAACAGGTGGTGTAATAACATCGTCTGCTTTCTTTTTACAGGACGCGAGAAAGAGGAGGGCACAAAGTGCCCAGGTAGCCAGGAGTTTCATGGTGGAAAGATAGCTTGCCGGGGCCAAACTATCATCACCAGAAATATTATCACTATATGAAGAGGCTTGCCGCAATAGATCAATAAGGCTTACCTGGGGGTATGTAATTGATTATTAACTGATTTCTTGGGAAAATGCTTCCTTACTTTTCCCTTGATGCAAAAAAGGTAGGCGTATCTCCCGGGGGTTTTCCGCTAACAAACCGGCGCTGGGAAACTCTGCTTTTGTAAGATAAGTGCGGGATCCTGCTGCTTGACATTCACAGACCATGTGGCGCTCGATTTTTCACCAGGAGGGTTATTTCTAAATTCAGTATTCGTTATGTCGAAAAATATGCGCAGGGAAATTCTTTTTAATACTAGTTGCTACCCGGTGAAAGGCTTTGCACTGCGGTCTTTTTGAATTCTCCTTTCTTCTTGAGGAGACAACCGAAGGTTGCGAGCGCAGCTCAGGGGTAGAGGATAGAATGTTTTTCCCAAGAGTGTAGTTGTTGAACATTATACGTCTCTCACAAAAGAATCATAAGAAAAATCACTTTCTTTATAGGCTTTCAGTTTTTCTTCGCATTTTTTCTTAAAACTTTCTGGTTCCTTCAGGTTATTGAGGATATAGCGTTCCAGTGCAGCTCCGAAATGCGCGGCATTATCGTTAATATCATCTTCCAGGTAAAGTATCTTGTCCAGGGAGTTCTTGTATTCAGCGCCGTTGGAATGTAATTGCCTGGCCCGTACATAATATTGATTAGCCATCTGGTAATTGTAAATGGCATTGGCTATGCCAAATGTTTCCGTATTATTCAGGATCCCCTGCACCCGTTCTATGATGTCTACATTAATATTTTCCTTTGAATATGTTTCCAGGGCAGTTGCCAGCTGGTAATGAACATAGGCCCTGTGGCTAAGCCCCACAAGGTAGTCTGTACCATAAATGTTCAGCGTCCGGATCAGTGAAACAAGGGAATAAATATAATCCACCACTATTTTTATATTGGTTTCATTACCCTCGAACCCGGTACTTTCAATTTTAGCTAACTTATAATAAGCACATTTAGAAAAATATTCGACTTCCAGGATCCGCGTGAACTGTGTCGCGATCGAGTTATAGTGGTTCACCAATTGTTCATCCCCTTCCCCAAGCAGTTTTAACCGTAAATAAGCATATAGTAATATGGCCTCTCTTGACTCGGGATGATTCGAGATATTATTCCTGGCATATCGTTCGCTGATATCATGTTTCTGGAACTTCCGGATCATATGCCTGTCACTGAATTCACTGTTCTGGCTGGTAATGACCAATATCTTGCTGACAATCGTTGTGTCAAGGATCCCAAGAACCTTGGAATGAAATTCCATTTTCTTCCGATGTTTATTGCCGTCATGCCGGACATTATTCCTGATGTCACCTGGATTCTCATTCGGGATGTTATTCGTGTCGTCTGTTTTTTTACCGTTCCTGTCTTTTTCATGGATATCTTTGACCAATACACGGTTGAGGGTATATAGTATTTTCCGGTACTGGAAACTGGAACTGACATTTCTTCCCCGCATCTTGAAATAGACCGCGGATAAATGATAACATCTCAGAACATCAGCGATACCAAAGGCAGATTTATCATCCGGAACGAGGTAGTCAATAAAGATACCCGGATCTGATCTTTCGAAACTGTTTGCTTTTTGCTCATTGAATATATCTGTCAGCGATCTTATCCGTCCTTCTGAATTTTTATAAATGCCCAGTAAACAATCTCCCAGGTTGGAAAGAAAGATCGCTATATATTTAAAATGGTATTTTGAAAATTTAGTCTGTTTCCGGACATTTTCGTGGGATAAAACACCAAGAAGTTCACTGACAATATTTTTATTGATATTGCCCCTGTTCAGAATGTATTTTTTGATGCGGTCAAGTCCGTCAATCTGCTTGCTTTCGAGCACTTCCAGTAACCCAAGGATATAAAAGCATATGGGCAGGCTGGGTTCAACAGCTACATGCTTTTCGCCCGAACTCATACTATTCGATAGCCTGAAGCCATAGAGACTCCTGAAAAGATCATCGACCTCTTCGGGTATTGTCGAATCGCCCAGGTCCAGTTTCCCCTCACCCGGCCCTCCGGATCCCTTCTTTTCAACGATGATATTATCGTTCTTAAAGTAGAGGATATTGCCGATCATTAAATAGAAATTGGCATGTATCAGGTAATTCTTACCACAGTATTTTTTTATGGCCCCGGCCAGTTGCAGGAACCCTCCGCAGGCAAGAGCGACCTTATGCGCCGTCAACCCCTCAATTCCCATTTTTTCCTGTACGATAAGTTTGGCAAGAAAAGCCTGGTTGACGATCTGCAGCACATCGCTCATTGACGAACTGTAAAATGTTGCAGGCATTTCCGGTTTATTCAGCGCTTCGGGTTTGGGCAGAGGATACACATGTTGCCCGCAGGAGATATTATAGGTAATAAATCTTTTCGCATCCTGGGCGGCATCCGTGTAAAACGCAAGTGACTCTTCATAGGAATTGATCTTTTCAAAACACAAGCCCAATTTCAGCTTGTTTCGTATCAGTGTAATGAAGTCACGCATGCTCATTTTCGGGATATCCAGGCTGTCGATCGGTTTAATGGCATCGGAATAGGCAATGATCGCATCATCATATTCCTCATCAAAAAAATGAAGATCGCCAAGGGTGCCGTTCAAATGAGCGATCGAAAAAACAATTTGTGAGTCAAGGGTCAATTTTTCGGTATAGCGGGCATAGATACTTCTTAATTCCTTTATTTTACTTCTTACATGAAGTTTTACAAGATAACTTTCATCCAGTGTAAAATTGAATGCAGCGCTTTCTTCTTCAAAGGTTTTGGAAATAAAACTGAGTTCGTTAAGGGTACGACTATAATATTTGTAGTCGAAAAGCCCGATCTCCGTTTCCCGGATATGATTATGACAGAGGTAGTCAATGATAACCCGTATATGTTCCTTTAAGGAAGGCGTTTTCGTCGTGGCCAGCACTTCAGGAATGAGCTCGAGGTTGGTAAGAGAGAAAGCAAAAGGATGGAACTTCAGGAGGTGGTCGAACAAATAAGGAGTCGCAACAATGATACTATCGCTGTTCTCTTTTAAACTTCTTCCATAGCGAACCAGGAAGGGGCGATACAGGTAATTGATAAAGCCTATCCGGTACTGATCCTGGTAGTTGAAAAACAAGTATTTTTTGTTTTTAGTGCTTTCTTCCTTTCCCCGGCGCGACAAGAGAACGCGGAGATATTTTGCATTGGGAGCTTTGGTTTTTTGCAGGTCCCCGATGGTAATGAACTCATGTATGGAACGGATCAGCTTTTTGGGAGATCCGTTACTTCTGTAGGTCAGGTAGATAATAAAGTTTTGGACCATTGTAATGATCTTCGATCGCTGTAACGCCTCTTCCGTCTTATCTTCAAGCTCACCGGTTTCATTTAATAGCCGGAATAACGATTTCTTGTCATATTCCTCCTTCTCCTCTTTGCTGCTTAATGGATCCGCGGGGAACATGATCCTTTTTAAATATTCTTCGATAACGTTACTTAATGAAGCCGAGTCGCTGGGATAGAATTTCTCTTTGGATAAACTGTCGATATAAAACACATAGTTGAACATACTGCTTACCGACGACTGCCTGTCGGCGATATCGGCAAGTGAAGCATCAAACATTTCCCTGCCTGCAATGAAAATGAAATTGGACCTGGCCGTAGTAAGAAAATTCTTCAATCCTGAAATAATATTCAGTACGGCCTGTTTCCTGTCGCGCAGCTGGTGGAGATAGGTATTGTCGGGTTTTGCCTTTTCAAAAGCCTCGATCTCCTGGTAATAAGAAGTGGTTACAACAGCCGGTTCTACTTTGTCCAACTCGTCAAATATGAAAATGAATTGCATTTCCCCGGAAACATCTTTCAGGAATTCACCCAGTTCGTGCTCGATCTCTTTGGTGGAAGCGATGGGAAAACTCTGGGTTTCTTTTTCGTGGAACGCCGAAAGCTTGGTACTGAATGTTTCCAGCACGGCTTCCATTTGTGCCGCCTGTTCTTTTACCACACTGGAATGACACCTGACCACGAGGTTTTCGATCTTTTTGAAATTTGCATTTTCTTTTCTCTTCCAAAAATGATTGACGACCCTGAACCCGCCATACAAAGCGCAGCAGGCGACCAGGATCATGAACAATCCTTTGATCCCGGTATGTGCAGCGGGCCACCATTCTATCCTGTCAAACCAATCGATAGTGATCAGTTTTTCGAACTCCGCCTCTTTGAATAACATTATGGATATTAAAGCAATGAGAATTGCGCCGGTATAAATAAACAGTTTCTTATAGATCCTCAGCCAGCTATTTCTTTTCTCTTTTCTTTTATGTTTTTTAAATCTCGAAAATACTTTCGAGACCATGAGTCTTAAAATATCAAACTCGTTTAATTCACTCTGCGTGAGTGTTATATTGATATCGTAGACCTGCTTCTTTCCTTTTTTGCTCTCTTTCTTTGACGCCTGCCTGTAATCCTCGATCGACCTGTTAACAAAACTGGTCTTGCCCATTCCTCTATAACCGGTGACTAAGTAAACCCCCCGTTCATTTTTCAGGAACTCGATCAGTTTTGCCTTATTCCTGTCTCTGCCGAGAAATATTTTTTCCTTTTTTTCGGGTTTCTTTTTGAAGAGATTACTGCACCATTCAAATAATTTACGGTGCCATCTTTTCTTTTCTTCTTCCGGTATGGGGTAGGGGGAATTGTCAAATTCATATTCAGGATCTATCTCAATGGCTACTTCTTTGATGTAGGAATTGGGGATGTACATTGGTGGTGGAATTGGTGATCGGCTTGTTAACTTGAATTTAATAATATTGTTACATAAAATAGTATGGATTGATTTTTTTTAAGGAAAGATGGGGTGCGCCCGGAAATCCTTAAACAAAAACTAGGGGTAAACCGCTAGTCGATGTTTGTTATGCAGCGTGGGAAAGACAAAGCGTATGAGCTATTCAGTGGGTCCTGTAACTGCCAAATATTCCGAAGGCCTTATATTTATACCTAATTCAGATAGTATGGCCCGGTCATTACATCTTCTGCTGATAGCTTTTATTTTATCGGTCTCAATATTGCCGGTCCATGCCCAGCCCGACCCTTCCACTGTGCTCAAGGCTGAAGCCGCGATCAATACCATCATGCAGGAGAACAAGGTAAGGGGTCTGTCGGTAGCCGTAGTGAAAAAAGGAAAGATCATCTATACCCATTCTTTCGGTTTGAAGAATGCCGAAACCAATACACCACTGACGGATGATTGCCTGTTCAGGATCGCATCGATCTCCAAATCTTTTTCGGCTACATCCATTATGCAACTGGCGGAGCAACGAAAACTTTCACTGGAGGATGATATCAGTAACCTGGTGGGGTTTAAAGTTCGTAATCCAAAATTTCCGGAAACGGTCATTACACTCAGAATGGTAATGTCTCACCGTTCCTCTGTCAATGACAACCAGGGATATTTTACACTCGATGCCATCAACCCTGCTAAGAACCCAGACTGGGTCAAATGTTATAATGATTATGAGCCGGGCAAAGGCTACCAGTATTGCAACCTGAACTATAATATGGTGGGTACGATCATTGAAAAAA
>DASYLC010000091.1:0-7556 GCA_036009775.1 Chitinophagaceae bacterium
TATTATCATCAATTACTTTATAGGTAAAGAAAGAGGATTGGTCCTTTACATCGCTGTACGATTTTCCCATCAGCCGTTTCACTGAAAAAATAGTGTTCTGCGGTTCGGCAACCAGCCATTTTTTTGCCTCGTCACCTACCGATACCGTTCTCGCAGAGTCCTGCGGACCACCTTCGCCGAAATGGATCACGGAAGGAACCAGCGCGGCACCGTCATGCTCTTTTAATACCACGGGTTTTTTAGATTCGGGGTGAATGATCGCGACAAGACTGTTGGTGGTACCCAGGTCAATACCTACGATCATTTCCTGTTGCTGTAAACTGCCTGTTGCTATATTGATACTGATCTTTGCCATATCTTTTATTCTGTTACAAAATTATGTGACGTAAAAAATGATTCCCCGTAACCCATTACGCCCGCTATAGGATCGTCCAGTATATCCGGGACTGAAGCAGGAGGAATATCTTCATCTTTTCGTACAAAAAAAAGATTATAGCCATCCGCAATGGCTCCAACCAACTTATACCCCTTCTTTTCTCCCAGTATCCGCAAAGCCTCAAGGGAAGCACCATTGTATTCCTCGTCAACACTTCGGTGGTTAGTTTCCCCATACGGAACGATAATATTCTTATACCCAAATTCTACCTTGGCCTCAATAACCACTAAGCGAGGTTGGATCGCTTCAACAGCTTTCCATACCCAATAATCATTCCCGTCGATATCAATTGAAAGCAACCCTACTCCATTCTTCAGTAGCGGCTCATCCAATAGTGTATTGACATTAGCGGGTGTCACTTCTGAATGAACCATTTTTATAACACCCTGGTTCATCTTATGTTTATAAAAATTCATTCCCACTGCCAGTTGTGCGCCGTCAGCGTCGAGGAATAAGCCTTTCCACCCGAAATGGGTCGCAAGATTAGCGCAATTGCCTTTGATACAATCACCGGCGCCGATATCAACAAAAACCTGCGGAACTCCTTTCATCTGCTGCAATAAATAATAGATGATACCATCCTCTCCGTGGTATGTGAATATATCATAAGACGCATCCGGTAAATACTGTATAGTTTTGCCTTCCAATCCGGCTGCCCATTGTATCATTTTTTGCCTGGAGCCAACAGCTAATTGCTTCCTGTAGATAAAGCGCCCCATTATCCGTTTTACCAGTTGTTTCAGCTTCTGCATGCACAGCAAAAGTCGTTGATCCGGAGCGTAAAAAAAAGCCCCTTCGCTTGTAACGAAGGGGCTTTGTATGCCGGAATATATTATTAACGCATCAGGTACATTTTACCATACCCTTTATTAAAGTACTTGTCGGTCTTATCCTCCGCGCTGGTGTATTTATCCAGCGATTTACCATTCAGGTTGGTCACCACACGGTAGAGATAGATACCATTGGCGAGTTTCTGCCCATACTGATCGGTTCCATCCCATTTGAATTCGGTAATGTTACGGCCAATATGCAGCGGACCCAGTTCGTCTTTGGTGATCTCCCGCACGATCTTACCCGTGATCGTCATGATCTCGATCTTGATATTCTGCGGAACCTCACTACCCGTCACGGTGAATACAAATGCCGTTGATGTCGTGAACGGATTCGGATAGTTCAGCATATTCGAGATCATCGGTTTGTTGATGACTTCAAACATGACGCGGTATTCAATATTATTGTGACTGCCTACGGTATTATTGCTCTTGTCCTCACCGGTCACGATCAATTCATATTCCCCGTCTTCTGCAAAATATGGTTTGAAGTTGATCGTAGCAGTATTATCAGGATTCGGCGCCTGTCCCGCAGGAGTGAACTGCACGGTATCGCTATTGAAATAATACCTGCGGAGCACACCTGTCTTTATGTTCCTGATATGCAGGGTAAGCAGGGCTGTATCATCGAGTATCATCCAGCGGGCTTCATCCTTGAGTTTGACCAGGATATCCGGTTTGGATGCCACAATGTCCTTGTTCAGGATATGCACCCCGTCAAAGGTCACGTCCAGCAATGGATTCAGACTATCGGGCCTGACATATATATTTCGGTATGCAAAGTTATTGAAATGGAATTGTTCAAGCTGATCATCATCCGGGTTCGCTTCCAGGTACATCGTATTTATACCTCCCAGCGTAGCCGTATTCACGAACGCTCCCAGTTGCAGGGTATCATTGACAAGCAGTGGCCTGCGTTTCGGGATCGGTATGATATGCGGTATATTATTTTTGTCTGTAATAACCATTTTCACTCTCAGGCTGTCAAAAGCCACATCGCTGATATTCTTAAATGCTACTTTGAAATCAAGCGGCTCGCCGATCTCCAGCGTATCTTTTAGTTTCAGGTAAATATTAGCAGCGATAGCGCCTTCCGGAACCGGTGTATAGGTCACCCTCCAGTAACGAAGCTGGTAAGGCGTAAAGTTGATAGAATCAGCCGCTCTCATTCTTAATTTAACATACGGGTAGGTACCTGCATCAATGGATGAGACATCGAAATCCTGCTGCGCAGTGGTAATACCATCAAATACGATGTCCTCTGAGCCATCCGTTTTAACGCCGATCACTGACATTGTAGCAAGATCGCCGGTAGGATCGCCGCTTCCTCTCCATTTTAATTGTTTCCAGGCACGTGCGGGGCCAAATACCGGTGAGGTTACAAAGCCAACAGTATCGCTGGTAACGCAATCCACTGATAATGTCGGGTTATCAAACATACCTTCACCCATGATCCATTTCGGTGTGAAAGAGGGGTCTCCCTTTTTATACACAAGGGCCCATGGTCTTGCACGGTAAAAAGAGTCAATACTGGTCAGACCCGCGTTCTTAATATAATGATACAGGGATTGACCGGGACCATGCAATACTTCATCAGCCGCCCAGTCTGCTGCCCATGCATTGGGATATCCGTAGATCGGGTTCAGTGTAAAGTTTCTAATGACAACATAGAACCCGTTCGGAATTGTATCCCGCATCAGGTCCATCATTTTCCGCCGGCTGGACGTATCGGTATAGCGGTACTCAAAGTTGAAAGCCCGGGTGGTGAAGGAACAGTTATTAGCTGTACTGCCATAAAGGCCTTTTCCTAAATTGGTGGGGAAAATAGCCTCCTCGATCGTCCGGTTTTGCCATGGCCTGAATGAGACAGGGTCAAAAACATTGAACACCAATGAAGAGAACCAGCACATCAGACGGATAGAATTTACTCCATTGACAGATACAGACAGCGAGGCTTCCTGTACGGCACCACTGGTGACCCAGGTCCCCTGCTGAATGAATAGGTTATTGACCACATTCCCGAAGTTTGTCTTCCGGCTCGCGGAATCCAATTTCAGTTTATCGTAAAATGATTTTGTTTGCTGGAAGAAGTGCGACTGGTTAAACCCATAATCACTTGTATTGGGTCCGGCAGGATTCAGGTAAATAAAGGAAGATTTATTCCAGACCGGCTGCCCGTTTAACGGTACAGGGGCCACTCTCCAGTAATAAACAGTACTGTCTGCAAAAGTAATACCCGGTGTAAACTCCAGCACACCGCCACTGGAATTGATAGTACGGCTGATCTTGAAAGAAGAATTAAAGAATTCTGTCGTATCCATTTCCATCACGTATTGCTTCATCCCGCTGAATGGATTGGCTGTTGAAGCCACCAGTTTGATATCCTGCCTGTTGACCACGGCGAAACCATATGGATAAACCGGTCTTGCTTCATCTTCGTAAATAAAGACATCCTTGGTGATACAGTTATTTGTTTCGTATAGTTCATCGACGCGGTTATCCGCATCAATACAGATCGATATTTTATTAAGGCCTTTGTCCCTTGTCGGCACGATCTCGATATCATAGCTCAGTGAATCGATATAGCGTATACCCGGGATCGTATCTCTTCTTATTATTTCGGTCACGAGGTTGGGATACGTTCTTTTTAGTTCCACCACAATCGGGCCGCTGAGCGCTTTGCCGATATTCAGCATTTTGGCATCCACATGAAATGATGTTTCCGCCACTGAAATAAACGAAGGCGTTACTTTCAGGAGCTGGTCCTCGATTACGTAATCCGGTTTGGGTGTATTACCATCCAGGCGTAATGCAGGGTCGCCATGTATAGTGGTCTGCTCACAATGGAAGCGTGCATAATAATCGCTTTGCGTGGTAAGGTTATAGACCTGGGTAAAGGACTCGATCATGATCTCGCCCAGTGTTTGGGCATACTTCGTTACCGACGCGGCATTGCAGGTCCGGGTATTCATGATATCCAGGTAATGCACGATACCAAAATGCGAACTGGCTACAAAGGCAATGGAACCCCGCTGATCTGCCAGTACAAATTTTTCGGAAAGTGTTTCCTTCGTGATGAGGCGGAGCGGATTAAAATTGTAAAAATTGCCGGCATTACAACCCATCACGATCGTAACAGGATATTTGCCGGAGTTATTATACTGATCAGGATTATCAAGGTTGAATTCCAGTGTACTCGAAGAAGAGTGTCCGAAATAGGTCATCAGCCCGATACCTTCCTGAAATAATGCCTGCAATCTCTCGCTGCTTGCCTGTTCTACCGGCGCTGCAGAAACCTTACTGAATGTACTAACATTGGCTCCGTAAAAAGTATCCTTTATGATATCCGTGTAACGGTTCATTGCATCGCTAAGGATAGTTCCCAGAGCACCGTCACTCGCACCCACGACATGCGCCACATTCTTTAACCAGGCCCTGTCTTTTATCAGCGGAGAGGAAAAGGCCTGTGCCTGCTCATACTGGATCAGTTTGGCCAGGTAGATAGCTACTTCCGAAGCATTGATCGCAGAGATACGGCCGATCGGCACCTTGGGGATTTCGTCAGGGCCCGAATCTGCCGCGAGCAAATTGTCGGATGCGGGTTGACCAAACGTAGGAACGAAAGAAAGTTTATTGATATCCGGATTGCTTTCAAAGGATCTGAATTGCTGGTAGTTCAATCCTTTCCCCATCAGCAATACATCCTTAATGGGTGCGCTGTAAGTGTTGCGGGCCCAACGGATAAAGTTCCGTACACCCACCGGGTTATTCTTTATACCAAACCCAAACTGGTCGATCAGTTCATCAACCAGGTAAATTTTTGCATTGTAGCTGCCACCGTTCGCAGAACTCCGGTAATTTTTATACTCGTCAACAGGGTTAGTGCCATTGGCACCATTCATCAGCGCGGGGTGTGAAATGATCAGATAGTTACCCTGCCTGGCCGCAACCTGATAATCGACAAAGTTCCGTTGCTGGAAACTGGTGATATTTTGTGGTATAGATGGATTGCCTGATATCAATAACAGGTCTCTTTCCGTGGCGGAGGGTTCCAGTAATACTTTTACAATGAATGGCGTAGAGATGTCGCAAACATACCTTTTGCCATTGGTCATGTCATACAGGATCGGACTGACCCCATTATCATTAAAGGAAGTGATCTCGAGATAATTTCCCGCAGGATTCGCGGGTAAGCTGAATTCAAGCCGGTCTGCCCCTGCCAGGCTGAATGTGTGAGCATAGACGAGTTCCGTCTGGGCGACCACCATCCGGTCATTGGCAGTTGTAAGGCAGCGGTTGCTGATTTCCACCGTTGCCGACGGTGTACTGACCTGCGCAGCGGTCAGCGGGATATTGATTCTTGCATCGTCAAAGAAATCCATCTGGGATTCAGCAACGATCACGCCATTAAATTTAACTTCTACTGTCCGCGGGTTCAGTGCATTACCAGCTGCATTTACTTTCAGGACAGGTGCAGGTGCACCTGCACCCGTATACGCATTAAGGCTGATAAATGTATACGGTTCGGTCGTGTTGGTCAGGATCTCGCCTGAAGTATATCCTTCCCCTTCATCGTAAGCGGAAGAGTGTACATATTCTCCCACAACAGCTGCATAGCCCTGGTTGAGCCTTGTCTTATAATAGTTCCCCGCAGTATGAATAAAGTAAGGCTCGGCAGGAATGGCCGATGGAAGGGCATTCGTTGCAGGAACCAATCTTGCATTCGGAGTTGCACTGTTGACTGTCAAAAAGAAAGAAGCCGTATCTGTTTCCAGGCTCCATTTTCTGTTCAGTTGATTTTCCTGGTATTTATACAGGATGCTGTCGGGCCTTCCGTCATTCATTTCTCCCCAAAACTCGATATAGCCTGATCCGCCAAGAGGCCCTGTTGCAACCGTAGTGTATAAAGGAACTTCCCTTCCGTTTCTCCATAACTGGAAATGCTGGGCAGGTGTGGTTGCAAGGTTAATGCTGCTCAAAGTCGCCTGGCTGATACGGTACAAACCGGTAGCCCCCACCTTGAATTTATAATAGGTCTTGCTGTAGTCGATCCATTCATTATTGTAGGACTGCGACTGTGCCAGCAAGCCGGTAAAAAGCAATAATGGAAGTAAAAATTTTTTCATGAGGTCAAGTTTTATCCGGTAGTGGTTCGGTTAATTAATTTTCTTTTTTATTCCCGGCCAGGTTCAAACGCAGGGAGAAGATATGAGTGAACAAAGGATTCGACTGGTTCGCCAGGTTGGTGAATGCATAATCGATCGCCACATTTTTGATCTTGAAACCAGCGCCGGCGCTGGGCTGATAGATCCAAACTTTTTTCTTATTCGTTGTATCGGCATCATCCAGTGCACGCTGGAAATTCATGATCCCCCCGCGCAGGAAAAGCACATTATTGATGTTCAGTTCCAAACCCATCTTCGGATCCACACTCACCGGGTCAGCACTGATCACCGTGTTCCGCTTGCCATCAAAGGTCACATCAGCATTGATCTCCGCGAGCAGGCTTGATTTTTTGCTGAGCTTGAATTCATGACCGATGCCCACCACCAAACGGGGGGCCGTTAATTCTGATGACTTGACAGGGATATCGTTATTGGTCAGGTAAAAAACTTCTTTTTCTCTTTCTGTAAATGTAAATGACCATGCATTGAATGTAGTGGTCACGTCACGCGCCGCTACGCCAAATCTCCATTGCTTGCTGAATACCTGGATCCCGGCATCCAGGCCAAAACCCCAGGCCTTGGCAAATTTTCCAACGCTGCGGTGAATGACCTTGGCATTGAGACCGAAATGAACATTTTTCTTTTCGCTTTCTTTCAATTTCTGGGCAAATGAAAAGATAAAAGCATAATCCGCAGAAGAGAATGCCGTAACGTTATTGTAATTCGCCGAACCATCCGGTTCAATGAGGTAAATAGTATTGGGAATATCGTCCACTGCAAAACGGAGACCGGTAATACCGATCGTTCTTTTTTTATTGGCTGTCGGGAAGGCCAGACCCACATAATCATACTTCCCGATACCGGCAAAATATTCGGCATGCATCAGGTTCAGTTGCGGGAAGGTCTGTACACCTACAAGACCGGCAGGATTCCAGTAACCGGCCGTACCATCAGCTACGGAAGCTACCTGGGCGCCGCCCATGGCAAGTCCCCTTGCTCCTGCGCCTATATTCAAAAACTCATTGGAATATTTGCGAAACTGTGCGGTGGCGGTGAGAAAAAACAGGGTGAATAGCAGGGTTAGGTATAAGCGGTTCGTTTTCATTCATTGAATTTTCTAATAAG
>DASYLC010000092.1:0-5100 GCA_036009775.1 Chitinophagaceae bacterium
ATCGACCTGCTCAGGACCGGCGATAGCCTGCTCGGATCACCAGGTACAAGACCCGGGGCAATAAGTTACAATGCACTTATGCAAAAAGTACAATCGGGTTTCGATTTCCCTGTTCTGCAGGTAACTCAACCCACTAAGGGAGTTTATTATTCTTACGCTGACTTCCTGAACAATACGCCTGCTATCACCGAATTCACTGTCGTTAAAGATAAAAAGACAGAAACGCTTTCAAGCCCGGGTGCGGATGAAGGGCTGCTCAATAAAGCATGGGGATATTTTGACGGTACCGATCTCCAGGTGCATATCAATAACAATTATTACCGGATGAGCCGTCATCAAAACACTTTCGAGATAGCGGGTCCCCGAACACTCGATAAATTTTATGGAACGGCAGACAAGATACTTAATACCAGTGTAGGTGCTTTCTTCGGTGGGCTTACCTCGGCAGGTTTTGTAATGCTGGTGATGGGCTCGGACAATAAATTACTTAAGGAGCTCGTCCCTTACCAACTCAATATCCTGGATGGATTAGTGTATTAAATGATCTCAGTAATAAGACCTCTTCATTAAATAATTGCGGACATAATCCTTTACTCCTTCTTCGAGGGAATAAAATTCATACTGGTAGCCGGCGCTGCGCAGCTTGGTCATGTCTGCTTCCGTGAAGTACTGGTATTTATCCCGGATATCTTCGGGCATGTCGATGTATTCTATCAGTGGATCTTTCCCCATCGCTCTGAAAGTAGCGGTTGCAAGATCCGCGAAGGCCCTGGCTTTCCCGGTGCCCAGGTTGTATAGTCCATTTTTGTCCATTGTCCATTGTCCTTCGCCCATCGACTCCATCAGCCAGTAACAAACTCTGGCAACGTCTTCTACGTAAATAAAATCACGGAGCTGCTGACCGTCTTCGAAGCCGGACCTATGCGAGCGGAACAATTTCACTTTCCCCGTTTTTTGAATTTGATTGAAGCCATGAAAGATCATGCTCGCCATTCTTCCTTTGTGATATTCGTTGGGACCATAGACATTAAAGAATTTCAATCCAATCCAAAAAGGGGGAACTGAGCCGGAACTCACGACTCCCGGTTCGTTATTGCGAGGGGCGAAGCAACGATTTCTCTCGATAGCCCATTTATCAAATTCATTTTTTGAAACACCGTAAGCATTCAGGGGTTTGAGCTCATTCACGATAGTATGATCGTCTTTATAACCCAACTCACCGGCGCCATAGGTTGCCGCGGAAGAGGCATAGACCAGCGGGATATTTTTCTCCGTACAATAATCCCATATTTTCTTTGAATACTCCAGGTTGAGTTTTTCATGAATGGAGTAATCAAATTCCGTGGTGTCCGTTCTTGCGCCCAGGTGAAAAACAAAATCGATGGCAGGATCGGTTTGCCGTAACCAGTCAAACAGTCCTTCCCTTTCTATTTTATCCGTGAATTGTTTGTCGTCAAAATTGAACCATTTATCCTCGTCGCTGAAATCATCCGCAAGGATAATATTATGAAAGCCCTGCCTGTTCAAATAGCCCAGGAGGTAGCTCCCAATAAAACCGGCAGCACCGGTAAGCAGTATAACCGAATCTTTTTTCATTAAACCCTATCAGATAGAAGAAAGAGCAGCACCCGCTTTTTCTTTGGATAAATAATTTTCAATGGCACCTTCATATTTTTCTTTCCACCAGTCGATCGTCCCCCAGAAATCCCCATCGGTAACGAGCTCCCCGCTGGTAACAACACCGATCTTTTCAGCCGGAAAACCTTTTAAACTATTTTCAAATTCCTGTACATTTTCAAGTGCCACCGTCACCACTACCCTGCTCTGCCCTTCGCCAAAAAGAAATGCATCTTTTCTCACTCCCCCTTTTGTCAACAAAGAAAATCCCAGTTCGCGGTTGAAGCCGGCCTCACATAAGGTAACAAATAAACCCCCTTCGCTTACATCATGCGCGGAACTGATAAGGTTTTCTTTTATCAACCGTACGAGGGTCGACTGCAACTGGTATTCTTCTTCCAGTTCAAAATGCGGAGCCGGTGAGTGTTCAACCCCAACGATCTTTGACAGGTATTGAGAACAACCGATATCGTTGTTACTGGCGCCCAATAAATAAATAAGGGAACCTTCTTCTTTAAAATCCAATGTCATCTTATCCGCGATATCTTCCAGCAGCCCCACCATGCCGATCGTGGGCGTGGGATAAACAGGTCCATCGGGATTCTGGTTATAGAAACTCACATTACCACCCGTGACCGGTGTATCAAATTTGCGGCAGGCCTCTCCCATCCCTTTTATCACCTGTACGAACTGGTAATATACTTCGGGATCGTAGGGGTTACCGAAATTCAGACAGTTGGTCACACCTAATGGCTGAGCCCCGCTGCATACAATATTTCGTGCGGCTTCGCTGACAGCGATCATCGCGCCTTTATACGGATCGGCATAGACATAACGGCTGTTACAATCCGTGGTAACGGCCAGAGCCTTGGTTGTTCCTTTGACGATCACAAGCGACGCATCTGTCGGTGCGTTGGTGGAGGTATTATTAGTACCCACCATGCTATCATACTGGTCATATACCCATTTCTTGGAGGCCACCGATGGTAAGCAGATGATCTTTTCTGCCACTGCTTTCAGGTCGGCAGGTACGGGAACAGAAGACGGGTTGAATTGTTTTATCTTTTCAAAATAGGCCGGTTCTTTATATTCCCTGTCATATTGCGGGGCGCCGCCACCCAATACAAGTTCATACGCGGGAAGCGATGCTTCGAGTTCCCCATTCATATAGAAATTCAGAACGCCGTCATCGGTCACTTCACCAATAACAGAACAGGGCAGGTCCCATTTGGTAAAAATCTTTGTCACTTCTTCTTCTCTTCCTTTCACGGCAACCAGCAACATTCTTTCCTGGCTTTCACTGAGCAGCAATTCCCAGGTTTTCATATTGGACTGACGGGTGGGTACTTTATCGAGATCGATGCGCATACCCACTTCGCCTTTGGCACTCATTTCCGCAGTTGAACAAATAATACCGGCTGCACCCATATCCTGCATGCCCACAACGGCACCGGTTTGAATGACCTCCAGGCAGGCTTCGAGCAATTTTTTTTCCTGGAAAGGATCACCTACCTGTACAGCAGGAAGATCCTGTGCACTTTCAGCAGTGATATCGGCTGAGGCGAAGGAAGCTCCGCCAATGCCATCCTTACCGGTTGCGCTTCCCACGAACATCACAGGGTTGCCTTTTCCCAATGCCGTCGCGGAAACTGTTTCACCGGCTTTTACAATACCCACACTCATCGCATTCACGAGCGGGTTGGTGTGATAGCATTCATCAAAATAGATCTCACCACCAACAGTCGGTACACCAAAACAATTTCCATAATGCCCGATACCGTGCACCACACCTGCGAGTAAATGCTGTGTTTTATCTTCTCCCAGGTTTCCGAAACGTAATGAATTCAGTGCAGCGATCGGTCTTGCTCCCATCGTAAAAATATCGCGGTGAATTCCACCCACACCTGTAGCTGCACCCTGGAAAGGTTCAATCGCCGAAGGATGGTTATGCGATTCAATTTTAAAAACAACACCGAGACCATCACCGATATCCATCAACCCGGCGTTTTCTTCACCTGCTTTTACCAGCATCCTTCCTCCTTCGCGGGGAAGGGTCTTCAGCCATTTAATGGAATTCTTATAACTGCAATGCTCACTCCACATACCGGAGAAAGCACAGAGTTCATTAAAATTGGGGGTGCGTCCCAGTTTTTGTTTTATCAGTTCAAATTCTTCTTCCGTTAAACGGAGTTGCCGGGCGGTCTTTACGGTTACTTCCATGGAATAGTTATATTATAAATATGAACCGGTCCGCAGTGGTGTATTAATTTCACGCAGAGTACACAGAGTATAGCTATCTTAATTCTCTGCGAGCCTCAGCGTGAAGTTTTCAGACTGTGGTCTGCCCGGGGAATTGCAAATTTACAGATTGGTGTAAAGCAGTCCGCCAAACTTGTCAACTTTGTGCTGACAATCACGCTAATAATGGCTATTTTGCGGGATAAAACCTGGAAGTTTTGGAGTACCTGCTTTTTGTCGTCTTTCTTGTTTTATTTGCCTGGCTGGTCACCAAAGTAAAATTCTTCACCCGTACCGGTTTAAGTCAGCCACAGCTTATTATCATCTTCCTGCTGAAGGTGATGGCCGGGATCTTCTACGGCTGGATAGGCCTGTATTATGGAGGGCTGGCACAGATGCAGGACACCTGGAGTTACCATATGAACAGCATCCAGGAGTACCATCTTATTTTTAACGACCCTCATGAATATTTCACGAACCTTTTCCGGGATCCTTATGATGGCGGCGTTGCAAAATTCTTCGGCACTACGGATTCCTACTGGAATGACCTGAAAGGCAACCTCTTTATCAAGATCCTTTCTGTTTTTAATATATTCAGCCTGGGCCATTATTATGTGAATGTTATCTTCTACGCCTTTATCACTTTGTTCGGTGCTATTGCTATCTACCGGGTGATGATGGATGTTTTTCCCGGAAGAAAACTGGCCATACTCTGCGGCACTTTCCTGGTCCCTTCCTTTTTATACTGGACCAGTGGTATTCACAAGGAAGGCCTGATCTTTACGGGCATCAGCCTGATCGTCTATTGTATCTATTTCGCCACTAAAGAAAGAAGGCTGGGTTTCAAAAGAATCCTTTGCCTGGTGGCGGGCCTGGTGCTGATACTGGCATTACGGAATTTTTTAGTCATCATACTGGTCCCGGCCATTATTGCCTGGCTGATCGCTTTCCGCTGGCCCAAATACGGACTGGCCATATTCAGCTCGCTCTATCTTTTTTTCTGTGTCCTGTTCTTTACGGCGAGGTATGTCGACCGGCGACTTGATTTCCCGCAGGCGGTCGTCAACAAACAACAGGAATTCAAACAACTGATGATCAGTGGTTCCACAATTCCAATGAAGGACCTTGAACCAACGGTGATGAGTTTTATAAAGAATACGCCGCAAGCCATCAATCTTTCCACTATCCGTCCTTATCCCAGCGATGTACGGCATATCCTTTCCCTGGCTGCCGCTATAGAGATCA
>DASYLC010000093.1:0-11685 GCA_036009775.1 Chitinophagaceae bacterium
ACTTGTATCAGCAGGCCGGCTTGCAAACCAACAATTGGCCGGTACAACGAACTGGAATTGCTGACCGTTCTCAAAATCTTTTCCCAACAGTATTGTTTCGAGTGCGCCATCCGGGTGAATAATATATATTTCCAGCGGATCACCAGAATAAAAATGCCAGCACTCATCGCTTTTGATACGATGAAAGGCGGAAAAATTTCCTTTTTCAAGTAAGAAACAGATAGCAGTCGAGAAAACCCTGTCGCCCTCAAAACGTGGAGGCAGTGATGCGGCAGCAATCTTTTCCTTACTCTTATAGGTTTGCGTATACCAACCTCCTTCGGGATGAGGCTGAAGACCGAACCGATCTATGAGGCGTTGAATAGTTGACATACATAGGAAGGGATCAGGCAATAGCGGTTAACACGATCTCACTGAGTTTATCTATTGACACTCTTTCCTGCTCCATCGAATCTCTATGACGGATCGTAACAGTATTATCTTCTTTTGTCTGGTGATCAACTGTAACGCAAAACGGAGTTCCCAGTGCATCCATGCGACGATAACGTTTACCGATCGAATCTTTTTCTTCGTAAAAACAACGAAAATCCGATCTGCAATCGCTCATGATCTTTTCTGCAATTTCAGGAAGACCGTCTTTTTTTGTCAATGGTAAAACAGCCAGTTTGATCGGGGAAAGTTTAGCAGGCAATTTTAATACGGCACGACTGTCGGGCTTATCATCTTTTGTCAGGTCCTGCTCTTCATATGCCTGGCTGATCACCGCCAGGAACATACGATCGAGACCGATCGATGTTTCGATCACATAAGGAATATAATTACCGTAAGGCTTACCGGTGGCAGGATCCAGGTCATTATCGAAATACTGCATTTTCTTTTTGCTGTATTCCTGGTGCTGTTTCAGGTCGAAATCAGTACGGGAGTGGATACCTTCCAACTCTTTAAAACCGATCGGGAATTCAAATTCGATATCGCAGGCAGCATCAGCATAGTGCGCCAGTTTCACATGATCATGATAGCGGTATTTTTCTGCCGGCATGCCTAAACTCTTATGCCATTCCAATCGTATTGTCTTCCATTTCTCATACCAATCTTTTTGTGTGCCGGGACGGATAAAGAACTGCATTTCCATTTGTTCAAACTCCCGCATGCGGAAGATGAATTGTCTTGCCACGATCTCGTTACGAAAAGCTTTCCCGATCTGTGCGATACCAAAAGGAATTTTCATCCTGCCGGTCTTTTGCACATTTAAAAAGTTGACAAAAATACCTTGAGCCGTTTCCGGTCTTAAATACACTTTATTATTCTCGTCATCGCTGGAGACGGTAGAACCAAACTCCGTAGAAAACATCAGGTTGAACTGGCGTATATCGGTCCAGTTGCAGGTTTCACTGACGGCACATTTGATTTTATTTGTTTCGATCAATATTTTCAATCCTGCAAAATCATCCTTAGCCAATAATGTATCCATTTGCTCAAGGACACTATTTGCCAATTGCTCATTGCCGGTTGCTTTTTGCTCTTCAGCAAATCCTTCGATCAAATGATCCACCCTGTATCTTTTCTTACTGTCCTTATTATCGATCATCGGGTCGTTGAAATTATCTACGTGACCGGATGCTTTCCAGGTAGTGGGATGCATGAATATGGCCGCATCGATCCCCACGATATTATCCTGTAGCTGGGTCATGCTTTTCCACCAGTAATCTTTGATGTTCTTCTTCAATTCGCTGCCCATCTGGCCATAGTCGTATACAGCCTGGAGACCGTCGTATATTTCACTGCTGGGAAAAATAAAACCATACTCTTTACAATGCGAGATAATTGCCTGGAATTTGTTGGAATCGTTTGCCATAAGGCGCAAAAATAAGCACTAAGATCTATATGATGATTTAACATCTGTTCATTTTAGTGATGTTTCACGCAAGGCCAGAAAGATAAAAGACATAAGTCGCAAAGGCGCCCGGCTTCCTGGCATAAAACTTTGCTTCTTTCGGGAGACATTTCAGGGTTCCTGAACAGAAAGTTATGTAGAAGGAATATCCGGCTCTTGTTTAACCGCCACTTCGATCACCCTCTTTGTCTCCGGCTGGTTACGGATCGAGGTTTCCGATTCCACTTCGATCTGCTGGACCCATACCGCGTAATTATTAGGATAGATCCGGGAACCCTTATGGATGACATAGGCATGGGTGAAGGCCGCGCCGAAATATAATATCATCGAAGAGTAATAGACCCAGAGTAAAACAACAATGATCGACCCGGCTGCACCATAGGCCGAGGTCATCCGGTTATGGCCGAGATAATAACTGATCACAAATTTTCCCAGCATGAACAGCGCCGCAGTCACACAGGCGCCGATACGCACATGCTTCCATTTGATCCGGGCATCCGGTAATACTTTGAAGATGGCTGCAAAGATGAAAGCTGTAATGATATACGTAAGTACCAGGTTGAGGATATAGACCAGTACCACGGTCAGGTGAGGATACAGGATCATCAGCCTGTCCAGCAGGAGATCCAGCGCTCCGTTAATGATCAGTGAAACGAGAAAAATAAACCCGAGAGTAATGATCATCGAAAACGAAAGCAGGCGGTTGAATAACATCTTTAAAAACCCAAATCCCTTTTTCGGTTTTGCTTTCAGCCGCCATATCCGGTTAATGGAGTCTTGTATTTCACTGAACGCACTGGTAGCACCAATGATCAGGGCGATCACACCGATGATCGTGGCTATAGTGCTTCCTGAAGCCTGGCTTGCCGTACGTATCGTTTCCTGAATGTTCAAAGCCGCGTCATGTCCCACAAATCCTTCGATCTGGTGATAGACCGTGCCTTCGACTGCATCGCGGCCATAGAAAATATCACTGACCCAAATAATTATAATGAGCAAACCCGGGAGAGAAAAAATAGTAAAGAACGCCAGCGAGGCGCTGAGTTTTAAAATATTCCCGTCAAAAAAATCAGTAACGGAATGCTTTGTTATTTTCCAGGCGTCTTTTATTGACATGGTTACTGTTGGGCAAAAAATCAGCCAAAGAATTCTCTACTTTAACTTGCTGTTATCCTGGTGCCTGTCTGCATCCCGGGTATTTTTCTTCTCAAAATTCTTTTGTAATGCTCCCGTCAGATCCACCCCTGTCTGGTTAGCCAGGCACAATAATACCCACAGTACATCGGCCATTTCATCCGCCAGCATTTCTTTTTTGGATTCTTCTGAAGGAGCAGCATCTTTCTTATACGACTGTTCGCCATACTGGCGGGCGACATGTCTTGCCAATTCTCCCACTTCTTCAGTAAGGATAGCCATATTGGTGAGTTCATGGAAATAACGGACACCGGTAGTCGTGATCCATCCGTCTACCTCTTGCTGGGCTTGCTGTAGCGTCATAACAAAACTTTTAGATAGTGAATTGCAATATAGCATGATTCTTGGCGTTTCAGACTTCCCGCCCTTTGAGAACAAACCAATTCCTTTAAAAGATTAATTCATTCCTATGGTATTTCTATTCCGAAGGCTATCCGCCATTGTATTCCTGTCAGCTATCGTGCTGGTGTCGCAAGCCCAGCCTTCTTCCAATGAACTTTTAAAAAAAGCAGAGAAACCGTATAAGATCGTTACTTCAGGAAGACAGATCACCATTAAGAGTATCAAAGGCATCAAACAGGTGATGCTCTGGACCACGGGCGGGAACAGGGTCGTAGAACATAAAGAGATCAATACTAATTCTCATGTATTGAATATCCCGGTCAGTCAGAAAACATTTTTCCTGATGATAGGATTAACGGACGGGAAGATCTATACCGAAAAGATCGGGCTGGGGGATTAACGATCGTTGTACTCTTCGTTATTTACGTATCGTAAACAGGGAATTATCAACGGTCCTTCACTCTTTATTTTTTGTATCAATGACAATTGTAACCGGCCCGTCATTGCGCAGATCCACTTTCATATCAGCTCCAAAAACGCCTGTTTTGATGCTCTTTCCCAGGTCGAGGTTTAACTGGCTGATCATTTTTTCATATAATGGGATGGCGATCCCCGGTTTACTGGCCCTGATATAAGAAGGCCGGTTCCCTTTTTGGGTAGATGCATGCAGGGTGAACTGGCTGACCAGCAGTATCTCTCCTTTTTTTTCGATCACTGATTCATTCATTACACCGGCCGCGTCATTAAAGATCCGCAGGTTGACGATCTTCCCGCTCAGCCATCCGGTATCTTCTTCTGTGTCCGCGTCCTCAATGCCCAATAAGACCAGCAAGCCATCTCCGATCGCCGAATATATTTTATCATCAATAGTCACACTTGCCTTCGTTACCCGCTGAATAACTGCTCTCATAATGTTTTACCTTTGTGCATTGCAAATATATTGACCATTGACTTGACCTGTATGACCTATATGTTCTCCTTTGACCTCTCCCCCGAACTCTCCTTTCAAACCACCCGCAGTGGCGGCAAGGGCGGCCAGAATGTAAACAAAGTGGAAACAGCTGTCATTGCTTCTTTTCATATAGATTCGTCGCAATTACTGACCGGTGAGCAAAAAATAACAGTAAAAGAAAAACTGAGTAACCGTATCAACAGCGAAGGTTTTTTACTGGTCCGGTCGCAGACGCATCGTACCCAACTGGCCAATAAAGAAGAAGTGACTGAAAAAATAAATGAGCTGGTTAAAAAAGCGCTGGAGAAGAAAAAAGCACGGATCGCCACGAGGGCCAGCAAGGCTTCCAAAGAAAAAAGGATAGAAGGGAAGAAAAGAAGGGCCGATATAAAATCAGGCAGGCAGCGCCCGGCACTGGATAGTTGATAGCACGATCCTTCGCTTTACCCGGGCCTCACAAACCAACACAAAATAAAATCGTAAATTAGGTGTTCAATTGAACCCTGTGCGAAAAAGTCTTTTGACCATATCACTCCTGTTTATTGTTGCCGTTCTCACCTCTTATTTATTGGGTTCCTGTAAAAAAGATCAGAACACCGATGGTTTACAATTGATGCAACAGGATATCCCAGCCAGCTTTCCCGCTCCTCTTTATACGTTCAGGGATAACCCGCTGAGCAAAGAAGGTTTTGAGCTGGGGCGAAAATTATTTTACGACGGCCGCTTGTCGATCGATAATCTCCATCCCTGCTCTTCCTGTCACCAGCAGATCGCCGCCTTTGGCACATTTGAGCATGACCGCAGTCACGGCGTATTCGATTCACATACTTTACGCAATGCGCCTGTCCTGTTCAACCTTGCCTGGAGCACCAGCCTTCACTGGGATGGAGAGTTTGCTTCGCTGCAAGATGAGGCCGCACAGCCCATCAACGGGCATATTGAGATGGGAGAAACCTATGAAGGCGTGATCAATAAAATAAAAGATGATAAAGAATACCAGGACCTGTTCAAAAAAGTTTTCCGCTATCCTTTTATCCGTCCTGAATTTATTTTGAAAGCCCTTTCACAATTTACCGGCTATTTGATCTCCGCCGATTCAAAATATGACCGTTATAAAAAAGGAACCGCTACTTATACGCTGGCAGAAGAAAGAGGCTACCAGTTATACAAGGCCAAATGCGCCACCTGTCACCCGGAACCACTTTTTACCGACTACAGCTTCCGCAATATCGGTTTGCCCGTCTACCCGGGCCTGGATGATTATGGCCGGTTACGGATTACCGGCAAACGTGAGGATTCATTGAAATTCAAAGTGCCTACGCTCCGCAATACCTATATCTCTTCCAATTATATGCATGATGGGCGATTCAATACACTGGCTCAATGCATCGATCATTACCGCACGGGTGTGCAGGCAAGCACTACGCTTGATCCCTTATTGACAAATGGTATCCCGCTTACGAACGGGGAAGCGAATGATGTCTTTGTTTTTCTCCGTACCCTGACGGACTCCGCTTTTTTAAAGGATCCGAGATTCCAAAAGCCGCAATAAGGTTTAATTCCTTTTTCGTCTGCCTTGCAAAGTTTCAAGACTTGTCTTTTGTGTTTCAATATCTTTTATCGTATCGTCCTGCGCTTTTGCATTCTCTGTCAGTTTCCTTTCCAGTTCGATCTTATCATCCTGGAGGCCTTTTAACTTTTTCTCGGCCTTTACCACTACTTCTTCCTGGGCTTTGATCTGTAATTCCAGGTGTGCCGCTTCGATATCCGGTAACATAGTATTAAGGTACGATTTTGCCTGGCCGATGTCATAGGATTCCATTTTATCCATGGCGTTCGTCCCGTCTTTCTGCATGATCAGGTAAAGAACTGCTTCATCGCTTGCTTTGCGGCTCTTGCGTTCCACTTTTATGATATAATCTATTTTTTCTTTACTGATATCGGTGACATATGCATTTTTAAAGATCAGGAAACCTTTGTCCCTGTTGAGGATCCCTTTCTCTTCTTTAGCCTTATATCCCAGTTTCTCCATCCGCTGCACAAACGCATTTTCCACCGCCTGCGAGGGATAGGCATACTCAATTACAATGGCGGGCTGTTTTTTCTTATCGTACTGAATATTCTCTTCGTAGGCCTGTGCCATCGTAAGAGTGGAAATAGTTAAAAGAGAGACTAACAATAAACTGATCTTCTTCATAGTTCGTGTGTTTTGAAGTCTAAAGATACAGTAAGCGTTAAAAGCGTTGCAAATACGGGATGCAAAAACCGGAAGAAACCGACGGGATTCGTTTTTTGACCGTCCAAGACCTACTTTTGTCCTGAATAGTACCTGTCTTTGCGGATGGGCAAAAAATTTCCAATCCTTTGAGTGGAATAAAAAAACTGGCGGGGCAAACTTTGTGGTATGGTGTACCCACCATTGCCAGCCGTTTCCTTGGCTACCTGATGAATTTATCGCTGCCGCTGATCTTTGCGCAGCCTTCCACCACGGCAGAATTGACGCAGGTCTATGCCATCATTCCCTTTTTAAATGTGCTTTTTACCTATGGACTGGAGACCGCTTATTTCCGGTATTCGCAGGATACGGACCCGCAAAAATTATATGACACCCTTTCTATTTCACTGATCGGGTCCACCCTACTTTTCACTTCGCTGTTATTCCTGTTCAAAGACACCATTTCAGCATGGGCCGGGTTAGAAGATCATCCCGAGTTTACGGGGCTGATGGCCGGTATCATTTTTTTTGATGCCATCTCCACACTTGCATTTGCGCGACTCCGGCAGGAGAACCGGCCCAAGCGCTACGCATTTGCCCGGATCGCCGGCGTAATGCTGAATGTATTCATCGTGATCCTGTTCCTGGCCATTCTTCCAAAATACTTATCAGGTCACCCCGGTAGTTTTTTGAAAAGTATTTATAATAAAAAGATCGGGATCGGATACTACCTCATTGGTAATCTTGCAGGAAGCATTCTTACTTTTATTTTGCTGAGAAAAGAATTCCGCCAGATCCGTTTCCGTTTTGATACGGCCCTCTGGAAAAAGATCATGCGATATTCTTACCCGCTGATATTTGTGGGGATGGGTGGTGTGATCAATGACATGCTGAGCCGGCTGATCTACCAGCATGTGGTGGACCTGCCCAAGGCGCAGGCCGAACATGAACTGGGTATCTTTGGGAATATCATCCGGCTGGCCATTCTTATTACTGTCACTATACAGGCATTCCGGATGGCGGCAGAACCATTCTTCTTCAATCGCAGTAAAGAGGAGAACCCCCAAAGGATCTATGCACGGGTGATGAAATTCTTTGTGCTGGTCTGTTGTTTTCTTTTTCTCGGCATCAGTCTGTATATCGATGTGGTGAAGTGGTTCTTTCTTTCCATTCACCGGGAGAAATGGATCGAGGGATTGTATGTGGTGCCCCTGTTTGCCATGGCGAATATTTTGCTGGGGATCTATTATAACCTGAGCATCTGGTACAAGCTGAAGAATAAGAATATGATGGGAGCATTGATCACTATCGTGGGAGCCCTCATTACTATTGCACTCAATATCCTGCTGATACCAAAGTTCCATTACCTCGGCGCGGCCATTGCCACTTTCTGTTGTTATTTATTTATGATGATCACCAGTTATGTACTGGGACAGAAATATTACCCGGTTCCTTACGCAAAGAAAAAAATGATCGCTTATCTGGTGCTTGTATCCTTATTATTCGGTATCCACCGCGGTCTTATCTATTGCTGGGATAACCGTTGGTTCAACTTCGGAGCCGCTACTGTACTGATGCTGTTCTTTACCTGGTTTGTATTCCAGGTGGAGAAAAAAGAGCTGGTGAAAATCCCGTTTTTGGCGAGGTTTTACCGGCAGAAAGCAGTCGCTTAGGCTAATATTCTCCGGAAAGCACATCCTCTTTTGTTGTTTTTCACATTGAACTGTTACTACACAAATTTAGTTTCGTCAGAAGACCGGCTCTTTCGAATAGATTCCTCCTGCGTCGGAATAGAGTTCGTGCTATTTGCATCAATGCCTCCTGCGTCGGCATGACAGAGAGCGAGCATGTGTTTGAACTGTCATTCCGATCAAGCGGAGGAATAGAATGGTAATATGGAACACTATGCCGGGGAACGAGGCATGCGTAATAAGATTCGGTTCTATGAACGTTGTCATTCCGGCCGAAGGGAGGAATAGAATGACATCATCGAACACTATGCCGGGGAACGAAGCATGCCTAATAAGATTCGGTTCTATGAACGTTGCCATTCCGACCAAAGGGAGGAATAGAATGACATTATCGAACACTATGCCGGGGAACGAGGCATGCGTAATAAGATTCGGTTCTATGAACGTTGTCATTCCGACCGAAAGGAGAAATAAATGACATTATCGAACACTATGCCGGGGAACAAGGCATGCGTAATAAGATTCGGTTTTATGAACGCTGTCATTCCGACCGAAGGGAGGAATAGAATGACAGTATCGAACACTATGCCGGGGAACGAGGCATCTTGAATTGAAATAACAAAGGGTTTAATTAAAGAAACTATGGAGGCTCAGCGAAACAAATTCTATATCTATATTGTTACGAATCCCACGCGCAAAGTCCTGTACACCGGTGTTACCAATGATCTTGCACAACGTTTAGCTGAGCACTGGATGAACCGGGGAGGCTTAGAGACATTTGCCGGAAAATATTTTTGTTACAACTTGGTTTACTATGAACAGTTTAAATACATTAATGACGCGATAGCCAGGGAAAAAGAAATCAAAGGTTGGCGCAGGGAAAAGAAAATAGCATTAATTGACACCAAAAACCCGGGGTGGAATTTCTTAAATACCCAGATCTGTGGGAACTGGCCGCCTATAAATAAAAGGAAACGTTTTTGATAGCAAATCGAAAGATTCCTCCTGCGTCGGAATAAAGTTCGTACTATTTACATCAATGCCTCCTGCGTCGGCATGACAGAGAGCGAGCATGTGTTTGAACTGTCATTCCGATCAAGGGGAGGAATAGAATGGTAATATGGAACACTATGCCGGGGAACGAGGCATACGTAATAAGATTCGGGTCTATGAACGTTGTCATTCCGACCGAAGGGAGGAATAGAATGACATTATCGAACACTATGCCGGGGAACGAGACATCTCGCTTTATGATAGAAAGTAATTGGCGTTAAAGTGTTGTCTTTCCAAACCTGGATTATTTTTAATACAATTTAACAAAAGGATTATTCATCTTCTCCAGCCCTACCGTCGTCACCGGCCCATGCCCCGAATAAACTTTTGTCTCATCCGGCAGGGTGAAGAATTGAGTTTGGATACTGTTCACCAGCACATCAAAACTCCCGCCTGGAAGATCGGTTCTGCCTATGCCCCCATTAAATAACACATCGCCCCCGATAATAAAGCCGCCTGCCTCATGGTAAAAAGAGATACTGCCCGGTGAATGCCCGGGGGTGAACCTGATTTCCAACTCTTCTTCACCTATTTTTATAGTATTTCCTTCCTCCAGGTAAACCAAAGGCCCCTCGTAATTGTCAAAGGGAAGCTGCCATTGTTCGCCCGACCGGGGGGCAAAATCCAGTACCGGCTTTTCTTTTTCATGGATATGGAGGGTCAGACCCCAGGTATCATATATGAATTTATTACCGAAAACATGGTCGAGGTGGCAGTGTGTATTAAGCAGCAGAACCGGGGTCAGGCCTGTCTTTTCGATAACCGTTTTTAATTCGTCCCTTTCCGCCGGGAAATAACAGCCCGGGTCTATAATGCAGCACTGCCTTTGTTCGTTATACAAAATATAGGTATTCTCCTGAACGGGGCTAAAAGTGAATGACTTAACAGCTAACATGGGCGGTTTTTTCGTACTTTTAAAATATGGATGGTTCCCGGTCGCAAAGATAGTTTGTATTCCTGCTGCTGAGCAGAATTACTACTGTACAAGAGTACCCTTCGTAAACTCAGGGTAAACTTGCAAGGGACGATGCATAAATTACTAAAGCCGGCTGCCTGATCATAAAAAAGACCGATTAAACCGTTAGAAACAGCAAAGAGTCTATGAAGAAAGTACTAAGCCTGATCGCCTGCCTTTCCGTTCTATTGACAATGGAAACTGCAGCCCAAGTGAACACGGTAGAATTTGGAAAAAACCGTGTACAATACCAGAAATTCAAATGGAAATATTACCAGACCGAGAACTTCAATACCTATTTCAGCCAGGATGGACTGGGATTAGGCAAATATGTGGCACAGGTCGCCGAACTGGAATTGCCTTCCATTGAAGAATTTGTTGAATACGGTTTACAGCGCCGGATCAATGTCGTGGTCTATAATAATTACGATGAAATGCAACAGTCCAATATCGGGCTGGGTATCGACTGGCAGAATACGGGCGGGGTCACCAAACTGGTGAACAATAAAATGATCCTCTATTTCGACGGCAACCATGAGAATCTCCGCCGCCAGGTCCGGGAAGGTATTGCCAAAATACTTGTTGACAATGTGTTATTTGGTGATGACCTCGGAGAATTTGCCGCCAACCAAGCTTTGCTCGATCTTCCCAAATGGCTGACCGACGGTTATGTCCAGTATGCTGCCGAGAACTGGAACACAACACTGGACGATGAACTCCGCTCCACCATGCTGGGCGGTGATTACACAACGTTCTATCATTTTGCTTTTGAAAAGCCTTTACTGGCCGGTCATTCGTTCTGGAAATATATCGCCGATAAATACGGGAAAAGCAAGACCACGTATTTCCTTTACCTGGCGCGTATCTATCGTAATCTCAATAATGCTTCGAACAAGATCGCCAAGAAAAAATTCAAACAACTGCTCGCCGATTTTATGACCGAAGTGCAGCAACAGTATTTTAAAGATATCCGTGGCCGCCGCAATACACCCAAAGGGAGATTATCGGTATCAGAAGAAGTAGGCAAGAAAGATTTTATTCATTTTAACGCCAACCCGGTAGAAAAAAGCTTCACCTATGCTTTTGTAGAATTCAAACAGGGCCGCTACCAGGTCGTCCTGATGGAAAATTTTGTGAACAGGAAAGTGCTGCTGAAACTGGGCGTACGAACAAGAGAGGAAGAAAAACATCCTAACTACCCGATACTGGCATGGGATGGTAAAGGCACAAGACTGGCCGTATTATACAATGATGAAGGCAAAACAAAATTCTTTGTATATGATGTTGTGAACCACAACAAACTCTGGAAACAAGAGATCGAAAAATTCGACCAGATACAGGACATGAAATACATGCTGGATAATAATACCTTATTGTTCAGTGGCGTCA
>DASYLC010000094.1:0-15120 GCA_036009775.1 Chitinophagaceae bacterium
GGTGATATGAGAATGATACAGCGGCTGAATGCTGAAAGTGTCGCCACGGATGATTATAAAAAAGAGATCGGTGGCTACGAAGTATTTCTCCATGATTACCATAAGATCGACACTGTGGCAACGGAGATCTATGAGATGAGTGATTTCCCGCTGACCTGGAATACCGTCAGTGCCAAACAGATATCCCCCAATATTTTTGACTGGCTGAATATGCAGGATGTTACCCGCAATGTGCTGATCGGGTTCATGGTGATCGTGGCCATTATCAATTTGATCACCTGCCTGATCATTCTAGTACTCGAACGGGTACGCATGATCGGCATCCTGAAATCACTGGGTGCTACCGACTGGACCGTGCAACAGATCTTTTTACGTCATTCCGCACTGATCACGATCACCGGTATAGTTGCCGGAGCTGCATTGGCACTGGGACTGCTGTGGTTACAGGAAGCTACCGGTTTTATCCGGTTAAAGGAGGAGGCTTACTATTTGAGCACGGCAGCTGTCAAAATAATCTGGTGGCAGGTGGCGCTTATCTGTGCAGGAACATTTGTCGTTTGTTTTCTTGTTATGATGATCCCTTCACTCCTGGTGAAGAGAGTGCAACCGGTGAAAGCGATACAGTTCAGGTAGGTTTTGTCCCTTTTATAGCCCACGGTTTAAACCGTGGGCTATAAAAGGCAGAGAATCTCTGAACGGCTTTAGCCGTTTCCTTAAATTAATGACATTGCCTTACGGGACATTTTATGGATAGAAAATTTCAACGCGATCCGGGATCCGTTCCGGAGGAACGTTTTATGCTAACAGATATGAGACAACATTATCCCTGTTGCGATAGCGGCATTCAATGATTCAGCCTTTCCTTTTTTCGGGATCGTGATCTTTACATTCGCAAGGTTCATGATAGAATGACTGATGCCTTTTGACTCATTGCCGATCACGATGATGCCTTCTTTTATTTTTTTTACCAAAGCGATATCCTCTCCTTCAAGACTGGCGGCATAGATGCGAATATCTTTCTGAGATCCCAGCCATTCATCCAGGTCCGCATAGTGTACTTTTACCCTTGCAATACTTCCCATGGTGGATTGCACCACTTTGGGATTGTATATATCCGCAGAATCATGGCTGCAAACGATCTGGCTGATACCGAACCAATCCGCGATGCGGATGATCGTACCCATATTGCCCGGATCCTGTATCGTGTCCAGCGCCAGGGTAATGCGGTCGCTGACCGTGACCGGAACAATGATTTCATACTGTTGCACGACCGCCAGAGCCTGGTTGGCCGTTGTGAGTTGCGAGATCCTTTGCAATTCTGATACCGTCACTTCAATAGTGCTGATATTCTTTACTAAACCTTTGTTATCATCGATCCAGTCCTTTACCGCATATATTTCCTTTATTTCAGCCGGCGATGCTTCCAGTAGTTCTTTCACCAGTTTAGGGCCTTCGGCAATAAACAGTCCCTCTTCCCCGCGGAATTTTTTCTGGCCTAAACTTTGAATATATTTGATTTTCTGTTTAACAAGCATAGCTGTTTATTTATATATGACACCAGGCCGGCCACTTTCCATCTCCTGTTTACGCCATTTTATTGCCGGCGCTTCCTGGCTGATCCTGGCAAGTTCCTGTATGATCGTAAAGAACTACCCGCCCAATAAGCCCTTTGTTTATAAAACAAATATCAATATTACAGGCAATATTGCAAGCGATACGGCGGAACTGATCCAAACAAGGCTAAAAGGTCAGCTCGACGACAGTATCCGGGCCCGTTCTGTTTCAAAGATATTTTGGAGTGTGATGAAGAACCCGCCTGTCTACAACAGCGATAATGCCGATAAATCGGTCATTTACATGAAGGCCCTGCTCAATTCACTGGGTTATTTCAAGGACACGATCAGGGTCGATACTGTCGTGAACAGAAAAGGCGATCAGTACCGGACCACCGTCACATTTGATGTAAAGCCCGGAAAAGTAGTACGGATCGATTCATTCAATTATAACCTGCAGCAACAGGAATTGCAAAGTATCGCACTGGCCAATCAAAAAGACGCGATCGTAAAAAAAGGAGATCCTTTCGCCAAAGTGGCTATTTCCGCGGAAATGGACAGGCTGGTAGAACTATACCGTAATAACGGTTATCTGCGTTTTGGACGGGAAGTTATGATCGGGCTCTGGGATACTCTCGATGTTTCTTTACTCCGCCCCACATTCGATCCCGTCGAACAGTTGGCCATCTTACAAAAATTAAGAGAACGCAGGGAAAATCCGACAGCCAACCTGGAGATACGGTTGAGGCCCGGGTTCGACAGCAGTAAACTCACAAAATATTATACCGGCAATATAACCGTGTATCCTGAATATGGCCCCGATACGGTGGGTTATACACGACAGGAAGAAATTGTAGATGGTATTAATGTGGTGTATTACCAGCGGATGTTCAAACCAAAGATACTCCCGGAGAATATTTTTTTCCGGACAGGGGATCTTTATGATCAGCGAAAATATTTTAAAACGATCAACCGTTTCAATTCACTCGGCGCCTGGCGGTTGGTCAGCATCGAACCTGTTGCAAGAAAAGGACAGGATACGGCGGATTATGTTCTTCGCCTGACTCCCGCAAAAAAATATTCTTTCACCGCCAATCTCGAAGGAAGCCGCAACCAGAGCGCCATTTCCGGTAACCTGTTCGGTATCGGTGTCAACCTGGGCTGGCAAAACAGGAACTTCGGACGTGCCGCGAATATTTCTACCACGAACATGCGGTATGGAATTGAGATCAGCGACAGCAGCTTTATCCAGACACAGCAATTCGTATTAAGTCATAATATCTATTTCCCGCGATTGATCCCCCGGTTCAGGCTGGGAAAAAAGATCCGGGAGAATACCAATACCATTTTGTCTTTCAATGCCGGTAATACGGAAAGGAAAGATCTATTTAACCTGACAACGCTCAACGGTTCTTTTGGTTGGGAATACCAGGACTCTAACAAGATATTCTCACTCCGTCTTCTGAACATTGAATATTCTTATTTAAAACCAAGACAAAAGCTGATCGACCTCTTCACCGCCAACCCTGCCCTGAAAAATGTTTTCACGGACGGGTTGATCTCCTCCATCATTGCCGGTGTTACGATCAATAACGATAAAGAGAAAGTAAAAAAGATATTCAGGGCGAATGCGGAATTATCGGGGTTGGTATCGGGCTTTATCAGAAGCAAGTTTTTAGATGACAATCTTTACCGCTTTATCAAACTGGATGCTGAAATGATCCGGAAGATGATCATGAGACGCTCAGCACTTGTACTTCGTGCATTCGGCGGTGTGGGGTATGAATTCAATTCTACGGTCAATCCTAATAAAAGGAATAACCTTCCTTTCTTCAAACAATATTTTGCCGGCGGCCCCAACAGTATGCGGGCATGGGGTTTGCGAAAACTGGGGCCGGGATCCGATACACTGGCCTTCTCCGGTGTAGGCAGTACTCCTGAAAGATACGGTGATGTGCAACTGGAAGGAAATATCGAATATCGCTTTCCCCTGGCAAAACCATTTGGAATAAAGGTAGACGGGGCTGTGTTCACTGATATCGGTAATATCTGGTTCCTGAAAGGCGCCCCCGGACGGTCGGACAGCCAGGTCTTTCATATCAATAACCTGGCCCGCGACCTGGCAGTAGGTATCGGCGTTGGCTTCCGGGTCGACTTTAATTTCTTCGTGATCCGCCTGGATTATTCTTATAAGGCAAAGGATCCGAGCCCTTCTCCTGCCAATGTTGGATTGCGGAACAAATGGTTTGGATATAGTTTATTAAAAGGTGACCAGTTCCAGCTGGGTATCAGCTATCCTTTTATACTATAATGTTTCTTTATTCATCCCTTCGCGGATATCCTCCATCGTTTGCGCATCTTTTAAGAGAAACTCCCCGATCCTTGTGCGGCAGAGACTGCTCATATACCCACCGCAACCCAATGCTTCGCCGAAATCATTTGCAAGACTCCGGATATAGGTTCCCGTAGAACAAACGACCCGGAAATGAATGACCGGTAACTCTATCTTTTCAATTTCAAAAACAGTGATCGTCACATTCCTGGGTTCCAGTTTCACTTCTTTACCGGCCCTTGCCAGTTCATACACCCGTCTGCCGCCGACCTTGATAGCAGAATGCGCCGGGGGTACCTGCTGAATAGCACCCGTAAATGCCGTCGTGGCGGCTTTTATCTTCTCTTCCGTCAGGTGATCGTATGGTTTGACATTCACGGGTTCAGATTCAAGATCATAGGTCGGAGTAGTTGCCCCTACTGTGAATGTACCGGTATATTCTTTTTCCTGCGCCATGAATTCATTGATCCGCTTGGTGAACTTGCCGGTACAGATGATGAGCAACCCCGTGGCGAGCGGATCCAGTGTACCGGCATGCCCGATCTTTTTAACCCGGATGATATTGCGGAGTTTTTGAACCACATCAAATGAGGTCCATTCAAGGGGCTTGTCGATCAGTAACACCTGGCCCTGCTCAAAATTTTCTTTCGTATAGATCATCGGGGAAAATTGTTGGTGGCGCAAGATACATTAAGTCCGAGGTCCGAAGACCGAAGTCCGGGGACAAGTTTGAAAGACCGGTAAGTCTAATTACTCACATAGTGCATGCAGGGAGAAAATGTTGATATGCAGACTCTGCTCCCGACTTCGGTCTTCCGTCTTCCGGACTCAGATCGACATCCTCGTTTTCAATTCAAGGTACTTATTGATCGTATTCACCGTAAGGTTTTCCGGCGTAGTAAGTATGGAAGGAATACCATTCTTATGCAGCTCCTTCACCATCTGTCTCTTTTCAAAAGCGAATTTTTCCGCGATGGTCCGGATATAGATATCTTCCAGTGTTTCGGCGCTTTTTTCCACCAGTGATTTCAATTCCGTATTCTGGAAGAAAACCACGAGCAGCAAATGATAATGAGCGATCTTTTTCAAGGCCGCCATTTCCCGTTGCAGGCTTTCCAGCGATTCAAAATTGGTGAACAGGACCAGCAGGCTGCGGTTGGTGATACGGTTGCGGATAACCGAGAATAATTTTTCAAAATCAGGTTCCAGGAATTCTGTTTTTTGCCGGTATAATGTTTCCAGCACCATGTTCATCTGTGTCGGTTTTTTATCCGCTGTCAAAAAAGTGTCGATATTCTTTTCAAAGGTGATGATACCGGCTTTGTCCTGTTTGACCATCGCTACATTAGATAAGACCAATGATGCATTGACGGCATAGTCGAGCAGGGTCATGCCATCAAAAGGCATTTTCATTACCCTTCCTTTATTGATCAGGCAATAGATCTGCTGGCTTCTTTCATCGGTAAAATTATTCACCATCAACCCCTCCTTGCGGGCTGTTGCTTTCCAGTTGATCGTGCGGTAATCATCTCCCCGCACATATTCCTTGATCTGTTCAAACTCCATACTGTGGCCGAGTTTCCGGATCTTTCTTACACCCGCTTCCTGTAAACGGTTGCTCACGGCCAGCAACTGGAACCGGCGCATCTGCACATAAGACGGATAGACCTTCACCACTTGCCTGGCTTCGAAAACAGTTCTTCTTTTTACCAGTTGCAGCGGACCATGCGCAAAGAGATTGATAGCATTAAAAATATATTCTCCTCTCGTCAAAGGTTTCAACATGTACTCCAGCACGTATTTTTCATTCCGGCCGATCGTTGCCCGCCTGATCCATTTTCTTTCCTGGAACTGTACCGGAAGTTCATCTATCACGCTGATGCGGGCAGGGAAGCCATAATGATTGTGGATATTGATCATAACCTTGTTCGGGTCACCGATACTGAACCGCTCGGAAACCACTCTCTCTGCACTCAAACCCTCCTTCCTGGAATAGAGAAGCAGAATATCCATCAGCACCGCAAGGGCGAGCAATAACAATATCAACCCGCCGATCCGGAAAAAAGCCGGCTGGAAATAGCTGATAACAAATACCACCGATGCTGCCCCGGAGATATAGTAGACGATGCTGTTTAGGTAGAATGATCTTATCAACGAATCTTAGTTAATGTGAGTCAATTTATCAGTTGGTCCATTGTCGATAGACCATAGTCCATAGTCCATAGTCCATCGTTCCTTCGATCCATGCAACCATTCATAAACGCATACTATGGACTATCAGCTATGGTCGATGGACCTTCTCTCTACCTCGGAACATCCATCCCCTGTATGATCTGTTTGATCACCTCATCCTCGGTTATTCCTTCCATCTCCTTATCCGGTGCAAGTATGATGCGGTGACGCAGAACAGGCGGAACAACGGCTAAAATATCTTCCGGTGTTACAAAATCCCTTCCGTTCATGGCCGCTATGGCTTTTGATGCATTCATGATCGCCAGTGAAGCCCTTGGTGAAGCCCCCAGGTAAATGGATTTATGATTTCTTGTCTGGTGGATCAGTTTGGCAATGAACTGTAATAATTTTTCTTCGATCAGCTGTGTTTTGATCTGCTGCCGCAGCGCTGTTACCTGGGCCGCGCCCAATGCCGGTGTGATCATATCCAGCGGGCGGGTATTTCCCATCTGGTTAAACTGGTTGAGGATCATCATTTCTTCTCCCTCCGTCGGGTAAGGAACAACGATCTTAAAAAGAAACCGGTCGAGTTGTGCTTCCGGCAAACGATAGGTTCCTTCCTGTTCCACCGGGTTCTGTGTGGCCAATACCATGAATGGCTGCGCCATCGGATAGGTCTTTCCATCCACGGTGGCCTGTCGTTCTTCCATGATCTCCAGCAACGCCGATTGGGTTTTCGCCGGAGCACGGTTGATCTCATCCACGAGTATGATATTGCTGAATACAGGTCCTTTCTTAAACTCAAAACTGGCTTCTTTCGGGTTGAAAACAGGAGTACCCAATACGTCCGAAGGCATCAGGTCAGGAGTGAATTGTACCCGGGAAAAGCCGGCATTCACACTTTTTGCAACCAGTTTTGCTGTCAATGTCTTGGCCACTCCCGGCACTCCTTCGATCAATACGTGCCCGTCGGCCAGCAGTGCGGCAATGATGAGCTTGACCATTTCATCCTGGCCTACAATGATCTTTTTGATCTCGTTGCGTATCGCCAGGACGGCATTGTTCAGTTCCGTAAGGTCGGTGCGTTGCTGAAAAATTTGTTCTTCCATATTTGGTGTTTATTGATCCCGTCTCCGTTCATCAGGGAGATTGCGATCATGCTTTTTTATAAAATGCTTCCAGTTGTTTATGAAAATCGGCCAGTTGCTTATGATTAATACCCGGCGCATCGTCAATATACTTTATAAATGACACGATACCCCGGATCTCCCATTCTTCCACCCCGGATTTATGCTGCAGTTTACTGACAAATTCATCGTCCAGCACGCCGGTCAGCAATTTATATTTGGACCTGACATGCTCCAGGAAATAAGCCGCCATCTTCCGGCAAAGATTTTTATGATCTCCTTTGTCAAAATAAAGGCGTCCGATCGTTCTGACAAAATCCAGTGAGTCATTCCGGGGTTTTGTCACTACCGGGATATAGCGTTGTTTTCTCCGCATTTCCAGCAATATATACGCCACCAGCAGGATCAGCAATACCCAGAAAGCTGCCCTGAATGAATGCTGGCCGTTCTCATTTTCGACATTCATCAGCACATCGAACCATCCTCTCTTTTTCTCCTCTTCGTTATCGGAGAATTTTTTATTGAGATAATATTCATCCCAGGCGATCTTTTTGGTTTGCGGGTTGATCACCGAGAGTACTTTTTCATAATACCCGATATTATCCCTGTGCAATAAAAAATAATTGCTGAACGCCAGTGGCGCCAGGTGAATATATATATTGCCCCGGCCGGCCTGCAACCGGATAAAATCAGATAAGCCTGTTCTATCGGTTCCCAGTACTTCGGTGGTGGCTTCATTGACCTTAACAAAAGATGCATGCAGTTTTTTCCCCGGGTAAGAAAACCGGAAAGCCGAGTCGTAAGGTGGCGTTTTCAATCGCAACTGGAGGCTGTCCGACTCTTCTATTTCCTGGCCGTCATCCATCCTGAAAGACGAGAGCTCTGTTTTACATTCCAGTATCTCGCTGGCGGAATAGGAAAGATTTCTTGCACTTATAAAGACATCATTTCCTTTTTCAATAAAATTGATCAGGTTCTTCATCTCTATTTCATCTGCATTGAATTTCCCGGTGATAATGATCAATGCCTGGTTGGATTCATCCGAAGAAAGTGAATCCCAGTAACCGGGTTCATCACGGTTGACCAAAACCCTGGCCCGGGGGAAAAGATGCGCCAGTCCTTTATACGCCACATACGTGCCATAAGGGATCTTATCCTGCCGGCGAAGCGTTACTCTCTCATCGATCCTGCGGTTCTTTTTATTATTGCCGGTCAGGAACAGCGCAATGATCCCACCGGCGAGCAGGACAGCAAAAAGATATGGCAGGTATTTTTTCAAGTCTATCTCAATTCTTTATCAAACCTCTCAAAATCCTGGCGGATCATTTTGTAAGCGTCTTCACTTACGGGGAACTGGCCATACCAGCTGTATTCATAATTGCGGGTAACACGAAAAAAATTATTGTAATACGCGGTAGTATGCAGTTCCATCAGGTAATCCAGGTTGGTCTTATCCTGTTTGTAACGGATGATATTCCGTTCCGACATATTTTTTAAGAGCCGCAGGAACAAAAGCCGGATAGCAACACGGTAATTGCCCTGTGCCGCGGCCCTGTCAATATCCTTCTGGTAATTGATCGCAAAAATATCTTCGGTGATCGTTTCATCCATCTCCCCACCCTCATTGGCCGACCTGTTCTTTCTGCGGAACAGACCGATATTGCTGTTGCCAAGGTACAACACCAGCCCCGCAATAAATACGCCGACGATGAGGATCCATAATAAGACCTGGCCTCCGGAACTGCTGTCAGAAGAAGTTTCAGTGTATTCTCTTTTTTGTTCTTTTTCTTTTATTACCGGTTCATTTTTGCCTTTATTCCCTTTTTCCCCTTTCTCCCGTTCGGGTACCACCTGTTGTGACTTCCCTTCTTTGATGGTCATATTCGCATACCAGAAATCTTCATCCTCTTTCATTTTTTTTACCACATCCGGGGGAAGATTGCGCTGCTCCACGGATAAGCGGTCTGCTCTTTCGTTAAAATACCGGGTTGAGGACGGGGTGCCGTTTTCCTCTTCTGCCGGGACGATCTCTTTTACCTCTGTTGAATCAACGGTAATTTTATTTTCATCGTTCTGGGCACGGGAGACCGATGAAAAGAAAAGCAGGAAAATGATTCCGGCGGTCTTAGGGATATGTAGTTTAAATAATGACAACACTATACTTCCTCCTCGTTTAACTGTAAGGATAATTTTTTACTCAGCCAGATGGGATAGACCACAAAATACCAGATCACGAACAATACTGATAAACAAAAAATACCCGTAGTGAGCCAGGAGACATTATTATAAAGCCGGGTGATAAAGCCTTCGAAAAAAGCAGCCAGTCCAAGAACAGGAATTAAGCCGGCCATGATCTTCACACCGTCCTTGGCTCCCTGTTTGAATGCATCGATACGACGGATGGTACCGGGGAATAAAAAACTTTTCCCGAGGATAAATCCCGCTGCGCCGGCGATAATGATGGCGGTGATCTCCAGTGCGCCGTGAACAAAAACAACAAGCCAGAAACCGACACCATATCCTTTTGCTGAAATAAACTGGTCGAATACACCCAGGCGTACGCCCTCCTGTGACAGGTCAAGGAAAGTAGGGATACCGCAAAAGATGCCGGATGCAAAAAAGCGCAGTGACACCTGTATATTGTTGATCATGATCCCCAGCCAGCTCAATATGGGATTACCAGATTCATACACACCAAAGGGGTTCTTATTTTCGATATTATCCTGTGTCATATTGATATAGCGGTCGCCAAAAATGCTCCGGGCGATCGCATCATCCTTCGCGGATGTAAAAAAACCGATCGCAAAGAAAACGGTGAAGACGATAAAAGCGAACAATACCGTTTTATGATGTTTGCGGATCGTCAGCGGCAGGTCGTATTTCCAGAACGTGGTAAGCCGGTTCGATTCTTCCTTGCGGTTCTTATAGATATCCAGGTAGATCTTGGATGCTTCGCCATTGATGAAACTGGTAACTTTACCTGCCGGGTAAAATGTTTTGGCATAGGCAAGATCATTGACCAGCTGTGTAAAATCAGCCGCCATCTCATCCGGGTCTTCGGAAGGCGTTTGCTGGTTCCTCAACCAGCGGTCCTTGTTCTTTTTTATAAAAAGGGCTTCTCTCAACCGCGCTATTTGGTCGTAAAATACTGCATTTAGAAAAGATAAAAGCGATGAACTGAAATTTAATAAGGTAAAAAAATATTAATTTGAACCCCTAAACGAGCGAAGGGCATGGCGGTTATAAAAGTACCTACCAATTTTAATATTGATGTGGAGTTTGAGATCCCGGAATTCTACCGGCGATTGGTGGCCCTGCTGATCGACGTAATGATCCAGTATTTCTACCTGCGGATAGCCGGAGCCATCTATGAAAGCATTCAAAGCCGGGCTATATGGGATGATGATACGGCTTATAATCTCCAGGCCGTTGAATTGCTGCTGACATTACCTGTACTGGTCTATCATGTGGTCATGGAGATCACGATGAACGGGCAGAGCATCGGGAAGAAGATCATGAGTATCCGGGTAGTGAATGAGAACGGCGGCCGCCCCAGCATCAGCCAGTTCCTGATCCGCTGGCTGCTCCGGGTCTCCGATGTCTGGATCGCTTACCTCGTCTATCTTCTCCTGGTCATGCCGCATCTCCGGGCCGACCTGCAAACCACTTTTATCATCCTCGCAGCACTTGGGTTCATGGTCACCGATATTGTACTGGTGGTCTCTTCCAAAAAAGGACAACGGGTCGGTGATATCCTGGCAAAGACCATCCTTATACGTATCAATACGAAAGGTAATATTGAGGACACAGTATTTATTGATGTGGCCGACAGCTATATCCCTGCTTTTCCACAGATCATGCGGCTGAGCGATAAGGATATCAATGCCATTAAGAGCATCTTGGAGACAGCCCGTAAAAAAGGGGATTTCAATATGGCAGAGGCAGCATCGTATAAAATAAAGAGTCACCTGAAGATCGAATCCAAGATGCCGCCCTTTGATTTCCTCGATGTGTTATTGAAGGATTATAACTATCTCTCGACAAAATAAAAGTAGTATTGCGCTAAAGACCGTAACTCTTATTTAAGATTTTAGATTGCCTGTTATTGACCATTGTCCATCGACGTTTCGAATCTAGATTTCGTATAACTTTCGCTGATGCCAAAGAGCTTGATAAGATCAGTTCCCTGTCAATTCAATCAAAAACCCCAATCCCAACAGGCCCATAAAAATGATCGTAACGATCCCAAAAAAACGGAGCATCAGCCTGAGGTTCTTAAACGCTTCGTTCAGGGTCGGGATATCATCGCTGATCAATGCTGTTTTCATTTTTGCGGAAAACTTCAGTAAATAATAACAGGGGAAAAAGTAAAAGGCGGCGGCTATTAAAAAAAGCATGATCATCCCGGCTATTTCAGTGCTTTTCTCCTGTTTGCTGTAAACACTGTAGGTATTTATTGTTTCGATAATGAAAATAATGCTGATGATAAATAATACTCCCAATAAAATAAACCCGGAAATTGCAATTAACCTGCCCCATTTTGCCGACTCTTTCAGGTGATTCCTGGCGGTCATGTCCAGGCTGAGTTCAAACAGATCCTTTGTATTTTCCATCCGATACCAGTTTTACCATTTTTAACCCGGGGTACTAAAGGTCAATACCGGCCTCACGCAGAGATCGCTGAGTTCGCAGACCATGACCGGTTACACTCCGCCTGCATACGGTTTCAAATATCATCAGCTTAATAGGCTCTTGCAAACAACACCCGTTGCGAAGAGGGATTCCCGCTAAGGATACATTTTCCTTCTTCCTTTTCATTATTGAGGGGAATACAACGGATCGTGGCTTTTGTTTTTTCCTTGATCGTTTCTTCCGTGGCGGGCGTACCATCCCAATGCGCTGCAATAAACCCGCCTTTCTCATCCAGTAATTTTTCAAATTCTTCCCAGCTGTTGGCCGGTGTTATATGTTCATCACGGAATGCTTTTGCTTTTTCAAACATATTCGACTGGATCTCTTTCAGCAGGGTCTCCACGTAAGGAGCGATACCTTCCAGGTCCACCACTCTTTTTTCTTTTGTATCCCTCCGGGCGATCTCGACCACGTTCTTCTCGAGATCACGGGCACCCAATGCCAGTCGTACCGGTACGCCTTTCATTTCATATTCGGCAAATTTCCAACCGGGGCGGTTATTATCATTGTCATCATATTTCACCCGGATGCCCATCGCTTTTAATGCCGCGATGATCTCTGTTGCTTTTGCATCGATCAGCGCTTTTTGTTCATCGCCTTTATAGATCGGAACGATCACTACCTGCAGCGGTGCGATCCTTGGTGGCAATATCAATCCCTGGTCATCACTGTGTACCATTACCAGCGCACCGATCAGCCTCGTAGTTACACCCCAGCTCGTCGCCCACACATAATCCTGCTGGTTCTCTTTGTTGGAGAATTTCACATCAAATGCCTTCGCGAAATTCTGGCCCAGGAAATGCGAGGTACCTGCCTGCAAAGCTTTGCCATCCTGCATCATCGCTTCGATACAATAAGTTTCAACTGCACCTGCAAAACGTTCATTGGCGGTCTTTACTCCCCGTATCACCGGTACAGCCATAAAATCTTCTGCGAATGTGGCATAGACTTCCAGCATTTTTTCTGTCTCTTCGATAGCCTCCTGCGCAGTAGCATGCGCCGTATGTCCTTCCTGCCATAAGAATTCAGTGGTACGCAAAAACAGTCTTGTTCTCATTTCCCATCGTACAATATTGGCCCACTGGTTGATCAGCAGGGGGAGGTCGCGGTACGACTGGATCCAATCTTTATAGGTACTCCAGATGATCGTTTCACTGGTTGGACGAATGATGAGTTCTTCTTCCAGTTTGGCATCAGGATCAACAATAACCCCGGTACCATTGGGATCATTCTTTAAGCGGTAATGGGTGACCACTGCACATTCCTTTGCAAATCCTTCCACATGCGCCGCTTCTTTGCTTAAAAAACTTTTAGGGATCAGTAAAGGGAAATAGGCATTCACATGCCCGGTATCCTTGAACATTTTATCTAATACGTCCCGCATATTTTCCCAAAGCGCATAACCGTACGGTTTGATCACCATACAACCTTTTACGGCAGAATAATCAGCCAGGTTTCCCTTTAAAACCAGGTCATTATACCATTGAGAATAGTCCGTTGCCCTTGCTGTGATCTCTTTGCTCATCTTAATTTTAAGTTTAATACCTTATCGACCTTTAAATTTAATTTAACAACAAACTGTACAATATGTCGCTAAATGGTTAAATATTTGTACCGTTAACGCAAACGTTTGTGTAACGTTTTAAGTCACGTAAAAGTAATAACTTCATTTTTAACCCGAATAAACCATTTGCCATGAAATCGAAAATTTTACTCCTGGCATTAACTGCAGCCTTTCTAAGCAGTTGCACTACTTCTTACAAGTCCGGACAAACACCGGACGATCTGTATTATGCCCGCTCCCAGGCTAAGGAAGAGTATGTGAATACCGAAAAACAGGATGACCGCCAATACAGGGATAATGACGATTCCTACTACGAGGACCAGTACCTGCGGATGAAAGTAAGGAACCGCTACCGCTGGTCGGACCTCGACGATCCCTATTATTTCAGCCGTCGCTATAATTACACTACTTACAATTGCTGCTGCTTTGGCAATCCCTGGACACCTTCTTCTTACTGGAACAATCATTACAATCCCTATTATAACAGCCCTGTCATCATTAACCCGAAGACCAGTGCTATCTATACAGGGCCAAGGACATTTAACCTGAGTTCTTATAACAGCAATGCCCTGACGAACAGTAATTACAGCAACCCCAAAGTTAGAAATAACGGAAGCAGTCACGGCAACGGGAACAATACGTATACGGCGCCGCGAAACAGTAATTCCAATAACAATAACAGCAATTCCGGGAATATACTGCGGGAAGTGTTCAGGAGCAACAGTTCCAGTTCATCTTCTTCCGGCAGTAACAACAGTTCTTCGAGCAGCAGTACGAACAATAACTCTTCGGGCAGCAGCTCCAGCAGTTCAAGTTCGAGTTCGTCTTCGAGCAGCAGTACTCCTGCTCCGGTAAGAAAATTTTAAGCCAGCTGTTTGATCATCCGTATTTAACAAGCAAATCGTTCAGCTATCCTGGACTCAACATTCTTTACTTCAAAAAGTATTATATGAGAAAGCTATTTTTCATACTGACCCTCTCCGTACCTGCCCTGCCCCTTTTTGCACAGGAACCCGCTGATGCGCTTCGTTTTTCCTGGGTCACACCCGGAGGAACAGCAAGACAACAGGCTATCGGCGGCGCTATGACATCAGTAGGAGGCGATCTGTCCGCTATGTTTGTAAACCCCGCCGGTCTTGGGTTCTATAGAACAGGCGACTTCGTCATCACTCCCGGTTTTAGTTTTTTAAATAATAAGTCCACGTATTATGGCCACACTGAAAAAAAGAGTAAGAATGCTGCCACATTCGGAACTACCGGTGTCGTGCTGGGTACGGAAACAAGGAGCCGCAGGAATAAAAAGCGCTCATCCGTTGCCGTGGCTTTTGGATTGAACCGCAGTGGTAGTTTCGGTAGTTCTGTCTTGTACCGCGGTTTGAATACCCAGAGCTCCTACTCACAAAAGTTTTTGGAAGAGATCAAAGGCGATAAGGATGGAAACAGTGTAGCAAGTAATTATCCTTTTGGTGCCAGTCTTGCTTTTAATACCTACTGGATCGATACGATCGCCGGTGGTAGTACAGGCAATTATCAATTTCAAAGTCGTGCGCCTGTCGCTACGGGTTTGCTACAGGAAAGCTCGGTGATCAACCGGGGTGGAATAACGGAATTCGCATTAGCGGGCGCGATCGATTATAATGAAAAATTATTTATTGGTGGAACGATCGGCGTTCCGGTATT
>DASYLC010000095.1:0-2701 GCA_036009775.1 Chitinophagaceae bacterium
GGCTGGCCGATCAGTTTGCCGTTCTCATCTTTCAGGTCCTCCGGTTTTATCTCAGGGTCTTTTTTTGTTTCGGCGAAACTAGCAGGTACAAATTCACCGCGGAAAGTCCCCTTTTTATAAATATCTTCTAACGTGATGTCTTTTGTCTGTGCCAATACAACTAGGGATGGCAGCAGGAACAGGGCCAAAAAAAGCTTACGCATATCGTGTATTTTTTTTATGACGGTAAATGTAATGGAATAGTGGCAAAGGGACTTGCCGTACAAATAAAAAAACCCCGTCCAGCATAAGGCGGACGGGGTTCATAGCAAATTATTGGAACTATTTATTCTTGAGCTTCTCCGTCAGGTAATCAAAACGCTTACCGGTAGCTTCCGCCATATCCGGGATCATTTCTGCCCTGTATTCACCAGCATCCAGTTTTTTCTTGGTAGCTGAGAATGCCTCCAGCGTTTTCTGGATATCCTCATCGGTATGCACGGCAGTGGGGATCAGACGGTAAATGATATGCCCTTTCGGAATAACGGGATAGACCACGATCGAACAGAAGATATGATAGTTTTCCCTGATGTCCATCACCATCGCTGTGGCTTCGGGTACATCACCTTTCATGTAGATCGGTGTTACCACTGAATCGGTCTTACCGATATCAAAACCTCTTTCCTTTAATCCCTTCTGGAGTTTCAATGCATTCTCCCAGAGTTTATCTTTTAACTGCGGTTGTGTACGCAGCAATTCCAGTCTTTTCAGGTTACCCACTACCAGAGGCATGGGCAGGCTCTTGGCAAATATCTGGCTGCGGATATTATAACGGACATAATCGATGATCTGTTTATCACCGGCTATAAAAGCGCCGATCGAAGCCATTGATTTGGCGAACGTGGAAAAATACAGGTCGATCTTGTCCTGTACACCCTGCTCTTCACCCGCGCCGGCGCCGGTTTTACCCAAGGTTCCAAATCCATGCGCATCATCCACGAGTAAACGGAACTGGTATTTATCTTTCAGCGCGGCAATATCTTTCAGGTTGCCCTGGTCACCCGCCATTCCGAATACGCCTTCGGTGATTACGAGTATACCACCCGCTTTTTGTTTTTCGATCAGTGCAGTGGCACGCTGTAATTGTTTTTCGAAATCTTCCGAGTCGTTGTGCTTATATACATAACGGTGACCGGGATGCAAACGGAGACCATCAATGATACAGGCATGACTTTCGGCATCATATACGATCACATCGTGACGACCGCAAAGCACATCAATGAGACTCACCATTCCCTGGTATCCGAAGTTTACTAAAACGGCATCTTCTTTCATCACGAAGACAGCCAGTTCGGCTTCCAGTTGTTCATGCAGGTTACTGTTCCCGCTCATCATGCGGGCACCCATTGGCAGGGCTAAACCATATTGAGCAGCGCCTTCGGAATCTGCTTTTCTTACTTCGGGGTGATTGGCGAGACCGAGGTAATTATTCAAACTCCATACTATCATTTCCTGTCCGCGGAATACCATCCGGCTTCCGATCTCGCCCTCCAGTTTTGGGAATGCGAAATAACCATGTGCTCTTTCACGATGCTGACCGATCGGTCCTGCATTTTTTAATAAACGTTCAAAAATATCTGCCATATATTTTAAAGATTTTGTCACCCTGAGCTCAGCCTGCCCTTAGCAGGCGGGGATTTCAAAGGTGCCGCAAAGGTAAGGGATTGGGGTTTTAAGACCCAATGCCCCCGGGATCAGCCACTAATCCGCCGGAATTACAGCTTTTCTGCCCCCCTGGGAATATAGAACAGATGAACAAGGAATGGTGAATGGAGTAGTAGGTGGGATTGAATCAATACTTCATCTGTTCTTCTGTTCAACAAGGTCCCAGAGATTGCCATAAAGATCTTTGAATACAGCAACGATCCCATACGATTCCGTGACCGGTTCCCGCACAAATTCAACCCCTTTCTCCACCATCAGTTGATGATCCCTTTTGAAGTCATCTGTGTAAAGAAATAGGAAAACCCTTCCGCCGGTTTGGTTTCCAATGCGCGATGCCTGTTCATCGTTGGCTGCTTTGGCCAGTAATAAATTACACCCGTTGGAACCCGGTGGAGCAACGATCACCCATCTTTTTGTTTCAGAAAGACGGGTGTCTTCGATAAGTATAAAGCCAAGTTGCCGGGTATAGAATGCAATGGCTTCATCATATTCTTTTACCACCAATGCAATATGAGCGAGCTCCTGTTTCATTGCCCGAAGTTCGGGATTGGCAATTGAATCTTAGGACAACTGCGTTCCGATTGCCCAGGAATTACCCGAGAAATCTTTGAACGAACCTCTGCGATCCGGGTCGCCTTCCCGTTGTTTTGGCGATTCTTCCGCAATACATCCTGCTTTGATCGCCCGTTGAAAAGTTTGATCCACATCCGCCACATAAATATGCAGCAAATGCTGATTCGGGGGATATTGATCAGTAGCATCGGCGATCATGATAACGGAATCATCCAATTGCACTTCAGCATGCATAATGGTCCCGTCGGGCCGGTCATAACGCCTCAGTTCTTTGGCATCAAACACTTGTTTCAGCAGATCGATCATTTTCTGCGCCCCGTTCACGATGAGGTAGGGAGATACAGAATTATACCCGCCGGGTTTATAAGAAGCAGGCATAGTTTATTTTTTTTCGGCAATCCCTTTTAATTTTTCCAGTGCCACC
>DASYLC010000096.1:0-3223 GCA_036009775.1 Chitinophagaceae bacterium
TCTTCATGGAAGCTTCCTGTCGTAGCTTATTCCTTTTATAGTTTGCCCGTATTAACAAACCGGTAAAAAGTGCAACTCCGGCAATGCCCAGGAATAAATAATTCTGCCGGACGATACGGTCCTGTTGTTGCTCTATTTTCCGTTCTTTTTTTTCCGTTTCATATTTGGTTTGGATCTCAGCCAGCGCTTTGGGATTGGCCTTGCTGTACAAACTGTCTTTTAATGCATATAATTTTTTATAGGATTCAGCAGCCTCTTTATAGTTCCCGGCTTTTTCATAATTATGGGCGAGAGCCGTATAGATCATCGGGAGCTTTGCATCAATATTTGCGTTCAATGCAATATCCAGTGCTTTTTGTCCATTTGCAATTCCTTCTGCTGTCTTCCCGGTTTTTGACTGCAGATCGGATATTTCTGCAAGGTCTGACACGATAAAAAACGGGTCGTTGCTTTTTTCCCGTATCCTGATGGCTTTTTCAAAATAGATCAATGCTTTTTCATAATTTTTTTCTTTGGATAAAAAAGTACCCATAATACTGTAGCCATTGGCTTCGGCACTGTAATCGGTATTTTTTTGCGCAACACTGATCCCGATTTGCGCATACTTATAGGCAGAATCGTTTTTGCCTGTAGAACCATAGCAGGAGGCAAGATTATTGTAGGGAGTAGCATGTTTTACAGGAAGGTTGATTTGCTCCATTACTTTTATACATAAAGCTAAATTAGTAATGGCCTTCTCAAACTGCTCCAGTTCCATGAGTGCCCAGCCGATATTGTTATACGCTTTATAAATACCCTCTTTATCATTTGCCGATTCTGCACCTTCCAGTGAAGCATAGAACATTTCAAGTGCGTCTTTCTGGCGGTTCAGTCTCATCATGCTTACACCGGCAAGTGAATAATATTTTATCAGTAATTTTTTTTCAGCAGGATCTTTCCGGATCAGCAGGATATTTCTTTGAGCGATCAATAAAGCGGTGTCTGCTTTGTCCGTTCCATTATAATAAGCAGCAATAAAGAAGGCGCCGTTGGCCTGCCAGCTTTTATTTTTTTCATGTTGCCCCAGCCTGATCAATTCATTTGCAGCAGATAAAAGGGAATCGGGGTTGGAAAAACGGAACTGCTCGCATAAATGGACCAGCATCCCGGCTTTTTTAGCAGGATCCTTCTCAACTGAGACCTTCCCGCGCAGGCTATCCGTATTTACTTGTGCCTGCAGGAGGCTGGCAAAAAGAACAATGATTGTAAATAGAAAAGATCGTTTCATTTTTGTTTACCAGCTTTAGTCCTTTAGGCATCACCTGTCGCACTCTTGTGCGTTCTGTTCTTTATTCAGGCTTCCCACTCTGCCTGAACTTTGCTCGTTCCTTTCGCGTTGCTCAGGAATCGCGACGTTATTGTTCCTTATTTCTTATTTACAACCCCAACACATCCTTCATTGTAAAAGTTCCTTTCTTATCTTTTATAAATTCAGCCGCCAGCACCGATCCTGTCGCAAAACCCTTCCGGTTATGCGCCGTATGGATGATCTCGATATTATCGATGGCCGATGAATACTTGATACTGTGTGTACCGGGGGCAGGATCCACCCGCTGGCTGATGATCTCCAGGTCTTCGGGATGATCGCTCAACTCGTTCACCCATTGTTTTTTTCGTTTGATCTGTTCGAGCACCTGCTCTGCCAGTGTGATCGCCGTTCCGCTGGGTGCATCTTTTTTCTGTGTATGGTGTGTCTCTTCAAGTATCACTTCATAATCTGTGTGCGGGGCCATCAGCGAAGCCAGTTTTTTATTCACTTCAAAAAAAATATTGACCCCCACGCTGAAATTACTGGCATAGATAAAGGCTCCGTTCTTCTCCGCGATCAGTTTGTCGATCTCGCCCAGTTTTTCTGTCCAGCCGGTAGAGCCGCAAACAACAGGAATGCCGGCCTCCACGCATTTTTTTACATTCTCATAGGCGCTGTGCGGGCTGGTGAATTCGATCGCCACATCGGCTTTGGCCAGGTTCTCACGTGTGAATTCATTCAAAGTATCATGGTCGATCTTCAGCACGACGCTGTGCCCTCTCTGCAAAGACACTTCTTCAATGGCTTTACCCATTTTGCCATAACCGATCAAAGCAATATTCATGTTTGAATTTTAAGCAGCAGGACAAATGTAATTATTAAATAGCCGAACCGGGATAAGTGGTGGTACGGATTTTCGGGTTTATAGTTTATCATCCATCGTTTATGGTTTTAGACCCCGCGAATGCAGGTTAGCTGCATTAAAACGACCCTAACCATAAACCAAAAACTATAAACCATAACCTTCCTATTTCCCGATCTTCAATACGAGACTTAATCCACTCGTTTTTGCCAGTTCACTGTAACCGGGTTTAAAACGGAGACTCAGGTCGGGTCCCACATCAAAACTTTTAAGATGGGCGTCTACGGAAGCATCCACCACATTCAATCCCCAGAGGATCAGGAATACCAGAGCGGAATAATCGATATCCCGCCGATACTGGTTGCGGTAAAACCGTAACGATTCCTCGCTCAGGGGTTTCAGGTTGTCTTTGATATTGGCATACAACGCGGAATCTTTGAAGAGCACCCGCATATTGTATTTTACCTTGTAAGCGAATTTGGTATCCTGGTAACTGCCGAGATTAAAAAAGAAGACACCGGCACAGGTACCCAATGCGCCGTATACGATGGGGAGCTTCCAGTATTTCTTATTGTAGATCTGCCCGAGACCGGGAAGGATGGCGGAACGGATCGCGGCTTTTTTGGGACTGTGCGCTGCAAAGGCGGAATCGTATTTATTGGTACTTGCTTTTTTTGTGACTGCGGGAATGGTATCTTTTTTTACTGCAGCTGAATCTGGCTTTTGTGAAAAAGAAAACATCGTAGTGAAGAGAAACAATACGAGCAGCAGGGTCTTATGTTTGTAATGACTGTACAAGAGTTAAAGAATCTTATCAACCCCTTTAGAGGGACTGGGGTTTAATCCAAAGGTGCATCCATTTGTCCCAGTATCTTGTTCAACTCTTCCTGCGAGTAGTAATCGATAATGATCTGCCCGCTGCCGTTCCGGCTATGCCTGAGTTTTACCCGGGTACTGAAATGTGATGCTAATTTATCTTCTATACGCTGAAATGCGGAAGGAAGTTGGCTTTTTGAAGTTTTTTTAACAGCATCGCCCTGTTTATAGAGGTTGCGGACCAGTGTTTCTGTCTG
>DASYLC010000097.1:0-13794 GCA_036009775.1 Chitinophagaceae bacterium
ATTTCTTTTTTTGTTGGTTTTACAGGTGGCGGGGGTGGGGGCGGTTCCGGCCTCTTTTCTTCCTGTTTAATATCCAGCAGCTCTATTTTTACCGAATCGACCATTACGGTAGTATCGCTTTCCATATAGCGGTCTTTGTAATCGCTCATCCTGTCTGCATTATTCCCGGCCATTGATGTTATCAGTTCAAACCATTGTTTCAGCGAATTCTGGTTGGGATCGCTGAACCGGAACTCCATCGTGCTGTTGATACTTCCATTTTCATATAATCCGCCATAGACCACGATCTTGTCAAACTTATCCATCACAGTCATCATGCCATCCCGGGTATCACCGGGCCGGTTATTTGCAAACAGGGTAGCCAGTAGTTGTCCGAAGTTGATCGTGGCCACCATAGGATATTTGCTGTATTGTTGTACCAGGGCAGGAACTTCTCCTGTTCCGGTATTTTGTAAGAATGCATCAGCGGTCCGGGGTGATAAAGCGAGAACGAGCATGTCATCCGAATGCCGGGCATAAAGACCTTTGGGTTGCTTCATTACAATTGCTTTGCGGTCTTCATTCATAGAGTCCCATGTCTTGAGTATTTCGGGTTTCAGCTTTTCAAATTTTGCCTTATCGGCGATCGGGACTGCGATGATCAGTTGCAGGCCGCCCATTTTACTGATCGATTCATCGGTGTCTTCAGTGATATCGGTTTTTACCGCAGCGATCATCATATTGCTTTTAAATACACCGGGAATCAATGAGAGATCAAAAGGGATCTCTTCTTTGAGGCTGTCAACGATCTGCATCAGGCCGCTTCTCTGCAATAATTCGCCGGCCATTTCCTGGTTAAAAGAAAGATTCGCAAACCCCATCAGTGTTCCCGGTGGCAAGCGTTTTACCAGGTCCATATGCTGTGCTTCTGCCGGGTATTTTTTATAAATATCGGCCATGGCTCCTTCCAGGAAACTGCGACCCTGCATAAGGACCCTGCCATTCTCAAAATTGATCGTGGCTGTTTTGTTTTTCCCGCCGAATGCTGCCAGTTTTTCCAGTAAGCCCGGAAACGGTAACATGTTTTCTGCTATCGGGTTCATGCTGCCGCCATTCCATAGTTTAATATCCGCATCGCTGTTCATCACTTCGGTAAAATGCGGATCGGGGCTGAAGGAGTTGGATGTTTTGGGAGATAGCAGGGTAAAAAGCATATCCCGCTGGCCTTTTGCCAGTTCGTACTTTGCCTGCTCCATTTTCTTTGGATCGGGAGGGAACGAATCAATATAGGAGAAGTTCTGCATAATGGACTTCTGGATCTCGCGGGCATAACCATTCGAAATAACAAATACATCGTTGTTCCAACCCACCGCTACTGATGCGTCTGATACAAGTATCCGGTCCGTACCATATACCTCTATCTTGCTATCCTCTCCGTCGCCGGCCATTTTTTTCATAAGGGCGGTAAAGGCTTCCGCGTCGCGGAGCTTTATAAAAATACAAAATGAAGGTTGCGGCCTCTCCATTCCTTCTATTCTTTCATTTTTGATTGCGATGAGTATGCCGGCTGAAAGATCGATACCTGATCTTTCCGGTTCGCTCAGGAATGCCCCGAACGGCATGTTGGGATCTTTCATTATTTTACGATAGAAAAAGCTCTGCTTAAATGTCTCAGCCGGGATCTTACTGCCTACACGTTTGGCATCGATACTCATCACAAGCTTCATATCCTCCGGTACGTATTTCAACAAAGGATTGTTTTGGGAAAAAGCCAGCGATTGCCAGCAGATCACTGTAATGAACAGTGAGAAGAATTTATGTTTCATAGTTTCAGTGTGTTAGAAATTATAATCAACCAGTTTGGCAGCAGGGATCGTTTCCTGCTGACCTGTTCCCAGGTTCTTGATGGTACAGGCATTTTCTTTCAGTTCTTTATCACCAATGATGATGACAAAAGGAATATTTTTCTTTTCCGCGTATTTGAATTGTTTGTCAAATTTAGCTGATTCATGGAAGAGCTCTCCCCGGACACCTTTTTGGCGGAGCTGTTGCAGGAGCCCGAATGCGGCGCTGCTTTCCGCTTCACCCAGGTTAAAGAACAGGACCTGTGTTCCGATATATACATTGGCCGGGAACAGATTCAATTCTTCCATCACATCGTAGATGCGGTCAACCCCAAAAGAAATACCGACACCGGGAATATTGGGTACGCCAAACAGGCCGGTGAGGTCATCATAACGTCCGCCGCCACCGATGCTGCCGATCTGGACACCGGTGCAGGAGACTTCGAAGATCGAACCCGTATAATAATTCAATCCTCTTGCCAGCGTGGGATCTATATATACCTTACTGCTGAAGGCGAGATTACTCGTATTATCCAGTATTGTCCGGAGATCCTTTAAGCCACTGGAGCCATTTGAGTTGATTCCGATTAGTTTTTCCAGTTCGGCCAGTATGGTTTCATTGTCACCCGAATACCGGGCAATCGTAAGGTATTGTTCGATGATGCCGACCTGGGTATTGTCAAGTTGCCGGCCGGTTAATTCTTCTTTTACTTTATCAAGACCGATCTTATCCAGTTTGTCGATGGCGGTAGTGATATCCGTCATCTTTGCGGTAGCGCCGCAGGTTTCGGCCAATGCCTGTAATATTTTCCGGCTATTGATCTTTATCTCGGTGCTGATCTTTAACCGATCGAACACCGTAGCATATATATTGACAAGCTCTATTTCATTCAGCAAGGAATTACTACCAACCACATCCGCGTCACATTGATAGAACTCCCGGTAGCGTCCCCGTTGCGGCCTGTCTGCTCTCCACACAGGTTGTACCTGGTAGCGTTTGAAAGGAAAATGGAGTTGCCCGTGGTTCATCGCGACATACCTGGCGAAAGGAATAGTAAGATCGTATTTCAATGCACGTTCGGTAAGATCACTGCTGTTCTTTCCCTGTAAGATTTTCTCAAAAGCCTCTCTTGCTTTTTTTTCTTTTTCCGGCTTGTCCAAGCCATTGTTCAGTATCTTAAAGATCAGTTTATCTCCTTCCTCCCCGTATTTACCCATCAATGTATCCAGGTTTTCCATGGCTGGCGTTTCCAACGGCTGGAAACCATAGAGCTCAAATACATTCCTGATCGTATCGAGAATATAGTTGCGTTTGCGAACAACATCCGGTCCGAAATCTCTTGTTCCCTGTGGTAATGATGGTTTGGCCATGATTTAATAAGTCAAATGGATCATATAAGTCATATAGGTCAACTGCACTAATTGGACATTGCAAATTGATTATTGCTTATTGCATATTTTCTTACGATAGCATCACAAGCTTCATCGATCAGCTTATACACTTCATGATAGCCAGGCTCGGGCCCGTACCAGGGATCGGGTACATCTTCATTTTTCCCGGGATGCAATTCATTCAATAAGAGTCCTGCTTTTTCCGGGTTGAATTTTTTTCCCGCAATGCGTTTTATCTCCTCCAGCACATCACCCGCCAGTGCATATATTTTATCATAAATATCAAAATCGTCCGCCCTGAATTGTCGGGCCCGCTGGTTACAGATATCGATCCCGTTCAGCTTTGCCACTTTCTGCGATAACGGATGCGGGGCTTCGCCGGTATGATAGTTTTGGGTTCCTGCACTTTCCACGCTCCATGTCAATCCTGCGCTAAAAGCTTTGTCCTGCAAAATGCCTTCCGCCAAAGGGCTGCGGCATATATTTCCCAGGCAAACCATTAAAATTTTCATAAAGCAAAGGTACGAGAGAAGCTGCAAGCCACAAGCTTCCCTCGCTGTGCTCGGGATGACAAGCTAACAGCCCAAAGCCAACAGCCGCAGCCTCTCTCAACTTATGGATTCCAACACTCACCGGCATCTCATTATCAAACACACCACCATGACAAACAGTAACATTTTACAATCGGATCTTCTCGATATCATTTTCGAGAACCGTAATAAGGAATATGGCGCTTATTCCCTTCGCAGGGGTTATAGCAACCGTATGCTGACAGCATTGGGCGCCGGGTTGTTACTGCTTGTTATTTTCATCCTCACCACTGCCATGGGCAAAAGCAAGGAAGAGAAAAAACCTGTAACTGTCCCCAAAGAAGAAATGGTGATCAGGACCATACAAATGCCTGCCGAAAAGATAAAGGAACCGGTAAAGCCAAAGGAAACAGTCAAACAAAAACCTGTTCCAAAAACGGCTACAGTAAAATATACAACACCTCCTGTCATTAAAAAAGATAAAGAGGTCACTACTCCCATGGTGGCTGCCAAAGAACTGGATGGTAAGAAGATCGATGATAAGACCTCGGAAGGCAAGCCCGCCGATAATAAAGTAGTGATCATTGACAAACCAGTGGACAGTCCCGGTACGGGCACCCAACCTGCCGGTCCTTCGCAGCCTGATTTCGTGGCCGATGAAAGAGACCCTGAATTCCCGGGTGGGGCAGCAGCGCTGAAACAGTTCCTGTCCCGTAACCTTGACACGCCCGATGACCTGGAGAGCGGGGAGAAAAAGGTCGTCAGGATCAAATTCCAGGTGGATAAAGATGGTATGGTCAACAGTTTTGAGATCGTAACCAGTGGTGGCAATGAGTTTGACCAGGAAGTGGTCAGGGTGTGTAAAAAAATGCCCCGCTGGACTCCCGCGAAACAGAACGGGATCAGTGTCCCTGTCAACTATGTGCTCCCTGTAACATTTATCGGGATTGAATAGTAAAATTTAATAATTTGCTACCCCTGAAACAAGTGATAATGTTTGACGAATATGAAAAGAAGAAGCGGAAGCAGGTTTCGATGATGCGTTCCATGAAAGACTATGGATCCGGTGTATTTATAATCATTGTCGGTATTTTCTTTCTTTTTCATGAAAAAATGAAGTTGTCTTTTATTGACTTTCCGGCCTCGGAGATGGATAAATACTTTGGAGGCATGTGTTTACTATACGGCGCCTGGCGGATATACAGGGGGTATAAGAAAAATTATTTTAAATGAGTTCCCGGACCATCCATTGCCGTAGCCTTTTTTTTATTGCACTTCTTGGTTCCGTGTTACTGGCCGGGGGATGCCGGTCGTCTGCTAAAAAGGGAAACGATCTGCAGCAGGATACCCGGACGAGCGGCACGATCCAGGTAAGCGCTGATGAATCATTCAAACCGGTCATTGATGAGCTGGTACAGGTCTATGAGTCCAATCATCCCGGTACGCATATTGTCGTTTACTACAAACCGGAGGCGGACTGTCTCAGGGATATGCTGACAGACAGTATCCGGATGATCATCGCCACCAGGACCTATAATGAAGAGGAACGAAGCCTGATGTCCGATTCGATGGCAGTTTCTCCTAGAGCCCTGACGGTCGCCAGGGATGGAATCTCTGTTATTGTACATCCTTCTGCCACGGATACTTCATTTACCATGGCGGATGTTAAACAAATATTAACAGGGAAGTATAAGAAAAACTTAATTCCTGTATTTGACGGGTTGAAAGCAACCAGTACAGTACGTTTTGTCATCGATTCAGTATTGCGGGGAGATACACTGACGTCAAAAGCGATGGCAGCCCGCAGCAGCGAAGAAGTGATGAATTATGTCTCTAAAACCCCTGGTGCTGTTGGGTTTATAGGTGTAGAATGGATCGGGAATCCCGAGGATACATCACAACAAAGTTATTTGAAGAAGATCAGGGTGGCAGGAATTGAGAGTACGGATATCCCGGGAGGATTTGTTAAAGCCTCCCAGGCAAACATTTACATAAAGCGGTATCCTATGGTACGGGATTTGGTTTATATACTGAAGGAGAATTACGAAGGACTGGGAACAGGCTTTGCGAATTTCATGAGTGACGAGATCGGACAATTGATTTTCCTGAGAGCTTACCTGGCACCTTCTCAAAAAAGATTTGGAGTAAGACCGGTGAGATTGAAAGAATAAATAAGTTTTATATTCACAAACGTAAAAGAAGAAGAAAATGAAGAAGAAAATCACAGCAACAATTTTAGCCATCGGGTTCCTGTCGGTGCCCGGGTTAAAAGCGCAAACCATACAGGAGGGTATGAACCACTTGTATGCGGACAGGTTCAAAAGTGCGATCGGCATTTTTGAAAAACTCCTGGCAACAAACCCTAATAATATTGAGGCGACGTATTGGCTGGGCCAGGTCTATTTCGATATGGATGACAATGTCAGGGCCCGCCAGTTATATGAAAAGGCGCTGGCTTCGAATGGCAGTGCGCCCCTGATACTGGTTGGTTTGGGACATGCGGATCTGCATGACAATAAGACCAATGATGCCCGTCAGAAATTTGAAGCGGCGATCACAGCCGCCACCAATGGAAGGAAAGGTGTCGACCCAACAGTACTCACCGCGATCGGCCGCGCCAACGTGGACGCTAAAGCCGGCGATGCCGTTTATGCGGTTCAGAAACTTGAAGCGGCCGACCAGAAGAATACGGAGACCCTGCTCCAGTTGGGCAATGCTTATCGTAAAGCGAACCCGGGCCAGGGCGGTGGGCAGGCATTTGAGACCTATAAAAAGGCGCTGGCGGTCAACCCTGCTTTTGCCGTGGCGAATTTACGCCTGGCCAAATTATTCGAATCACAGAAGAACTGGGAGTTCGTATTACAGTACCTGAATGATGCGCTGAAAAGCGATTCTAAATTCGCTCCTGCATACTACGAATTATTTTATTATAATTTCTTCCGGTCGAAATTCCCAGAAGCGGAAGGTCACCTGTCTAATTATATTGCCAATTCGGATCCGGATATTCAGCATGAATATTTATATGCGCAATTGTGCTGGGCAAGAAAAGATTTCCCTTGTGCGATCACCAAAGCGGAGAGCGTTGTCGCATCTACCGGCGATAAGACTAAACCCAAAGTATACAAACTCCTTGCTGATGCTTATTACCAGAAGGGGGAGAGTATGAAGACTGCCGGCGATAGTATCGGCGCCATGAAGGAATACGTCAATGCAAAGAATTATATCAATAAATATTTCCAGAAAGAGAAAGTGGAAGACCAGATCGCTAACGACTATAAATTGCTGGCGAATATCCTGGGGCGGACAGGCGGTACAACAGAAGAGGTATTCAATGCTTATGTAAAGGGTGCTCCCCTGGATAGCGTTATCTCTTCCCGGATCGATTATATTAAAGAAGGTGCGGCTTATTTCAAAGCCAATAAGATCCGTGACAAGGAAGGAGACCTTATTCAAATGATAATTGACCTGAAACCCAAGCCTACGATCAATGATTATTTTGACCTTACGCTGGCCCGTTATTTCAGTCTTGATTATGCGAGATCGAGAGATGTGGCGGTTGTCATGATCGATAAATTCCCTGACCAGGTCTATGGTTATGAGTGGGCTTTTAATAATTCAAGGCTTTCTGACACCACGAAAAAAGACAGTATTGCCGTTCCGGATGCGATCAAATTATTTGATTTCGCCAATAAGGATACTGCCAAGTTCAAGAAACAATATATCAGTGCAGCCAGTTTTCTGGCGATCTATTATGCGAATGACGCTAAAGACAAGGAGAAAGCGATTGACTACTTGAAAAAATGGCAACTGGTGGATGTAGCCAATGCGGAGAATATTCAGCGGAATATCGACATCCTGATGAAAGCGCCTGCGAAACCTCCCGTCAAAAGCACGGGAAAAACTTCCTTCCCGGCATCAAAAGCTTCCGCTTCCAAACCAGAAGTGAAGAAGAAAGTGACGGAACAAACGAAAACAATGGAATTAACATCATAAGAACTCGGTTTTCTTCTTTTACAAGAAAGTCCCCTTGCTGTTTTGGCGGGGGATTTTTCTTTACAGGTGCAGGTGTCACCTTTTAAAAGGTGACACCTGCACCTGTAAAAGATAAGGTAATTTCAGGCTGTCACCTTATTTTTGCGCACAGAGCAAAAGCCTATGTTTCAGTTCCTTCAGATCAGCCCTCTCAATGCGGATTCCGGCTCTTACCTGCCGGTTGCCATACAGATTTTTATTGCGGTAGGGCTGGTGATCTTCCTGACCTTTGTGACGCATTTACTGGGACCTAAAAGAAAGACATCGGATAAACTGCAGAACTTCGCCAGTGGTATTGAAAGCCATGGAGATGCCCGTCAGCCGATGGCGATCAAGTATTTCCTGACCGCGATCCTTTTTGTGTTGTTTGATGTGGAAGTGATCTTTTTTTATCCTTATGCGGTCAACTTTAAGGACCTGGGTTGGAGCGGTTTTTGGGCTGTATTCATGTTTGTCGGATTCTTCCTTTGTGGATTTATATATATCATTAAAAAAGGTGCGTTGAAATGGGAAGACTGATAATTTGAAAATATGATAATGTGGCAATTGAAAATGAAACCATTAGTCATCTTAGATTGTTGTTTAAAAGAGACATTACCAAATTTTCAAATTGATACATTTTCAAATTAAAACTATGGCTCGTCCTGTATCATATAATCTTATCAAGAAACCGCTGGAAGCTGATATCAGCATGGCCGAGATGCCCGAAGGTCACCAGGGGGAAGGTTTTTTTGCCACCAAACTGAATAATATCATTGGTTTGGCAAGAAAAAACTCTATCTGGCCGCTGCCTTTTGCCACCTCCTGCTGTGGTATCGAATTCATGGCCACTATGGGTTCACATTATGACCTGGCACGGTTTGGTTCAGAGCGGGTGGGTTTCTCTCCCCGTCAATGCGACCTGCTGATGGTGATGGGAACGATCGCTAAAAAAATGGGGCCGGTGGTAAAACAGGTCTACCTGCAGATGGCAGAACCCCGCTGGGTAATAGCGGTAGGTGCCTGCGCATCGAGCGGTGGGATATTCGATACTTACAGTGTATTGCAGGGGATCGACCAGGTGGTACCTGTGGATGTATATGTACCCGGCTGTCCGCCAAGACCTGAAGGTATTATTGACGGTGTGATGCGGATCCAGGACCTGGTAGGAAAAGAAAGTTTGAGGCGGCGGAACGGGGAGAGGTATAAGGCGTTGCTGGAAAGTTATGGAATACAGTAGTGAGACGCTGCGGGCTGTGGGCGGCAGTCGGGCGGAAACAAACAGATCAATCATTAAATGCCTTTAGCCCATGGCCCGAGGCCAAAAGTCCGAAGCCATTTTTTTCATGTTGACCAACGAACAAATACAAAAAAGACTGACTGAAAAGTTTCCTGATCAACTCACGGGCTTTGAAGAACCCTATTGCATGCTCACCTTCGAAGCACCCAAAGAGCACAACCTGAAAGTGCTCAATTTTTTATATGATGATGAGGAACTGAAATTTCGTTTTATGACGGACCTCTGTGGTGTGCATTATCCTGATAATAAAGGAAAGGAACTGGCGGTGGTGTATCACCTGCATAACCTGGAAGACAATATCCGCATCCGGTTCAAAGTGTTTGCGGATATCAATCAGCCTGATATTTATACTGCAACAGGTTTGTTCTCTGCGGCCAACTGGATGGAAAGAGAGACCTATGATTTTTACGGGGTCAATTTTGTGGGGCACCCGAACCTGAAACGGATATTGAATGTAGATGAGATGGATTATTTCCCGATGCGCAAAGAGTTCCCGCTGGAAGACCAGACAAGGGTGGATAAAGATGACGAGATGTTCGGAAGAGGCGGTACGATGGGATATGGCACGGAATCAACACCCGATAAAGAACACGTGATTGCTGAAGCAGATAAACCGGATGAAACGGGTAGACCAATTGTGTGATAGCCCACGGTTTTAACCGTGGGAAAAGATGAATAGGATTACCAAACGATGAAGTGTGCGACGCAAGGGACGATCATAGTAGCACAGGCGATGACAAAAATAAAAATTATTCCGCATAGCGGATGCAGATATGAGTGAACAACATATCAAATTACCGGAAGGCTCGATCGAGAAAACCACCACGACGCTGAACCTGGGTCCCACGCACCCGGCCACGCATGGGGTGATGCAGAATATCCTGGAACTGGACGGGGAACGTATTGTTTCCACCGAACAGACCATCGGGTATATACACCGGGCTTTTGAGAAGATAGCAGAGCGCAGACCCTTGTACCAGATCACTACGCTGACGGACAGGATGAACTATTGCTCTTCCCCGATCAATAATATGGGCTGGCACCTGACCTGCGAGAAGTTGCTGGGAGTAAAGACGCCGAAAAGAGTTGACTATCTCCGGGTGATCATCATGGAACTGGCAAGAATTTCCGATCATCTTATTTGTAATTCAATTGTAGGTGTGGATGCCGGCGCTTATACCGGTTTCTTATACGTAATGCAATACCGGGAACTGATCTACGAGATCTATGAAGAAGTTTGCGGAGCACGGTTAACGACCAATATGGGTCGTATCGGTGGATTTGAAAGAAATTTCAATGACATCGCTTTTCAAAAATTAGAAAAATTCCTGGCGGAATATCCCAAAGTGCTGAAAGAATTTGAGAACCTGTTCCAGCGCAACAGGATCTTTATGGACCGCACAAAAGATACAGGTGCGATCAGTGCGGAGAGGGCATTGAATTATGGATTTACCGGTCCTAACCTGAGAGCAGCCGGTGTGGATTATGATGTGCGGGTGCATACGCCCTACAGCAGTTACGAGGATTTTCAATTCAATATACCTGTCGGCACCACCGGGGATAATTATGACCGCTGGCTGGTCCGTGAAAAAGAAATGTGGGAGAGTCTGGGCATCATCGAACAGGCTTACCGGAAAGTACAGGAATTCAAAGGAGCGGAAGCGGACGTGTACCATGCAGATGTACCGGAATATTATTTACCGGAGAAAGCAGATGTATATACCAAGATGGAAGCGCTGATCTATCATTTTAAGATTGTGATGGGCGAAACAGAGATACCGAAGGGAGAAGTGTACCAGGCAGTGGAAGGAGGAAACGGAGAACTTGGTTTTTATTTGATCAGTGACGGCGGCAGAACACCCTACCGGTTGCATTTCCGCAGGCCCTGTTTTATTTATTACCAGGCTTTCGAAGAATTGACAAAGGGTGCGATGCTGAGTGATGCGATCATGACGATGAGTAGTTTGAATCTGATCGCAGGAGAATTGGACGCGTAAAGAATGTGAAAATGTGGAAGTGTGATAAATGTGGAAATTAAGGCAATGAAAAATGAATGATGGGACTTGTCATCCTGAAGCAACGAAGGATAGAAATTTCCCAATTCCAAAATTTCAAAATAGAAATGAATTTGCAATTTTCAGATAAGTCACTACAGGAAGTCCAACGGATCATCGGCTTTTACCCCGAAGGGAAACAGAAAAGCGCTGTGATCCCCGTATTGCACCTGGCGCAGAAGGAATTCGGTGGCTGGTTGAGTGCGGAGACGATGGACTATGTAGCATCGCTGCTGCAACTGGAGCCGATCGAAGTATATGAAGTAGCGACATTCTACAGCATGTACAATTTGAAGCCGGTTGGTAAATACATGTTTGAAGTTTGCCAGACTGGGCCCTGTATGCTGAACGGGAGTGATGATATTATTAAATATATCCACGAGAAACTCGGTATCAGGCCGGGAGAGACAAGTGAGGATGGAATGTTCACCCTAAAGACAGTAGAATGTTTAGGTGCCTGTGGTTATGCGCCGATGATGCAATTTGGGAAGAATTACCGGGAACATCTCACCAAAGAAAAGGTAGATTCAATTATCGATGAATGCAGGAAAAATCAATCTGTTAACAATTAATAACCGCAAAAAAATAAGTATATGCAAGGAATAACACCCTACCTCAACTTCGATGGAAACGGAACAGAAGCCCTGCAATTTTATTGCAAGGCGCTGGACGGTAAAATATTGTTCCAGCAAAGTTTTGGCGATTCGCCGATGGGAGCAGAGACTCCCGATGAGTTCAAGAACAAGCTGATGCATGCCACATTCGAATGTGAAGCGGGTTCCTTCATGGCATCCGATGGCCCTCCCGGCTATGAAATAAAGACCGGTAATAACCTGAGCCTTTCGTTGCATTTTACTTCAGTAGAGAAACTGGAAAAAGCATTTAATGGTTTGGCAGAAGGCGGCACGGTAATGATGCCTCCGCAGGAAACATTCTGGGCACATCGCTTTGGAATGCTGACGGATAAATACGGGTTCAACTGGATGGTAAACATGGATAAACCACAACAATAACAATTGAAACAATTTTTTACCATAGGATCCCTGGTGCTGCTCATGACCTGTAATGCACAGAACAAAGCAATGATTGGCGCAATGGCGAATGCAAAACTGCTGGACGCAACTGTTTTTGGTACGAAGGACAGCGTAACGCTTGACAAACTTTTTGCAAAAACACTCAGCTATGTCCATTCGGGCGGGAAAGTGGAAAATAGAGAGGAGGCATTAAAGGGGATCATTCATAACAGATCTGTGTACACTCAATCGACAGAGCCTTTCCCTTATGATGTTTCATCGAGGGGTGATTCGATGGTAGTGGTGCATGTGTTCAAAGCGAATGAGAAAAAAGCGGATGGAACTGAATCATTATTGAATCTTTCGATAGAAATGGTTTGGATCAAGGAAAAGAAGGACTGGAAACTGGCCCGGAGAAAGGCGACAAAAGTTCTATAGAATGAAAGCGCTGTTATGTACAGTATTGTTCTTTTATAGCGTTGTTTGCGGGGCGCAAACGGATGAAGAAAAATTATCGGCCACGCTGAAAGAATTTCACCGGGCGCTGGTCAGTAAGAATACGGTCTCCATCAACCAGCAAACCGATAAGGCGCTGAGTTATGGACACAGCAACGGTTGGGTAGAGACAAAGAACGATATGATCAAAAACCTGGAAACAGGTTATATGAAGTATAACAGTTACAAAGAAGACAGCCTTCAGGTAATGCTGAACGGGAATATGGCGAATGCGAGGTTTGTGGCGGATATCAGTGCGACGCTAAACGGTAAAGACGGCAACTATCACCTGAAAGTACTGGAAGTATGGGTGAAGAAAGGGAAGCGGTGGTTGTTATTTGCGCGACAAGCGGTGAGGTAAATAAGAAATAAGGAATGAGAAATAAGGAATGAAAAAGTTGAGATACAATGTCTCAATGAATCGCAGAATTCTCTCCCTCCGAAAGAGGCAGAGGTAGAGTGGGAGGCCGAAACGAAAACTATGGGACGAAAATTATTACTGGACAAAGCACACATCGAAAACATCAAACTCTATGATGTGTATCGCCGTGAAGGTGGATATCGCAGTGTGGAGAAAGCGTTGAAGACGATGAGCCCGGACCAGGTGACCGAGGAAGTAAAGAAAAGCGGGCTGCGTGGTCGTGGTGGCGCGGGTTTTCCGACAGGAATGAAATGGGGTTTCCTGGCCAAACCGGAAGGTGTGCCCCGTTACCTGGTGGTGAATGCAGATGAATCGGAACCTGGAACATTCAAGGATCGTTATTTAATGGAGTTCATTCCCCACCTGTTGATCGAAGGAATGATCACTTCATCGTATGCACTGGGTTCCAACAGGGCTTATATCTATATTCGCGGGGAGTATGACTGGATCGTGGATATACTCGAGCAAGCCATTACTGAAGCAAAGAATAATGGGTTTTTGGGTAAAAATATTTTAGGCAGCGGCTTCGACTGCGAGATCTATGTACAACGCGGAGCCGGTGCCTACATTTGTGGTGAAGAAACTGCCTTGCTGGAATCGCTGGAAGGAAAAAGAGGAAACCCGAGGATCAAACCTCCCTTCCCGGCCGTAAAAGGATTATGGGATTGCCCGACCGTGGTGAATAATGTGGAGACCATTGCCGCTGTTGTTCCCATCATCAATGAAGGTGGAGAAGAATATGCGAAAATTGGTAT